>CAZXRL010000084.1:0-7945 GCA_964643275.1 uncultured Candidatus Brevefilum sp.
CCAATATCGATCAATTTTTTAGCATAAACCGGCCCAATGCCTTCAACATCTATAATTTTTGCCATTCGAGACTCCTTAACTCTATTGGTGAAAAAACCGTTACACAGGATATTTTTCGCAAATACAAAACCTGTATATCAAGTATGAATTAATTGTACAGTTTCTGAGGGCTTCTGTAAAGTTTTTACTTATTTACTGATTCTGATTTGCCACTCGGGCCCAAAGCCAAGGTCGTAATCCTCACTGAAGCTGCCCTGGTTGATCGCAACTGCGATCCGCATCAATTCGTTGTTATAAAGGATCACGTCCCCTTTCGGGGCAAAGCCAAAGGATTGGTCGAAGAGCACCTTTTGAGAGAATTCAGTTTCTCCCTTGTGCTGGATGGTGAGCTGCACATGGTCGCCATAAGCAAAGCCAGCCTTCAGAAAGTCGCGAGTCGGGATATTGGTCCAGAGGTTGCCGAAATGCGGGTCGTTGATCTCGAAAATGCCCTCAACGTCATCCTCCCCGAAAACCGGCTCCTGCAGCGGATGGCAGACGATCTCGCCAAGGGGATATTCCGGGCCGACCTCTTCATAGGTAATTCTTCCGCTTGCCAGCCTGGCAGCGCAATAGGAGAAAAGGTCCCGGCCGTGAAAAACGCTCACATCTTCCGTGTCCTTGCCTTTCAGGCGGTTGATTGTCTCATCAATCTCCCGTACCGCTGTTATCCCGGTCCAGTGTTTGAGGTGAGTCAGGGAGCCGTTGTCCGGCGTGACCACAAAATAGCCATCTGATGTCATGGCAACACAGGCTCTGCGGCGGGTGCCGACACCCGGATCCACCACGGACACGAAGATCGTCCCTTTCGGCCAGAAGGCCATGGACTGGTAGAGTCGGTAGGATGCGCTCCAGGTATCAAACTTTGGGATCTCGTGAGTCCCGTCAATAATTTCCAGCTCACGGTCCACGCTTTTCACCACGCCATACATGGCGCAAACCGCGCCTTCTTTGTAACTGAAATCGGTTTGATAGACGAGGATGGGTTTCAAATCTGGCCTCCTAAATAAACGGGTTATAGAAACGGCTTTGGTTGATGAAGATGGAAACGCTGATCGTCCCCAGGAAGATCAGGGCTGAGAGGATGATGGCAACATAGTCCTGCCGGCTGAATCTTCGGGCGGTGTACCAGGTGCGTGTTTTGGCTTTGCCGAACCCGCGCAGATCCATGGCATTGCTGATCAGTTCAATTCTGTCCAGCGAGGAAAAGATCAGGGGGATGACGATCATCAAGGCGTTTTTGAACCGGTGTGCGAGTTTGGCTTTGCGAGAAAGATCCAGGCCGCGGGCCTGCTGGGCGAGGCTGATATCCCGATAGTCACGCTGGACATCGGGGAAATACCGCAGGGTCAGCGAGACGGCGTAAGCTGCTTTATAATGGACGCCTACCCGGTTCAGGGATGAAGCAAATTCGCTGGGGTTGGTCGTGAGCAGGAAGATGATCCCCAGGGGGATGACCGAAGCGTATTTGACGAGCTTGGTCGTGGAATACAGGAGCTGTTCCTGGGTGAGGTCGAATTTCCCCGGAAGACCTGCGATCACATTGCGGGTGCCGTAGATCTCAACGCCCATCTCAGGAGAAAACAGGAAGGAAATGATGGCGTTGGTCAGGACAAAGATCAGCACGTATAGGACCATCAGCCGGATCTGAGAGAATTTGATTTTTGAAATCCTCAGGATAACGATTGAGAATGCCATCACGAGCAGGATCACCCGGATATCATAGGAATACATCACCGCAAAGGTCAGGAACAGAAAGCAGATCAGTTTGGTCAGCCCAGACAGCCGGTGGATCGGGGTGTCCACCAGATTGTAGGAGAAGAGTTTCATTTTAGCGTTCACCGGTTCTTCAACCTCCGCTCGTAGTCGATAAAGTTCTGTACGAACCGGGTGCCGTCGGGGATGCCGGCCATTTGCGCCAGGTTGAACAGCGAGGTTTCTTTGAGATTGGCTTCTTGGATAACCCGGCTGTCGGTCAGGACAACGGATGCCGCCGTATCTGCCACGATCCGGCCTTCTGAAAGGACAATGGCCCTTGGCGTGTATTCCAGCATCAGGTGCATATCGTGGGTGATCAGGATGATGGTCACGCCCAGTTTGTTGATCTCGACCAGGAATTCCATGATCTCAGTGTAGTGGTAGTAATCCTGCCCGGCGGTAGGCTCATCGAGGATCATGATCCTGGGACCCAACACCAGAATGGAGGCAATGGTCACACGTTTTTTCTGGCCGTAGCTGAGGGCGGAGATCGGCCATTCCACGAACGGCATCAACCCGCAGATCTTGAGCACCTTCTCAACTCGGTCCTTGATCTCCTCTTCCGGCACCTCCCTGAAGCGCAGCCCCAACGCAACCTCATCGTAGATCAGGGGCTTGGAGATCATCTGATTGGGGTTCTGTAAGACAGCTCCGATGATCTCAGCGCGTTCCTTGATGGTCTTGTCCTTGATGTCTTCGCCATGGAAGCGGATCACGCCGGTATCTTCTTTTTCAAAACCGCACAGGAGTTTGGAGAGGGTGGATTTTCCGGCGCCGTTCTTCCCGACCAGGGATACCATCTCGCCCTCTCGGATATCGATGTTGATATCCTGAAGGACGGATTGGATGCCGTCATAGGAAAAGGAGACATTTTCCATGCTCAGGATTGAAGGGCGGGAATCTTTTTCAGGTGGCGCTTTGATTTTATCCTGCCATTCCTTTAATGCGTCATGGGTAAGGTTCCCCTTCAGCGTGGTGATATAACCCGGCTGGATCTCGCGTGTGACCGGAACGCCGGCGTATTTCAATGCAGTGACGTAGAGCGGTTCGCGGATTCCCGTTTCCATCAGGATCTCCGAGGAGACCAGGGAATGGGCATCTTGGTCCGCGATGATCCTGCCATCCCGAACCACCAGGATCCGGTCCACAAACCGGTGCAGGACATCTTCGAGCCGATGTTCAATGATGATGACCGTTTTGCCGGAATCGCGGTGGATGTCGTCGATAATTTCAATGGCGGTTTTCCCGGTGGCGGGGTCAAGGTTGGCGAGGGGTTCGTCAAAGAGCAGGATGTCTACATCATCAACCATCACCCCGGCGAGGGACGTGCGCTGTTTCTGACCGCCGGAGAGCTCGAACGGCGAGGATTTCAGCAACGTGTCCATCCCCACCATTTTGGCGACTTTCCTCACCCGCTGGCGCAATCGATCAAACGGGATGTTGTCATTTTCGAGCGCAAAGGCGATATCCTCGCCGGCGGTCAGCCCCACGAATTGACCGTCGGAATCCTGCAGCACGGTCCCCACCCATTTCGATAACGCAAAGATGTTCTTCTTTTGCGTGTCCTCGCCTTTGATCAGCAGGCTGCCTTCCATCTTCCCTTTATATGCGAAGGGGATCAGTCCGTTGAGGCAATGACCCAGGGTGCTTTTGCCGCTGCCGCTGGGGCCAACGATCAGGATTTTCTCGCCGCGATAGATGGTGAGATTAATATCATGCAGGGTGGGTTCGGCCTGGCTGTAATACTGGAATGTAAAGCCTTTGAATTCAATAATTGCTTGTTTGTCCATCAAGAATGCGCCGCTCTTCTGGAGTGAATGGATATTGTACCTGAAAGTTCCGCTAATTATAACGAGTTCCCGGGGTTATTCCTGTAAAGGAGCTTGACCAAAAAGAGATGGCTGCCATCCTTGCGGAGACAGCCATCCCAAATATTCGTTCTGTCAGATTGAGGGCGTTCGAGCGGTTTAGCCCTCTCCCTTTTTCAAACTGCCTTTCTTGGTACGGGTAGCCGCATAGGCGACCAGCAGCAGCGTCCCGATCACGCCTGCGCTGATGATGTTCATGATCGCAGCGGTAACGCCCTGCGTGAAGACCAGATTGACGGGCTCCTGATAAATGAGGATATCCAGCACCGGCGCGACCACAACCCAGGCCACGACATTACCGATGATCTGGATCAGGTTGAAGGTGAGGATGTCCTTGCCTTTGAATTCACCCATTTCAACTTTGGTGCGGTTGAAGGCGAAACCGAAGACGAAGCCGGCAACACCGCTGGCGATGACCCAGCTCCACCAGGGGGAGCCGTACTGGAGCGCGTCGCTGAGGGCATGGCCGGTGAACTGGATCAGCGCGCCTGCAATGGGGCCAAAGAGGGTTGCGAAGAACGCGCCCAGGCCATAAGCGGTCTGGAAGCTGGTTTCCGGAACGGGTGAAGGGATTTTGACATACATGAAGAGCAGCATAAAGAGCGCCGCCCCAATCCCGATTGCCACAATCGTCCGCGTCGTGATTTTAAACAAGCCTTTCATGATATCTCCTTTTTTGGTATGAACGATGATTTATTCAATCAATTGGATCAATAATCAAAAACGTATTCCGCCCCTAATGACAGGGTTTTGATTTCGGTCTTAGGTCAGATTCCTGAGACCTGCCAGGGCATCAAGTTATAAACACTTGAGCTGATCATCTGGCAAAAAACAACCTGAAAGGGAGTCTTACTGGTCTGAATCGATAAAACCTCCTTTCCACCTGTTTGAAGAGCGATTATGGCTTTAAAAAAAGAATAGTTCTATGAAATGATTCTATAATAATGCTTTAAAGGAGTCAACACAAACTGGGGGGATTGGTTACGCGGGTGGGGCTTCCAGAACCTGACGCATGTCTTAAAAGAAGTGAGACACCTGAACATTAGAAGGCGTCTCAATGGAACTGCGAATTATCCGAGGAAAAGATGGGTGACCCAGCGGATCATTCTCCGGGTTCCACCGTTGCTGGTTCCACCGCCGGGGTCATCTTTGCGGCGAGCCGGGCTTTCTCAGCCTTATCCGGCGCTTTGAACTTGAAATAAATCGGCACGATGATCGCCAGGGACGCGCCTGCCGTGATGATGAAGGGCGTCTGGGGGCTGTATCGTTCCCAGAGCCTGGCCCCCAGCCAGGGGGCCGGCAGGGAGATAAAGCCGCGGCTGCTGTTGAACACGCCTGAAAAGGTCCCCAGCATCTTCGCGGGCACAGTCTTGGTGATCAGCGATTGATACGCCGGGCCAAGCATCCCGCCGCCCAGGCCGAACACCGCCCAACTGGCTGCGAAAGTTAGATAGCTGTCAGCTCGCAGGAAGATGGCGAATGCAACGAAGATCAGAAAGAAGCCCGAGATCAGGGGAAGCCGTTCGCCGTGTTTGTCCACCAGCTTGCCGGAGAGCAGGGGGATGAACATCCCTGCGATGGCGTGGATTGAACCCAGCAGGCCGATTTGTTCCAGGCTGATGCCGGCGATCTGTTCCAGATAGAGCGGCTGCAATTCACCCGACATCCTGAAGGCAATATCGGCAATCCCGTCGGTCAGGAAGATCCAGGTCAGCACCCCGCCGCCCATCAGCATCCCAAGCATGGTGACCATGCTCTTTTTGAAGGACCCGAAGGTGGGTTTTTCGGTGGGCTGTTCCACGGCCTGGGATCTCATTGTGGAAGCCATCCAGATCCGAAGAGCTGCGGCCAGGGCATAAAGGCCTGCGGATACCGCCAGCATCCACTTGAAGCCGAAGCCGCCGGCCAGCAGCCCGCCAAGAGGCGGGCCAATGATACCCGTGATGGCGTAGATCGTTTGGGTCAGGCCAAAGACCTTGCCGCGTTTCTCCTCGGCGGAATTCTCTGCAATGAAAGCCTGGAAGCTGGGGCCAACCAGAGCAAAGGGGATCTGGTAAATCGCCAGTGCGACGATCATCCACTGCCAGGTGGGGGCCAGGAGCATGGCGGCATGACCGATGATCCCGCCAACAGAGCCGATGGCAACCGCCCGCAGGCGGCCGATCTTATCGGACACCCAGCCGCCGAAGATTTGCAGGAACAGGATCGAGATGGAGGTGAGCGTGAAGACCAGGCCGACATCGCTGATGTTTGCGCCAAGATCGGTCAGGTAGAGGGGGATCAGCATGGGCGTCATCATCCCGGCGACATTCGCGAGGACCATCGCCAGCATGAACCAGCGCAGGATGGGGGAGAGCAGGGGTTGTTTTTGGGTGTTTTCAGGGACTTGCATGATGAGTTCCTCAGGAGGGGGTGTCGTGATGCGGCCGGTAAAGGTTTCAATAGTGAGGCAAAGACGGAACCTGCACCAATTTTGATTAAGTATAGAAAGAATGTGTGGATGGATGATACTGCATTGGGACAGATTTTACCCTGGCCGGGTGGGGAGGATTATATTATTCGATATTGTCGCGCTTTTGCAGGTTATGGCGAGCACATAGTAACTGAATGTTTTCTGCAACCAATGACGTTCCTCCCTTAGAATAAGGAATTATGTGGTCAAAATGTAAATTGTCTTCACTCCCACAAAGAACACATTTACCCCCATCTCTTTTCCAGACCTCTCGCTTTACGTTTGACGGAATGATTCTCGGATGATCCAAGTCAACACCTTGGTTATGGATGTTGGTTAATTGATTCTCAATCAAATCAAGTTTAAATTTGAAGACCTTTCGTTTGTCGATTTTTTCAAGCCATGCATCTACTAAACGGAAGAGACCGTTATAGGTCCAAATTCCAGGACGTATCTTTTCGTATACTTTGACAATTTCAGCAGGTTTGCCTTGTTTATATGCTTCAGCACTTTGAAAAAATAATCCATTTCTACTCAATGAGCCACTTTGATTGAACATTGGTTGGTCAACATCTTTAGGGTTAGGACCATTTTTCCAATTTGGGATATCATGGCCTTCATATATCAACACTTTCCCATTTTCACGTGTTTCGTCATTGTATGGCGCACCAGGCCGTTCACTCATAAGAAGAACACTATAAGAATTACGCAACCGGTGATGCATCCCATGTTGTAAACTAGCATCTTCTTCCGAACACATTTCTCGATATGAAATTACTTCTCCTAATTCAAACATAGGATTGTCCTTTCTTTGAGATAGCATATTTTCTCACTGAATGTCTCCAACCATGTGTCAATTTTATCTAGGTTTGTCGGAGACTACGCACAGGTCAATGTGAATCCCACTAAGTTGTCATCTCCGATGTGAAATCAACCAAGTTAAATTCAAGGAAGATATCGAAGAATGGTGTATTCTGACCGCCCAAGGTGTAAAACTGCATGGGTACGTCCCGAACACATTGTCACTATTTTTTCTCTATCTAATTAAAAGCCAGTGAGACTATTTTACCGTCTGATTCATCCAAGCCAGTAAAATTCTCTTGTGGAAAGCCTCACCATGTAAGACCTACTTACATGGTAAATTGTAGGTCACGTGCCGCGCAGCGCACGTGACAATGTCGGAAATGAAATTTATAATAAGTTAACGTTTATAGAAGAGGGAAATATGAACTTTCGGCGATATTATCAACCCGGTCAAATAGTATTCATTACACAGGTTGTTGATAACCGTCGGCCTGTATTTAACCATCCTGAATACGTATCATTATTAAGGCAAGTCTGGCATAAAACCAAAGAACATCGCCCATTTACAATGTTGGCTTATGTCATTCTTCCTGATCATTTTCATTTTCTTATTCAACCTATTGGAGAAAGTAATTTCAGTCAGATCATGCATTCACTGAAAATAAGTTTTACGTTGTCATATAAACGACTGGCTAAGGTGGATATCTCATTAAGATTCTGGCAAAAGCGTTTTTATGATCAGGTTATCAGAAATGAAATTGACCTTGAGAATCATATCCACTATATCCATTTCAATCCTGTGAAGCACGATTATGCCACAGATCCCGATCAATGGCAAAATAGCAGCTTCCATGAATGGCAGAAACGTGGCGCTTATCCATCCTTAACTGAATGGGAAGAACCCAATAATGGAAAATGGGGAGAATAGATTTCTCTCTGTCACGTGCGCTGCGCGGCACGTGACCTACGGCTGTCGACAAGATTGATTATGATTTGTAGTAGGTTAAGTTGCGAAGGATTGATC
>CAZXRL010000084.1:8045-10632 GCA_964643275.1 uncultured Candidatus Brevefilum sp.
ATTGATCACCTGCTTTTATTAATCCGAGTGCTGTAATACGCATAAGAAGTACCTGGCGTAAATGGGTTTTCTCTCTGTCACGTGCGCTTCGCGGCACATGACCTACAGCTGTCGACAAGATTGATTATGATTTGTAGTAGGTTAAGTTGCGAAGGATTGATCACCTGCTTTTATTAATCCGAGTGCTGTAATACGCATAAGAAGTACCTGACGTGAATGGGTTTTCTCTCTGTCACGTGCGCTTCGCGGCACATGACCTACAAACTGGCCGGGTGGGGAGGATTAGGACCGGGGAAGGGGTGAAGTGTGAAAATTGACAAGCCGAAGGCCAATAACTTTGCGATCCCCCGGCGGCTGAAGAGGGTGACTTATTCTGAATTTGTGGATCTCTCAGAGCTGATTCTCTTTTGTCACGCAGTACCCACACGAAGAACGCACCACCAGTTCCGGCATCAGGATTTCATGGCGGTGAGGCTCAGTGCCGTTCCTGATCAGATCGATCAAAAGTTCAACAGCCCTGACCCCGAGTTCAACCACAGGCTGGTGCACGGTTGTCAGCTGGAAATTTGTCAGGGTGGTCAGGGGGATATCATCAAAACCGACCAGCGCGATATCCTCTGGTACGCAGAGATCCTGTTCCTTCATCGCCCGGATCGCGCCGATCGCCATTACATCGGAGGCTGCAAAGACCGCTTCGTGCTTCTGGGGGATCAGGCGCTGCATGGCTTGATAGCCACCGGGGTCTGTGAAATCGCCCTCAACCACCAGTGCGGGATCGAAGGTCAGGTTGTGTTCCTCAAGAGCCTGGAGATAGCCATTCTGGCGGTCAATGCCTGCGGTGCTTTGGAGCGGCCCGGTGATCATCCCGATCCGCCGGTAGCCCAGCCGGATCAGATGCTCGACCGCTACCTTTCCGCCGGCGACGTTGTCCACGTCGACAAAACTCACCGTCTCCGGGAAGAACGGCCGTCCAACAACGACCTGCGGTATTTGCGTTTCGATCAGGCGGTCGACAATCTCGAGGTGCCCGTGATGCCCGGACTGGACCAGCACCCCATCAAGTAGCCCGCGGTTCGGGATCCTGCTGAAGATCTGTTCCTCGTCTTCCCTGGAGGACGCCAGAAAGAAGGCCAGGGTGAAATCCAGCGCATTGCACGCCCTTGTAATCCCTTTGAGCAGGTAGGGATAATAGGGATCGGCGAAGAGCGCCGAGGCGCTGTGGGGAAGCACCAGACCGATAATGTGCGACCGCTGCGACGCCAGGGTGCGGGCGGCCGCATTGGGCTGGTAACCCGTTACATTGATGACTTCCAGGACCCGTTCTTTGGCCGAATCGCTGATGCTCGGATGGTTGTTGATCACCCGGGAAACCGTTGACCGCGAGACGCCGGCCCTTTTTGCGATATCTTCTAAGGTAAGATGAGACACGAAAATTCCTTTTAATAATTACCAAACGCTTCAGGTTGGGAACGCGCTTGTGGGGATAAAGAGACAGGATGATTGCCTGAGAATGAATTCTTATGGTATGATTGTGAGAGCGCTCCCAATATTTATCTTATATCGAATTTTTAAATTAGTCAACCGCTAATCACAGAACCTTCACCTTTGATCCTCATCAACCTTACCTCTTATTATAACAACCTCAGTTATCTTTAAGGAGAGCAATTATGAATCCCAAACCCCTCGCTTCTATCCCCTGGGAAGAACGCCCTGCCGGCAACTCGGAGGTCGTCTGGCGCTATTCCGGCAACCCGATCATCCCCCGCGATCTGATCCCTTCCTCCAACAGCATTTTCAACAGCGCGGTGGTCCCCTTCGAGGGCGCTTTTGCCGGCGTTTTCCGTTGCGACAACCGGAAACGCGAGATGAACCTCCACCGCGGTTTTAGTGAGGATGGCATTAACTGGTCGCTGGATGATGACCCGATTGACTGGGTCTATGAGGATCCCGAGCTGGGCACATTCGAACACCGCTATGACCCGCGCGTGGTCTGGCTGGAAGACCGTTATTACGTGACCTGGTGCAACGGCTACCACGGCCCGACGATTGGGATCGGATACACCTTTGATTTCGAGACCTTCACCTTCCTCGAGAACGGGCTGCTGCCCTTCAACCGCAACGGCGTCCTGTTCCCTCGCAGGATCAACGGCAGCTATGTAATGCTGAGCCGGCCCAGCGACAACGGGCATACGCCCTTTGGCGATATCTTCCTCAGCCAGAGCCCGGACATGGTACACTGGGGGCGGCATCGCTACGTGATGGGCGTCTTGGGCGGCTGGCAGAGCACCAAGATCGGCGCGGGCCCCATCCCAATTGAGACGCCGGAGGGCTGGCTGATGTTCTACCACGGCGTGCTGACCTCCTGCAACGGCTTTGTGTACAGTTTCGGCGCGGCCTTGCTGGACCTGGACGAGCCGTGGAAGGTAATCCGGCGCGGCGCGCCGTATCTGCTCTCGCCCCAGACGCTTTACGAGAACGTGGGCGATGTGCCCAATGTGGCCTTTCCCTGCGCCGCGCTCCATGACAAGCCCAGCGGACGGATCGCGATCTATTACGGCGGCGCGGACACGGTCACGGCCCTGGCGTT
>CAZXRL010000085.1:0-4674 GCA_964643275.1 uncultured Candidatus Brevefilum sp.
GGTGGAGGCGGGCGTTCTGAAGGATCCGGTCCCTGATTACGCCATGGGGATGCACGTCTGGAATGACAAGCCGGTCGGATGGTACGGCCTGACCCGCGGGCCGGCAATGGCCGGTGCGGAGATCTTTACGATCAAACTTACGGGCAAAGGCGGTCATGGTGCGGCACCGCACCAGACGGTTGACCCGGTGGTCGCCTCTGCCCAGATCATCACGGCGGCCCAGACGATTGTCTCCCGGAATGTCAGCCCTCTGGAAAGCGCGGTGATCTCGATCTGCCAGGTTGAAGCGGGAACGGCCTTTAATATCATCCCACAGGAAGCGGTTTTGAGGGGGACGATCCGGGCGTTCAAGCCGGAGGTGTTCGCAATCGTAGAAAACCGCCTGGAAGCCCTGGCCCATGGCATTGCTGAGGCGATGGGGTGTACGGCGGAAATCAGCAGTGAGCGGGTGACGCTCCCGGTGACGAACGATTCCGGTCTGGTGGGTGTCATGGCAGATGTGGTCAGGGCTTGTGACCCTGAGGCGAAGATTGGGCACGATCTCCGCACCATGGGAGCCGAAGACTTCTCCTTCATGATGGATGAGATCCCAGGGTGCTTTATTTTTGTGGGTTCTGCCAATGCTGAGAAGGGGCTGGATTTTGCGCATCATCATCCGCGTTTTGACATTGATGAAGCCTGTCTGCCGTATGCCGTGGCGATCCTGGCGCAAGGTGCTGCGGAGATCCTGAAAGACAAAAGCTCGTCTGAAGCATTAGCAGATGATTGACAGGATGTCTTGTGAGACGAACCAGACCGCTCAAGATAATAAACCCCTTAAATAAACGGTCTTCCAGTTCAGTTACTTCAAAAAAACCTAATAGATTTGTGGGTTTTAATTTATTGTTTTTGTAGAATATTTCCAAGGAAAACACTTTGACCACACAAGAAACAACATCACAACCGTTACCTTCCCTGAAATATTTGACGATCCTGAAAACCTGGCTGCCACTCGTCGCAAGCTGGGTTTTGATGAGTATGGAACTTCCCGCGATCAACGCCGTGGTTGCCCGTCTGGTGAATGCGGAAATCAATCTGGCGGCTTATGGCGGGGTGGTCTTTCCGATCGCGTTGACCATTGAGGCCCCGGTGATCATGCTTCTGGCCGCTTCGACAACCTTGAGCAGGGATTGGGAATCCTTCCGAAAGTTGCGAAAGTTCATGCTCTGGCTGGGGGGCGGTTTGTCTGCGCTGCACCTGCTTGTGGCAGTCACGCCGATTTATGATTTTGTTGTGAAAGTTCTTCTCCAAAGCCCTGAAGCTGTGATTGAACCCGCGAGACTGGGATTGATTTTCCTGGCCCCCTGGAGTTTTGCCATTGCCTACCGCCGGTTTCACCACGGCGCTATGATCAGGCATGGTCACTCAAAGATCGTCGGTCAGACCACGCTCGTCAGATTAATTGTGGTTGCGATTGTGCTGATCGTTGGGTTTTCACTTAAGACAATTCCTGGAACGATCCTCGCCGGCTTTGCCCAGGGGTTGGGTGTGACGGTTGAAGCAGTTTATACTGGCTTTCGGATGAAGCGAATATTGCCGGAAATCAAAGCTGCTCCACAGGTGGCTCGGCCTCTAACTCTCAAACGATTCCTTAATTTCTATCTGCCACTGGCGTTGACTTCTTCCCTTTGGCTCCTGTGGCAGCCTTTGATCAGCGGCGCGATCTCGCGGATGCCCGAACCCCTTGAATCATTAGCAGTCTGGTCGGTAGTATCCGGGATCATATTCATGTTTCGCTGTCCGGGGCTTGCCTATAACGAGGCGGTCGTTGCTTTGCTTGAGGAGCCGCGTTCCTATCCGGTTTTGAGGAAGTTTGCCTGGATAGCTGGCCTGGTCGTGACTGGAATTTCACTGATCTTTGTGCTGACACCGTTTGCTGAGTTCTGGCTGTCCGTGATTGCGAACCTTTCTCCTGCAAAAGTCACACTGGGGCGTTTTACACTTGCATTGGGATTGCCGCTTGGGTTTCTGAGCGTGTATATCAGTCTTTATCAGGGCATGATTGTGTTCCACGAGCGTACCGGCGCAGTTGCAGAAGCTGTGACAGCTTTTCTAATTTCCATGACCGTGATCCTCGTAACGGGGATCGTAACGCAGTCCTTCAAAGGCGCATTTGTCGCTTCTGCATCGTTCACTGTTGCGCATCTTGTCCAGTGCGGGTGGTTGCTGCTGCGCAGCAGGAAACAACGGAAGGTGCTTGAAGTGGGTTGAAAAGTTCGCTATTCTTTACGATCAAGTAATTGATCGGTCAGTTCGACCAGCGCATCCGCATAATTGTTCCGTCTTGGAAAAACCGAATCCAAAATCTCATACGCTCGAGTTGTATATTGCTCAGCATGAGTCCTGACATACTCTTTCGCACCACAGGAATCTAAAATTCGCGTCAGTTGTTCAACTTCCTCAGGGGAAAGTGTGTCCTGTCTCCAAAGAGATCGAAATTCGGAGCTTTCAGCCAGACCGAAGAGGATCGGCAGGGATTTTTTCCGAGTTGTTAGATCACTTGTGGTAGATTTTCCTGTGACTTTCGGGTCACCCCAGATGCCCAGAAAATCATCCTGTACCTGGAAGGCCATCCCCAGGTTTTTACCGAACTCAGCCAATTGATTTTGAACCGGCAGTTCCTGACCCGTCGTAAGAGCGCCTAAAGCAGTGGAAAAGGAGATCAGGGCGGCGGTTTTGCCCTCGATCATATCCAAATAGGCGGATGTCTGGACTTCCGCAGCTTTCTCAAAAGAGAGATCCAGAAACTGCCCCCGGGTTAACTGCAAACAGACGTCATTCAGCTGGGTAGCGGCTTTGATGGCGATGTTTTCCCCGCAGGATGCAGCCAGGCCCAGGACGCTGATCTGGGCGATGCTGAACAGCGCATCGCCTGTGTTGATCGCCTGAGCTATGCCCCACTTTTTCCAAAGGGTTGGCCGTCCATGGCGGAGAGGTGACTGGTCTTCAATGTCATCATGGATGAGGGTGAAATTGTGGAGAAGTTCCATGGCGACAGCCCCAGGAACGGCTTTTGAAACCCCGGATTGGAACGCGCCGCAGCAAAGCAAGGAAAGCAAAGGTCTGATCCTTTTCCCTCTCTGAGGTTCTTCACCATTTTTATTCACCCACCCCATGTGGTATTGGATCATGTGCTTCATGTCATCACAGGCACCAAAATCGAGAGAATCGATGAACACTTTGATCTCAGATTCAATGCGAGGGAGGAGTTGGGGATAAAGGAGTTGAAGTGACATAGCTGCTCCTGATCAATTGATTTCTGATAGTTTATCCATGGTCAATTCGGAGAGGTTTTTTGCCCCGCAGGCAAACATCGCAATCCGAACCTGGTCCACGATCATTTGCATTACGTTGACGGTTGCCTCAAGAGACTCATCCGCAGCTTTTAGAAAGAGGCCTGCCATACCCCCCAGGCAGGCGCCCAGAGCCAGGCATTTGACAATATCGATCCCCGTGCGCAGCCCACCGGAAGCAATTGCCGGGAGCTCAGGATCCACCTCACGCACATTGAGGATCGAATCGGCTGTGGGGATCCCCCAACCGATAAACGAACCAGCGGTCTGAGCTCTGAAGGGGTTTTCATTACGATACATCTCAACCTGTGACCAGGAGGTGCCGCCAGCCCCGGCAACGTCAATCGCAGCGACGCCCGCATCCCGAAATTGACGGGCAGCTTCTTTGGAAATGCCCCAGCCAACTTCTTTCACGATCACCGGGACTCCCAGAGTATTCACAACTGCTTCGATTCTTTTGGCGAGGCCAGAGAAATTGTGATCGCCCTCGGGTTGGAGGGCTTCCTGCAGGGGGTTAAGATGCAGGATCAGTGCATCGGCTTCGATCATTTCAACAGCCCGGCGACATTCATCAATCCCATAGCCGTAATTTAGCTGAACAGCGCCAAGGTTGGCGAAAAGCAAAATATCCGGCGCATGCTGCCGGACTTTGAAGGTGTCTGCAAGCTCTGGGTTAGCGAGGGCTGCCCGTTGGGACCCAACACCCATGGCCAGACCTGTTTCCTGGGCAGCAGTCGCCAGAATCCGGTTGAGCCGGCCCGCTTCAGCGGTACCTCCTGTCATTGAGGAAACCAGGACCGGAACCTTAAGCGTTTTCTCAAAGAGGGACTGGCTGAGATCAACCTCAGCCAATGAAATCTCAGGGAGGGCTTGATGGATGAGGTGATAGCGCTCCAGCCCGTTAGTCAGCGATGACTGGACATCCTTTTCCAGATTGATGTTGATGTGCTCGTGTTTACGATTGCCGATCGGAGTATCTTTATTCATGGTTTTGGGTTTATCATTGAGGAACCTGTTTATCGACCTTGACAGTTTTGAAAGGCGAGTTAGAATTTTAGTAGATCATCTCAAGATAGGAGGAGCTAATATGTCCGACACATTAAAAGAGGTTGTTGAAGTCATTGTTGATGTTTTAAAGATTGATGATGCTAATATTACACCTGAAACCCGTTTCATTGAAGATTTAAAGGCTGATTCCATGGATCAGTTTTTTCTCATTGATGGATTCTGCGAACGGTTTGACATCACCATTTCTGATGAAGATGCTCGTGATATCCAAACTGTGCAAGACGCGGTTGAGCATATCGACAATCACAAATAAGGTTTTTATCTTCACTGGTCA
>CAZXRL010000085.1:4774-10567 GCA_964643275.1 uncultured Candidatus Brevefilum sp.
TTCCAAGACCAATTAAACGGCTGATGGGCGAATTCGCCTGGGAAACCAGAGTCCTTTTGATGTTTGATTTCTTTTGATCCATTGCTCTTGTCAGTTATGTTCCTGGTTTAACATTTAATTTCAATGAACGGTGAACCCTGCTATGGGGCTTATTCATAAACATAATATAGATTGAAGATAAAATCAACTGCTATTATAAAATTGTGAAGGCATTTTGGGTGAAAAGGGCATTGGTGCATTGGAAAGCCCTTATACTTTTGCTAAATCAAAGCGTTTCAATTAATTCAGGGATTTCTTCGGGGTAGCGTGCGATCTGGACGCCGGCGTTCTGTAAGGCCGTAATCTTGGACTCGGCAGTACCGACACCACCTTCCACAATTGCGCCGGCATGTCCCATACGCTTGTTGGGTGGGGCAGCCTGTCCGGCTATGAACCCGATCACGGGTTTGGTCATGCTCTCTGCAATAAAGCCGGCCGCGTTTTCTTCTTCTCTGCCACCAATTTCGCCGATCATCACCACAAAATCAGTCTGGGAATCAGCTTCAAAGTGTGAGAGGATCTCGCTGAAGTTTGTCCCCACAATAGGATCCCCGCCTATCCCGACACAGGTGCTTGTACCAATGCCGGCCTGTTTCAGTGCGTGAACGACTTCGTAGGTGAGGGTGCCCGATCTCGAAATCACCCCGACATTTCCTTTCATTGTGATTGAACCCGGGATGATCCCCACAATGGCATCGTCGGGTGAGATCAGCCCCGGAGAATTCGGCCCGATCAGGCAAACGTTCTTCTCCTGGATGACATGTTTGACAGTCATCATTTCTTTGACAGGAATGCCTTCGGTAACACATACGATCAACCTGATTCCAGCATCCGCTGCTTCCAGGATGGCATCGGCTGCAAATCGAGCCGGAGCAAAGATAACACTGGTGTTTGCGCCGGTCACCTCAACGCTGGATTTGACCGAATCAAATACCGGGATCTTCCCATCCAGTACCCACTCGCCGCCTTTGCCGGGTGTGACGCCAGCAACGATGCTGGTCCCATAAGCGAGCATTTTCCTCGCATGGAAAGCCCCTTCGCTTCCAGTAATCCCCTGCACCACAAGACGGGTTGAGCCATTGATCAGGATGCTCATGAGACTGGCTCCAATGACAATTTGACCGCTTTCTCCGCAGCTTCCTGAAGCGATTCAACAGTTTCAAGGTTGGCATCCGCCAGAATCCGGCGGCCTTCATCTTCATGGGTGCCAGCCAGCCGGACAATGAACGGCAGATCGGTTTTCAAGGTATTAAGAGCCAGCTTAATCCCATTGGCGACTTCATCACAACGGGTGATACCCCCAAAAATATTGATCAAAACGGTGTCAACCTGTGGGTCAGCCAGGATGATCCGCAGCGCGGCAGCCACCTTTTCAGAACTTGCGCCTCCTCCGATATCGAGGAAGTTTGCAGGCTTTCCGCCTTTATGCTGGATGATGTCCATCGTCGCCATTGCCAACCCTGCACCGTTCACTAAACATCCGATATTGCCATCCAGTTTAATATATGCCAGCCCGAATTTTTGCGCCTCAATTTCTTCTGGTGTTTCTGCGGAAATGTCACGTTTATCAATGTAATCCGGGTGTCTGAAAAGGGCGTTATCATCCAGAATAATTTTTCCGTCCAACGCCGTTAGATGATTATCTGTGGTTATGACGAGAGGGTTGATCTCTGCCAGGGTCGCATCCAGATCACGAAAGGCATCATATAAATTTCGACAAATACTGACAAAGACACGCCACAAGTCACGGGGGATTTCAATTTCAGTCGCCAGAAAGCGGCCCTGAAAATCCTGCAAGCCCAGCATGGGATTGATGTTGATCTTGACAATCTTCTCTGGGGAGACTCGTGCAATCTCTTCAATATCTACACCGCCTTCGGCACTCGAAATCAAAAGGATATTACCGGTTTCTCGATCAATGGTCATCCCTAAATAAATTTCCTGCTGGATGTTTACCGCTTCTTCCACCAACAAACGCCGCACGGGAATTTCTTTGATCTGTGCCCCCAATATTCTTGATGCTTCCTCTCCAGCCTCACCCGGTGATTTGACCAGCCGGATTCCCCCTGCCTTGCCACGGCCGCCCACCAGAACCTGCGCTTTTAGAACAACTGCTGTGTTCAGTTCTTCTGCAATTAATTTGGCTTCCTCGGGTGTGGAAGCCAATCTGCCTTTAGGGGTTGGGATTTGATATTTTGAGAAGACGTCTTTGGATTGATATTCGTGGAGTCTCATTTATCTCTCAGGTGTTAACAAGTTGTTAATCCTATTATACCACGGTGAACTTGTGGAAAAGGTTAACAGACTGGACGGTTAAAGCATGAGTGCCCGATTTCTCGGACACTCAGAACTTTTTCTGGATTAAGGGCTATCCTTTCAGAAAGTCACTCAGTGCGTCTTTACTGATGCGATAGGCATTGCCAAGCTTGCGAGCTTTGAGATCGCCAGCTTCAATGGCTGCCACAACATCTTCAGCTGAGACTTTCAGGAATTTTGCCGCCTCATCTGGCGTCATCACATCGGGCATTGCGGCAGCACCCGCTGCAGCACCCTCAGTCTGTCCAGAGCCCTGGCCGGTGTTATTCAGTGCTGAACTGAGGGCGTTCCCGATCCCCATTCCAGCGCCGATGCCAGCCGTGAGTCCTGCGCCGCCGCTGGGGTTTTGAGCAGCATCGCGCATTGCATCCGCAGCCTGGAGTTGGGTGTAGGTCTGCATATCGAGCATACCCATTGCCCGCAATTCTTCTGCTGACTTGTCGGACGGCTTCAGGTTGCCAATATAGAAGGATTGAAGCTGCAACCCAATCGCTTTGAAATCATCCTGCGACTTGGCGCGGACACCAGCGGAAAGCTCATCTGTCAACCCAATCAATTCAAGTACATTGCTCTTGGCGGTTGTCTCTCCCAGGAGATCCTGCAGCCTTGAGAGCAGCATTGTCCGCAAGCGGTTCTCAATATCGCTGGTGCGATAATACCCCTGGGCGCCCACAATTTGAGTTACAAATTGCTGGGGGTCACTGACCTTGAAGCTGTAGCTCCCGAAACCCTGCAGGAGGGCGACACCCAATCCGACACCGGGATTCCGGACAATAATGGGTTGAGGGGTACCCCATTTTTTATCCGCAAATTCCCGCATGGAGACATAGAACACCTCAGCTGTGAAAGGTGTCCGGTCGCTAAAGGCTTTGCTGACAAAATCAATTAGTAGGGGGATGTTTGCAGTTGTGATCGTGTGGCGGCCTGGGCCAAAAACGTCCAGTGCCCGGCCATCCCGCATAAAGACCGCGTTCTGTGATTCCCGAACAATGACCTGTGACCCGATTCGCAAGTCAGCAGGACCGGTCTCAGGAAAGCGGTGTACGATCTCGTCTGCCATCTCCTTTGGATATTCAACAACATCAAAAATTCTGGCCATATTTATTCACTCCATTTTCTTGTCTATGATCGCGTGCAGTTATTGTTATATTATCCTTCTTGAACAATGCCTTTCATCACCTCAGAGCGTTTGTTGAAGGCGTCAACACATTGCTGGCTGACATTCGTCAAATGCCGGATAGCAGCCATCAGCCCTTCTGTTCCCATTGATGTTTCCACGTTGTCGATGGCTGATTCGACGTCATCAGCGAGGGCGAGGAGCGCATAGTCATATTGATAGACCTGCGCCAGCTCTTCTTCGCGGATTTTGATCGCATCAAAGATACCTGCGTAACCATACGACGCTGTCTTCACCCGGTCAATGAATTGCCTGAGTTTCAGAGCGGCGGCTTCTAGGTCGTCCACGTAACTGATCTCACCCTGGCTGATCAGATCCCGTTGCAGGCTGGAAATCCGCCCATACAGGGTCTCAAATGCGTTGGCAACATTTTCACGCAGCAACTTATCAGACATCCGCCGGTCACCTCGTTCAATGTATCCCTTGAAGCCGGGAATTTTCGCGAGGATTTTTTTGATGAAGTCTTGCTCTCCGGTAACTCGTTCAAATATATCGCTCATAGTTCCTCCATAAATGTTTGTGATTGATTATGTGGTTTTCCTAATTCACTTTCAATCCTATTATACAAAATTCTAAAAATGATTAGCAATAGATAATCTAGGGAATCTGAGAATAGATTTCAGATCTGCTTAATTATAAAGTATCTTTGAGTTGTAATATAATAGACTTGAGAAATTCATAAGGAGGTTCTATGGCGGTATTACCAGATGATCGAGGTGAAGGTCTGGTTGAATGGATTTTGATCGTGATATTGGTGTTGATGGTCCTGGTCACGATATTTTTCCTTCTGAGACCAGCTCTGATCAATCTATGGCAGGAATTACTTCAAACTGTTCAATAGACAATTGGAAAAGCAACGCTTATATAAACGATAACCTGTGAAAAATAGACGCCTTCCAGAATTACTTTATAGAGGATTTTGGACCGCACTGGATTGGATTTATCCGCCTGTTTGTGTGGGGTGCGGAGAGCCGGGTTATCGTTTATGCGTTAAGTGTTTCGAAAAGGTTCGCTTCATTGCTGAGCCTGTCTGCAATTCTTGCGGTTTTCCTCTGGCTTTGAGCGGCAACTCATGCAGTCTTTGCAAAAGGAAAACACCACCTTATAATGCCCTCCGAAGTTTAGCTCAGTATGAAGGGGTTATCCGAGATTGTGTTCATGCTTTAAAATATCATAATAATCTGAGTCTGGGAGAGCTTTTCTCGACATATCTCGTGGCGCTGGTCGTGAAGGAAAAATGGCGAATCGATCTGGTAATCCCTGTGCCTCTGAGTCCATTCCGGATTGAAGAGCGAGGGTACAATCAGTCTGCGCTTCTTGCCCGACCGCTGGCCATGCATCTTGGATTTAGGTATAACCCGTATGGTTTGATTCGGACCCGAAATACCAGATCGCAGGTCGAACTTTCAGTCTCGGAACGCTATGAGAATGTCGCCGGCGCATTTGAAGCCAATCCTGAAATAGTGAAAAAGAAAAACGTGCTGCTTGTGGATGATGTCACAACAACAGGCGCAACCCTAGAGGCGTGCACACTTGCCCTGAGGTCAGCGGGCGCGTCTGCGATTTATTGTGTCACGCTTGCCAGGCCGATCCATGCTGATGACGTTAGCCATAATAAACCGGCATCTAGTATAATCGAATTACCCAACCCGATACGGAGGTAAAAATGACTGTCAAGATTGAAATCTTCACCAAAAATTTGGAATTGACGGATCGTCTCAATGATTATGTTGTAAAGAAGGTTGATAAGCTTGAGAAATTTCTTGAAGAAGTGGATGAATGTCGGATTGACCTCTCACACACCAAAACAGCCCGGAATGCGAATGACAGGCATGTCGCTCAATTGACTTTGCGGGGCAAGGGCTTTATCCTTCGCTCGGAAGAACGGTCTGATAGCATCTTTTCGGCTGTGGACGCCGCGCTTGATAAAATGCGGCGGCAAATTCGCCGGTATAAGGGTAAAAGGGACCGCGGCAGGGGAGACGGTCAGACGATCGCTGAAGCGGTTGCACCTCCTGAGCTTGATGAGTTCGATGAAGAGGAACCGGTCATTGTCCGGCGGAAACGGTTTATGCTTGTTCCAATGAATGAGCTTGAGGCAGTGGAACAGATGAAACTGCTGGGCCATGAAAACTTCTTTGTCTTCTATAACGCTGAAACCAGTGAGTTTAATGTTTTATATCGCCGCCGGGATGGGACTTACGGGATTATTGTTCCTGAAATTGGCTGATCTGCTTTTTCTATCCATACGGCTTGTACAG
>CAZXRL010000086.1:0-10543 GCA_964643275.1 uncultured Candidatus Brevefilum sp.
AGGACGTGGCCCTCTCAAGGCCAAAACCGGGATTCGAATTCCCGTGGGGGCATGTTTTTATTTAACCCATCAACAACAAAGAGACGTTGCAGACCCAGACAACGTCTCTCTAGGTTGTTTTCGAAAAGTTTTTTCGGGATTATGCCCCGATCAGAGATTTTGCCAGTTTAACAGCCCGGCTCGCATCCGGGGCATAGCCATCCGCGCCGATTTTCTCGGCGTAAGCATCGGTTATGGGTGCGCCACCGATCAGGACTTTGACCTTTTCCCGCACACCAGCGGCTTCCAGGGCCTCAATCGTTGCCTGCATATTGGGCATGGTTGTGGTCAGCAACGCTGACATGGCAATAAAATCAGGCTGATGTTCGCTGACTGCGGACACAAAGGCCTCCGGCGCAACATCCGTCCCAAGGTCCATCACCTGGAAACCCGCGCCTTCGAGCATCATGCAGACCAGATTCTTCCCGATATCATGCAGATCACCCTTCACGGTTCCGGCGACAATCCTTCCTGCGGGCTGAATATCCGCATCCACCAGTTGGGGTTTGAGGATCTCCATCCCGGTCTTCATTGCCCGGGCGGCAATCAACATCTCAGGTACAAAATACTCGCCTTCTTCAAACAACCGCCCCACCTCCCCCATCGCGGTCACCATGGCATTCAACACAACGGCTGGATCCTCACCAGCGGCCAGGGCCTGCTCAACGCTCTCTTTGGCGGCTTCGCGCTGTCCTTCCAAAATTGCATTATATAGAGTCTTCAATTCACCTTCCATATTCTTCTACCTTTCTAAACAATACTCGATTCATCTCATCAGATCTCAGGCGGCGGCGCAGCAGTGGAGCCGCGCATCACCAGCCGCGTGGGTAAGACCACCTGCTTTGGATCAGGATCCTGTCCGGACAGGATCTCCATCAACATCTCAATTGCTTTCGCCACAATCTCTTCTACGGGGTTATCAACCGTACTCAAACCGGGCCAGGTCTGTTGTGATTGCGGCAGGTTGTCAAATCCGCTTACCGAAACAGCTTTTGGAACGCTGATCCCCATCTCCTGCAAAGCATAAAGTGCCCCAATCGCGGCCTCGTCACTACCGCCAAAAATGGCCGTTGGCGGCTCCGCCATCTCGATAGCTAACCGGGTTGCGTTATATCCGCCGTCAAAATTGAATAGCGATTCAAGAACCAACACTTCCTGAAAAGGGATTCGGTAAACCTCCAAAGCAGCCCGATAGCCATAGAGACGGTCAACGCTTGTCCTGTGGTTTCGGGGGCCGCTCAGGAAAGCGATCCGCCAGTGCCCCAACAGGATCAGGCGTTCCGTCATCAAATAAGCGCCCTGGTAATCGTCTCCAGTAACATGCGGAATTTCAGTTGATCGGTTAAGCGGCGTGATCTGAACATGAGGGACCTTCGATTGGGTCAAAAGCTCTGAGAGGAAAGGGTCCACATCACAGGGCGGGGTTATCACCAACCCATCAACCCGTCGTTCCCGGATCAGGCTTTCCAGTTTTTCCTTCGAGCGGTTATGAGAGGGATAATACGACTGGATCAGGATATCGTAATCCTGCTGATAACCGATATCCAGTACTTTTGAGAGAACAGCGGATTGATAGAATCCAGCTTCATGGAGCAGGATACAGATCATGTAAGATTTTCGCTGGACCAGCCGCCGCGCTGAAAAATTGGGCGCGTACCCTAGGGCCTCAATCGCTTCCTGCACACGCTGGCGGGTTTCGTCCGCAACATGCGGCTCCTCATTAACCACCCGGGATACGGTTTTGATCGAGCACTCTGCTAATCTGGCGACATCTTTGATCGTGGCCGGCATGATCCTTCTCACTCAGACAACGTTGTCTGTCTGAACTCATCAAATCGCCTTCATTATAATGGTAATCATAGTTTTTTACCAGATTTATTCTCGTTGTCAGTCATTAATCCTGAGAATAACAGGATGGCGGAGTCAATTTCAGGGAATTATTGGTCATTTTTTCTTTGACAACGTTGTCAGTTCTCGATATAATGGAACTTGCCAACCCTAAAAGAGCTTCAAGGACGAAAAATGACCTGCGTGAATGGAAAAAACCGATTACTCAAAACCCTCCGCCACGAACTCGCCTGCAAGGTGCCCTGGGTGCCTTTCGCCGGCGTTCATGCCGGCAAGCTGAAGGGTTATTCTGCCAGAGAAGTGTTGACCGATGGCGATAAATTATTGGAATCGCTGTTGGAGGTCAACCGGCTCTATGACCCGGACGGTCAACCCATACTGTTTGACCTGCAGGTCGAAGCTGAGATTCTGGGCTGCGATCTGGTCTGGGCTGAGGACGCGCCCCCTTCCGTAACCGGACACCCTTTGGCTGGACCAGATAAGCCTATACCCTCCAGGCTCCCTCAGAGCAAGGATGGCCGGCTGCCTATGATCCTTGACGTCATGCGGAAAATGAAAACCGCCGTCGGTGATACCACAGCGCTTTACGGCCTCGTGACCGGACCGTTCACCCTGGCCTCCCACCTGCGCGGGACAGATATTTTTCTTGATACGATGGACAATCCGGACTACGTTAATAATCTGATGGCTTATACCACCCGAGTTGCCTGTCAAATGGCTGCGCTCTACATCAAGGCCGGGATGGATGTGATCGCCGTGGTTGACCCGGTCACATCCCAGATATCTCCCCGCACTTTCACAGCCTTCCTGTCTGACCCGTTCACAGAAGTCTTCAACTTCGTCAGGGACAGCGACGCTTTCTCGTCATTTTTCGTCTGCGGAGATGCCGCCAAGAATATCGAAGCCATGTGCCAGACCAAACCGGATTGTATCGCAGTAGATGAAAACATAGATATGGTCGCCATCAAACCAATCACAGACCGGCACAACATCGTCCTCCAGGGGAATATCCCCCTCACCACCCGGATGCTGCTGGGAACACAGCAGGATAATATGAAATATGTCACAGACCTGCTGGCTGCCCTGCCAAATCATCAAAACCTGATCCTTTCACCCGGATGCGACATGCCCTATGACACCCCGATTGAAAATGTCATCGCTGCGGTGGAAGCCGTCCGGGACCCTGAGAACACCCGTCAGATCCTGGCAAATTACCATGCTGCGGAAATTGATCTGGACACCATTGACCTCCCGAACTATGCGGACCGCGCCATCCCGCTGATGGAGGTCTTCACGCTGGACTCTGCCACCTGCGCGGCTTGCGGATACATGCTGACGGCGGCTCAGAGGGCAGCGGAAACTCTTGGGGATAAAGTGGAGATGGTCGAATACAAGATCACCCGGCCTGAAAATGTGGCCAGAATGATGAAAATGGGAATCAGGAATCTCCCCTGCATCCTGATTAACGGTGATTTGAAATTTTCCTCTCTCATCCCCAGCCAGCGGGAACTGGTTGAAGCCATAGAATCCGTATAATTAAACAAAATTCCCCCGATCCATGTTGAAATCGGGGGATGCAATTCTTGTTTTGGGTTTATCTTTTTCTTAGGGCGCGGTAAATCACAAAGCCACCTGCGATGAGCAGGACAAGCGGCCAGACATAGTTAATCAGATTGCTGGCGCCCAGGACTACAAGGACACCAATGAGGAACAGAATCCCGGCGGGATAGAGCGCCCAGGTCAGTCTTCCAGAAGGTTTGGGGAGAATATAGACCAGACCAAAGGTCACGGCCAGCCCCAGGAAGAACAAACCGCCTGCGAGGACCCCTTCACCCGGGATAAGTGTCACACCTGCCAGAGTCAACAAAACGCCGCCAGGGATAACGGCCCACCAGTTATCACGGTGGAAGGCGTATACCAGCAGGAAAGCCACCCCTAACAAGCCCAGGAAGATTGCGCCCGTCAGACCTTCAGCATATGCCTGCTGTCCCATAAAGATGATGATTCCAATCGCGATCAGGACAAACCCCGGGATCAATGCCCACCATTCATCGGTGTTGAGGATAAAGACAAGCAGGAAGACCAGGCCTCCAATGCCAAACAAAGGGCCGATAAGCATCTCCCAATTTAGCGTAATCAGACCCAGATTATTCAACAAAAAGATCACACCGGCGGCCACCAACAAAATACCGCCAACAATTGGGAACAATATACTGGTTTTCGACTTTTTCATTCTTATTTCTCCTATCTCTTTGATTTCCTAACGTTTTCGATACCCTCATTATAATTTATTCTTTGCTGAATCTGGATCCAGTTACCTCCCAAAATAACCTGATATTTATAGACAACAACAGGTGAATCCTGTAAGATAGGTTTACGGGTCTGTATGTTTGATCGCATACGATCATCAAACCAAACCTGAAAGGAGAATTGAGATGCAAGACCTTGTAAAAGACTGGATGATTGATCTGGTGGTTTATATTGATCCGGAGAGCACCGTCCTGGATGCTTTATCCCGGATGAGGCGGCGGTACCTCAACAGCCTGATTGTTAAAAAGACCCGGGACAATCCGGAGTATGGAATCATCACCTCCACAGATATTTGCGACAAAATCGTCGCTCAGGGAAAAGACCCCGCCAAAACCAAAATCCGTGACATCATGACCACGCCGCTGATCACCGTCAGCCCTGAATTGACCATCTTTGAATGCGCACGGATCATGCACGACCACCGCATCCACCATTTGCCCGTGATGGATGAGGACGGGAATATCGTTGGCGTGATCTCGGCAACGGATTTCCTGGTGGTCGCTGAAGCCATCGGGCATGGGGACGAAGATCAACAGCTCCGCTAAGGCCTCTGCCCAGCCAGATCAAAATCGATGGTCTGGACAATAATTCATGCTATAATCAAAATTCAGAATCATATGAAGCAAGCGCGTGTGGAAAACCAACGGAAACTAACGGGTGCGCTGATAATGCTCGCAATTGGTATTCTGGGACTCGGGGCATGCGGGGTTCAGAATCAGGGTTTGGTCACGCATGATCCACTTCCAGAACAAGCAATGGAGCAAACCCCGACACCCCTGCCGCAGGCCAGCGAGACCGCAGCGGGTGACATCGAACCCGGAACAACAGATTCCATTGCTTATCAGCCCATCTGGGGATCCTTTGCGCCACCCAGCATGGATCCTGCAACACCTATTCCACCGCCGATGTCCGGACTTGATCTCCCGGATGAAGTCCTGGTCTGGGTGCTTCTGGGTTCAGATACGGAACCGCCTTTCACCGGGCGGCTCCAGGCCATCCATCTGTTATTGATCCACCCCCGGCTGTCAAAAGCCAGCCTGGTATCTCTTCCCGGTGACCTGTACGTTTACATCCCCGGTTACACGATGCAAAGGCTCAATACGGCCTATGCCCTGGGCGGCATTAAGACCCTCCGTGAGACCCTTGCGTACAACTTCGGTCTCACGCCCAGCCGGTTCATCCTGGCACATCCCGGAGATTTCCAATGGCTGGTGGACGACATTGACAGCATTGATGTGACCTTGTTTTATCCCATGCCTCGGGCCTGTGGTGGGATCCCCGCCGGACGGGTGAAGATGGATGGCGCACTGGCATTATGCTATGCCTCCTATCGGGAAGGGATGGATGAGGTCTCCCGGATGCAGCGGCAGCAGCAGCTCCTGCGGTTGATCTTTCGGAAATTCACCCACGAGAGCTATCTTGTCAGATTGCCCGTTCTTTATGCCAGTTATGAGGGGTGGGTGAAGACAGACCTCTCGTTAACAGAACTGATGGGGTATATCCCCCTTGCGCTCAGGCTGGCAGACCCCGACCGGATCGGGTATTACATGATCGGCCGGGACGCCTATTCAATTTGGGAGGTCCCGGGGCACAGCCAGGCGAAAATCTTCCTCCCGGACATAGACAGGGTCAGGGCGGTCCTTCAACAAGCGATTGATGACGTGATCGTTCCCGCACCCCTGACCAACCAGGTGCAAACCCTGGAGGCACAATTAACAGCACAATATGAAGCAACACTGACACTTCAACCAACGG
Source organism: uncultured Candidatus Brevefilum sp. (assembly GCA_964643275.1). Taxonomy (GTDB): domain Bacteria; phylum Chloroflexota; class Anaerolineae; order Anaerolineales; family Anaerolineaceae; genus Brevifilum. The sequence continues at coordinate 5,953 of CAZXRL010000086.1, forward strand.
CAACCCCCACACCAACGCCCAGCCGGACGGGTTCTCCCGCTCCGGAATCAACAACCTACGGGGAAACACCATCACCAACCCTGACCCAGTCTGGATACCCTTATCCTTAGGGATGAATTGACGATGGCAATAAACAAACCCAATCACAAATGGAACCTGATCCTCTCCCTGCCGGTTTTGGCGGGTCTCCTGCTGAGTCTGGTTATTCCCCAGCCGGCTCCGGTGGATGCGATTGGGTTGGGTTTGGACGGGCCTGAACGCAAAGCAATTCTCACGGTATCCTACACAACCTATGAGTGGTGGCTGCTGACCTGGAGCAATTCTGATCTGGTGTGCCAGGTCTATGTGGAGCATGAAGGCTGGCCAGAGCCGGAGGAGGTCAAATACTATTGCGGTGAGAGTATTTTGGAGGACTGGCTGAACACCTCGGGTTGCGAGTTTTCCGATCAGGTCACAACACCGGAGCATTGCCCGGGGCTCTATTTACACCTGGTCAGTGTCACGCCTGGCGAACGGCAGATTGAAGTGGATTTACTTCCTCCGCAGGTCTATGTCGACATCGTCAATTGTGACCCCCAACCCCCTGAAAACCGGTGTGAGACGATGCCATACCTCCATTTGATCGGTGAGGAACCCCTCCCCAATGAACACATCATCAATATCCAGGGGTATGTTGGCACTGAAGCGTTCAATTGCGAGGGCAGTGAATGCACCCTCCCCCTCCCCGCAACCGGGATAAATGGAATCCAGGTCAGCTTCTGGGCGGCGTCAAGTTATGGGGATTCGTCTGACACGTTTACAGCCCAGGTCCGGGTGATCCCCTGGGGAGATTTCGCCGCACCTGATGTCGTCACTAATGATCCCCCGCAATGGTATGTGGACATTCTCAGTTCTCAATATATCGGCAGGATAGAGTCCACCTGTTCCGAAATCTGGTCTGCGTTTCCGCCTGTCGGAGGACCTCCGGCCTGGCTGTCTTCTCCGGACCACCCTGATGGGCTTATTTCGGATCAACCCTATTATTATCTGGCGGGTTCATTAATCCGCAGCGGGGCAGTGGATACCGGGGACTGCCCTGACGGGGGCTTGCAATCCGAGTATATTGCCAGCCAATGCGGGCTGGAAGCGGTCCGCCCGCAGATCAGCGAATGGCAAAACCAGTTCAACAGTGAGATCATCCGCGTGGCGCAGGACACCGGCGTGCCAGCGCAGTTATTAAAAAATATCTTCAGCCGGGAAAGTCAGTTCTGGCCGGGATTTGCGGCGACCTATTACGAAGCTGGCCTTGGGCACCTGAGCGATCTTGGGGCCGAGACCGTCCTTCTATGGAATCCCGACTTCTTCAGCCAGTTCTGCCCGCTGATCCTTGAGACAACTGAATGCCAGAGAGGATTTGGGAATCTGGATATCGCCGAACAGGAGATGCTGCGAGGTGCGCTGGTTCAACATGTGAACGCAGCCTGTCCTGAATGTCCCCTGGGGATTGATCTCCGCCAGGCCAATTTCAGCATCAGCATCTTCGCCCGAAGCCTCCTCGCAAATTGCGAACAGGTCGGGCAGATCATTTACAACACAACCCGGCTGCCTGCCGGAGAAGTCAGTTTTTATGAAGATCTATGGCGGTTTACTTTGGTAAATTATAATGCCGGCCCTGGCTGCCTCTCAAATGCCATCCAGCGGGCCTATGCCAGCAACTCGCCCCTGACCTGGGATGCTGTGAGCCTGTATCTGGAGCCGGGCTGTCAGAACTGCCTTGATTACATCGAGGATATCGCTTATGTTCCTCTGTCCTCCACGCCTGCTCAAACCGCAGTGCCACAGCCCACACCGACAGCAACCCCGACACTCTCAGGGCTTGAGCCCACAGAGCCTGTTCCCACCCCCACCTCAACCGAAGAGGCGTATCCCCCACCTGAACCAACAACGACCGGGGATTACCCCTGAGGCCATTCTTTCATTACCCCGGTCAATATCCCTCATGATTTTAAACCAAACGCCCTTCGAAGATAAACCTCGAAGGGCGTAAAAATACCATTTAATGCTTATGCTCTCAATTTATTCAACTTTTTCCTCAATTGCCACATTCTTGCCCGACCGCAATTGACGAAGTTGTTCCTCTAATTCAACCCGTTTCTCATCAGCCGCCCGCTGAACCTCATCCTGCAGGTTCTTAAAGTAAAGCTCAATCTCGCCTCTGAGTTTATCACCCGATTCAGGAGCAAACAACAACGCCAGGCTGCTGCCAATCAAACCGCCCAGAAAAGCTCCCAAAACGAAGTTTCCAAATTTCCGCATCTCAGCCTCCATTTCAGTTCCAGTGTCTCAATCCCCTTAATTATAGCGTATCTCCAATGGAATTGAAATGATATCAATCCGATCGATCCGGAAACTCAACACATCCAAGGCTGAGGATTTAAGTTTAAGACTGCAATGCCGGAATCAGACAGGCAGAGGTCACTATTAATTTGTTAATTTTACAGGACAGAATCCAGCGATCACTCTCCTGTGATTCAGCTTAAGATGACCGATTAAAGTTCCGACAGCTGGGTGGCAAACTCGGCCAGGGAATTTGCCCGGATGGAGGACAGGCGCTGGACAACATCTGCACCAAGATTGAAGGCTTCCCCGCCAAATCCTGAGGAAATCGCTTCACCGGGGTTGTTTAGAAGGGTCTGACGGAATGATCCGTTGATGACCGCTGCGGTAAGTAAACGGCTAAATTCTGCTTGAATTTGAAAATTTTTAGTCATGGTTTTAGTTCTCCTGATGAATTACATCATTACTAGTAAGGTCTGATCGATTGTTTTGAAAAAGGAACCCGACGACACCCAAAGCAATTATTACATCACCTATGCTGAAAGCAACTCGATAGGGAATCCACTTGGGAAGGGTCAGAATATCTGATAACCACCATAAGACGGTATCATCCTTTGCCAAAACAAGGTCTTTGCTATACCCGCTTCTGGATCCGATCTGCCATGCCCCATCCGGTACGCCGAGAGATTCAAGCGTTTCCGGTGAGATAGGCATCCACCCGCCATTGAGGCTGATCACAATTAGATTGAGCATCAGGCCCAGACCCATCACCCACATGCTGGGGTCTTTACGGTTCAACCACACAAAGACCAACAGGACAAGTTGCGTGAGGACAAGCAGGTAGGGGATCGACTGGTCGGGGATCTTCACCCGGGTTGCCGGGATAAAGAATGCTGCGAGCTGCGGTAAGGCAGCGACCAGTATGAGCCAGGTATGCTTAAGCGTTTTAGGTTGGTAAGGTTCTTTCCGTAAACGTGCTCTAAAGAAGCCCGCTGCCAAACCCAGGGCAACGGCAAAAACCAGGATCATTGCATGCCAACGCCGCCCATGCCGAGGGGAGCACCGGCTGCCAGGACGAACAGGACCAGACTGGTCAGGGTGACGATCAGACGAACGGTCCGGGAGTCAACACGGCTGAGAACAACTTGCATTTTGCTTGAGAGCTTTTTCATGGTAAATCCTTTCGCTAAACTATGTTATGAAATGGCAATGAAAGTTACGCTTTTGTAATCTTTCAAACATCTTCTCCATTATCAGTGTTGGGGGGCTTCAAATTACCCTGCAAAACAGGCTCAAAAAGCCATTAAATTCAGGAATAGCATGCTCATCATCCGGAAATTAAAGATTTTTTAAGGTTTGAGATCTTAAAGCACCACACACCTGCATAATCGTGCAATAATAATGCCGGGGCGTGGTTTTCTGGTTTTTACTTTTGGATCAGGGTTTCGTAGAGTTCGCGGGTCTGTTGGGAGGGGGGCGCGTTGATTTCCTTGAACAGCGCAGTCCGGCAGCGTTCATACTGGCGCACAATGGCGGCCCGGTTTCCGGTCGCGGCATGGATCCGCATCGCCAGACGGTGAGCGTCCTCCAGGCAGGCGTCTTCGGTCAGGGCCTGATAACAATAGCGCAGTGCCGTTTTATGGACCTTTTTCTCCATGTACAGATAGGCCAGACGCATCAACGCATCCAGATACATCTGGTAATAACGCTGGCGGTCGGTGATCGCCCAAATTTCTTCAATTTCAGAGAGATAATCCCCCTTATAGAGTTCAACCGCAGCTTTTAAGGAATGGAGGATTTCCTTGACCTCGCTGGCTTTTTGGGAGCGCTCGATTGCGATCATGAATGCCTCAACATCATACTCGTAATCCAGGGACCAGTTGAACTGGTAATAATCATCCTGAAGCAGGATGGTCTGCCGGCCAACCGCCCGGCGAAGGCGGTAGAGTGTGTTCTTGAAACGTAATTTCAATTCATCCGGAGTCGCATCGGGCCAGAAATAAAGCCCGACCTGTTCCTTGGTCAGCCCCTCCGGATGCGCCAGGAACAGGAAGAACATATCCCGGGAGGTCTGGGTCTGCCAGTCGCTGTTGGAAATTAAACGGTTATTCAAATGCACCTGAGCTTTGCCAAAAGATTGGAAGATCATCCTTGGCGGGGCGAAAGGCACAATATTCGCCTGCCGTCGGATTTTCCGCCGGGTGTCCGGGAGCCTGTCTTCAAAGGATTCCACGCGCTCAAGGATCCTTGAAAACTGGCGTTTTAACTCGTGCTT
>CAZXRL010000087.1:0-10451 GCA_964643275.1 uncultured Candidatus Brevefilum sp.
TTTTTCGGCCAATTTGGTTCAATGTTCTCATTTATTGGAATTATTCAACGGTCTCGAAGACCCAGTCCCAATTCAGTGTCAATGAACGGATATTTGATGGTCTGGAGGGGTTGGCAGTTGCTGAAATTAGCATCAAATCCTGATGGCTGGCGTGCTGAGTTACCTGTCATAAGGCCCCAGTTTGGGAAATATTTTGGTTAATCAATCAAGTCATGTTAAAATGAATAGTATGGAAATACAAACAAAGACCCAAATAATTGAAAACGAAATCCGTCCCAGTATGAAACGGCATAATAAACAACGGTTCTGGCAGGTCCTTCTCCCTGTGCTACTGGGAGTTGTTGCAGTGCTGGCGGTTACCGCATTGATTATCCTGACAGCCGCCCGAGGCGATCCTGGCGGTCAGGTTTCCGTCTGGGCAGACACTTCCCTGATCTGGCTGACCCTGCCGGGGTTGGGGTTTGCTATTGTATTGGCCGTGCTGATCGCGGCACTGATCTTTCTGGTTGCGCGGATCCTCAAGATTATCCCCACATATACCGCGGTTGGACAGAAGTATGCCGGGCTGATGGCCGACAAAACCAGATCGCTTTCAGATAAACTTCTCACACCTGTGATTGCCTTGAAAGCCAATAGAGCAGGTGTAAACCGGTTGTTCAAAAAAGTTTTCAGGCGATCCTGAGGGCAGGGACATTAGCCCAGCGGATTTGCATTTTTAATGACCTGAAAAACCAAAAGACTTGATTTCAAATCACAATCACCATCACCATCATCACCATAAGGACAAACAAAGATGAGCGAAAAGAACTGGAAAACAAAAACAATGCTGATCGGAACGCTGATTGGAGCAGCAGCAGGAGCGCTTTCCGCGTTTATGCTGATCAAACGTGCCGAGAGTGATGAAGCCAAGCCGAAAATCTCACCAGCCGAAGGAGTCCAGGTCGGTTTGGGGATGCTCGGTCTCATGCGTCTGATTGCTGGGATTGGCTCTGACTGATTTATCGTAAAACACACAGGCGACATCATTGTTTGAAATAACTTTTTTAGGGACATCGGCCTCTGCACCGTCGGTGCATCGGGGGCTGTCTTCTTTATTAATTCAACACGAAGAATACCGTTTTCTGATCGATTGCGGCGAGGGCACACAGCGCCAGATCCTGCGTGCCGGTGTTGGTTTTAAACGGCTCAATCAGATATTTCTGACCCACGGTCATCTTGATCATATTTTAGGCCTGGCAGGTCTTGTCTCCACCTTTCTTCGCTGGGAGGTCATGGAGGAGATTGAAATCTATGGCACCCGCCATACCCTTGACCGGGTCCATGATTTAATCTTCGGTGTGGTGCTGCGTGGATACCGGGGAACGCCGCCTGTCACCCTTCGTGAGGTCAGTCCGGGAGCTTTCTTTGACACGGACCGGTTTACAGTAACTGCGTTTCCTGTCGATCATCGCGGCTCCGATTCGCTGGGTTTCCGGTTTGAGGAACACAGCCGGCGTCCATTTCTACCGGAAAAAGCCATTGAATTGAATATTCCCCCCGGGCCCTGGCGGAGAGACCTGGTGGCAGAAAAGGTGGTCCAACTGCCGGATGGGCGGGAGATCCACCCGGATCAGGTGCTGGGCGATCCCCGCAAGGGGACCTGTCTGGTCGTGGTTGGCGATGTTGGGAAACCGGAGAAACTTCTTCAATATATCAGGGGTGCTGACGCTTTGATCATTGAAGCCACTTATATTGAGAAAGAGCGCGAGCTGGCTGACAGTTTTGGTCATATCACCGCCGCGCAAGCCGCGCACCTGGCAAATGAGGTGGGCGTTCGGGAGCTGTTCCTGACGCATCTCTCCCGCAGATACCGTGAGCGGGATATTCTGGAAGAAGCGCAGGCAGTTTTCCCGCCGGTCGTTGTTGCCCGGGACTTTGATCAATTTCAGATCAAGCGCGAAACCGATGGGGATGATTGACCGATCTGCATCGGATTGTCTGATGATTGGAGAGACGTGTGGCAAAATATGAATTCTTATCCCGGCTGGAACAAGGCGAAATTTTGATCTCGGATGGCGCCACAGGCACAAACCTGCAAAGGATGGGGCTTCCGGTGGGTGCATCTGCCGAAGTTTGGGTTCTGGATCGGCCTGATGCCATCAAGAGCCTGCATACAGCTTTCATTGAAGCTGGCGCGGACCTGATCCTGACCTGTTCCTTTGGGGGAACCAAGCGGCGTTTACAGAGTTCCGGGTTGGCAGACAGAGTTGAAGAAGTGAACCGGAGAGCCGTTGCACTGGCACTGGAAGCCGCAGCAGCGACGGATGTGCTGGTCGCGGGTTCCATCGGCCCGACGGGTGAGATGCTGGCCCCCCTTGGTGCGCTGCCAGTTGAAGAAGCCGAAGAGAATTTCAGGGTGCAGGCCGGGAACCTGATTAATAACGGTGTTGACCTCATCGTTGTTGAGACCCAGTTTGATCTAAATGAAGCAGGCGCAGCCGTGAGAGGGGTCAGGGCGGTGGATGCCGAGATTCCGCTTATATGCTCTTTCAGTTATGACCGCGGCACACGTACCATGATGGGCGTCAGGCCGGCGGATATGGCGGAGGCCATTATCCCTTTGGGTGTGGATGTGCTGGGGATCAATTGCGGCAGGAGCCTGGAAGAAAACCTGCAGGCATTGCAGCAATTACGGGCGGTGACGGATAAACCGATCTGGTTCAAACCCAATGCCGGATTACCTAAAATGGACGATGCGGGAACCCCGTCCTACTCGGTGACACCTGATGCGATGGGCGCGCTTGTCCCCGACTGGCTTGAAGCCGGCGCGCAGATCGTAGGGGGATGCTGTGGGACCAGCCCGGACCATCTGGCGGCAATTTCTCGAATGAAATAACGTAAAAAACTTGGCCGCGTTTATCTTTCAGTGTTTCATGCGACTTTGCAGTTTTTTAGTCAGCGCCACCCCCTCGTAAAATTCCGATAAATGAGGATGTGTTAGAATCCCTGCAATGAAAAATCTGATCCTTGCATCCAACTCACCCCGGCGGAGAGACCTGCTGGCGCTGTTTGGCTGGCCTTTTGAGGTCGTCCCGGCGGATATTAATGAAGACCGGCAGCCCGCTGAAGCACCTGTGGCTTATGTCCGTCGTCTGGCGGTTGAGAAGGCGCAGATCGTCGCAGAAAGCCGGAAAGGTTTGATTGTTGCAGCGGATACGATTGTCGTCAAAGGGGACGAATTACTGGGAAAACCGCAGGATGATGAGGATGCCCGCCAGATGCTCAACCGGCTGCGGGGGCGGATCCACCAGGTCTACACCGGGATCGCACTGATTGAGACGACAACCGGCCAGACCTTTGATGATGTCTGTGGGACGGATGTGCCTATGCGGAATTATTCGGATGATGAAATCAACGCCTACATTGCCACCCGGGACCCGCTCGATAAAGCCGGGGCTTATGCCATCCAGCATGCCGGGTTTCATCCTGTTGAGGGGCTGACCGGCTGTTTCGCTTCGGTGATGGGATTGCCGCTCTGTCATCTCGCAGTTGGGTTCCGCCAATTTGGCTGGCGGGCACCTGCGGATCTAGCGGACCGCTGTCAGGCTTTGCTGAACTATCACTGTCCCATCTGGAAGGAAGTTCTCGGATCGGTGTGAAGGAGTCCTCCTTGACATTAACCCCTCGAAACGCTCTGTCCAAAATCATCTCCCTGATACTGGTCATGTCTTTTGTCTATGCATGCTCACCGCCGCGCGGAGAAGCCGGCACCCACGGCGTCCCTCAGGGTGATGTTGCTTTGGCAGCCGCAGCCCAATCTGTTGCCGGGGATTTTCTCGCCGAGTGGCAGGCTGAGGATTATGGTGCGATGTATGAATATCTTTCAACCCTCAGCCAGGACGCGATCACGCTGGAAGAATTTGAGAAGACTCATCGTGAAGTTGCCAATACCCTGACCCTGCAAACCCTTCAGTATCGGCTGCTTTCATCTATGGCAGCGGGCGAATCCGCTCAGGCTGCTTATCAGGTAGTCTTTGACACACTTCTGGCTGGGGAGTTGTCCCGCGAAACGATTATGAATCTGGTCTGGGAGGATGGCGGATGGCGGATTCAGTGGGAGATTGGGATGATCCTGCCAGACTTAAGGGATGACCGTTCTTTGGAATTTGTTCATAAAATCCCGGACCGCGGGCGGATCTTTGCGCGGAATGGCGCGCCGCTGGCTGCTTATCAGGATGCCATTGCCCTGGGCGTTGTGCCCGGCGAAATCCTGCCTGAACAGGCGGAAACTTTGTTTGCGACGCTTGCTGAAATCAGCACCTATACGCCCGAAGCATTGGCTGATCTGGTTGAGCGAACGCCGGATCACTGGTACGTCCCCGTGACCACGCGTTCTCCGGAAGCTCTGGCACCATATTTACCCATCCTCAATGAGTTGAGCGGGGTTCGCATTGACACTTTTCGTTCCCGCTTTTATCTGGATGGCGGTGTGGCACCGCATGTGTTGGGATATATGCTCTATATCCCTGCGGAAGAAGTGGATCAGTATATCCGTTTGGGATACCGGCAGGATGAAAGGATTGGCGCGGCAGGACTGGAGGCGGTGTATGAGTCGGCTCTGTCCGGACAGCGGGGCGGGTCGCTCTACCTGACCGGTCCGGATGGAGGTATTCAGTCCCTGCTGGCGGCCAGTGATCCCCAGCCCGGTCAGTCCATCTATACGACCCTGGATAAGACCCTCCAAATGCGATTACAGGAATCATTGGGAGGTCAACGGGGGGCGGTGGTTGTAATGGAAGTGGCGACCGGACGTGTGTTGGCTCTGGTTTCCAGCCCGGGCTACGATCCCAATGCCTTTGACCTGAATGAGAGTGACCGGAGTATCCTGGATTCTTATTTCACCAATGAAGATCAGCCCCTCTTCAACCGCGCGACCCAGGGCCAGTATCCGTTGGGGTCGGTCTTTAAAATCATCTCGATGGCTGCCGCGCTGGAAGCAGAGGTCTATACCGAATTCTCCATCTTCAACTGTGGGCATACGTATTGGACCTGCAACAGTGTCACCCTGGAAGACTGGACCCTTGGCCATGGCCTGCCTGCAAGCGGTCTGCTGACCCTCCCGGAGGGGTTGATGCGCTCCTGCAACCCATGGTTTTACCGGATCGGGGAGACTCTTTATAATGAAGGATTGGACGCTTCACTGATGGAGATGGCCCGCAGTTTCGGCCTGGGACAGCTAACGGGTATTGATATTCCCGAGGCTTCCGGGAATATCCCTGAGACGGCGGTAAGTTGTGTTAATAATGCGCAACTGGCGATCGGTCAGGGAGAGATCCTTGTGACGCCATTGCAAGTCGCATCCTTTATCTCTGCGGTTGCTAATGGCGGCACCTTATACAGGCCTGCGCTGGTCGAGCGGATCCAATCGGGATCGGCAACGCCCAATTTTGAGTTTTCCCCTGAGATCATCGGTGAGCTTTCAGTTTCTCCTGAAACATTAAGCATCCTCCAGGAAGCGATGAGGCTGGTGGTGGAAGACCCCTACGGGACGGGGACTTACGCCATGGCGGGGCTTGAGGTCCCCGTCTCGGGGAAGACGGGCACCGCACAGACACCAACCGGGAATGCCCATGCTTGGTTTGCGGGTTACACCCGCCAGAACGACCCGGATCGGCCGGATATTGCTGTTGTGGTCCTGATTGAAAATGGTGGGGAAGGGTCTCAGACGGCCGCACCTGTATTCAGACGGGCGGTCTCACTTTATTTTTCGAACTATGAAGACCCAGCCGGGGTGATGCCATGGGAATCGGAGCCGTATATTCTCAAGGAGCCTTCCCCGACGGTAACGCCAACTGAGGAATCCCCATCTGAGGAATGACACAGTATAATCAGTTCTCAGTATGTCTATTGAGAATCCAATGCGGATCCTCACCCGCATTTTTGGAGATTTACAATGAAAAAGACAAAAACAATCCTAATCACGATCTTACTGCTGGCCCTTGTGGCATGCACCCCAAACGGCGGACCTGCGGGTACGGGTGATGATGTTGAGCCAACAGCCACATTACCGGATCCTCAGGTGCATATCACCCCCGCGCCGGATGTTGACAGCCTGATCGAATCCTTCATGGGAGCCTGGCAGGCTGAAGAATATGCCCTGATGTATTCGCTGCTGACGGCTGAAAGCCAGCGGACAATTAATGAAGAAGATTTTACCAGCCGGTATCTTGATGCTGCAATTGCGATGACGTTGCAGTTTGAGACCGGGATCGATTATGCGGTCGTTGGAAAATTGACCAGTCCGACCACTGCAACCGCCGATCTTGAAGTGAATTACAACACCTATCTATTCGGGACCCTGACCCGCTCGATTGAGCTCCCTATGATACTGGAAGCAGGAAACTGGCACGTGTCGTGGAATGAGGGCGTGATCATGCCGGATTTGCTGGGTGGGAATATCCTGGAAGCTGTCCGCGAGGTCCCCTCACGTGGAAATATCTATGCCAGCAATGGCTTTACTCTGGCTGGTCAGGAGGATGCGGTTGCGATCGGCTTTATCCCCGCCAACCTGAACACGGATCGGATGAGTCTCTTTTATACGACCATGGCGGACCTGACCATCTACTATATTGATCAGATCCGTGAAATGTATGAAGACGCTCAGCCGAATGATTACGTCCCCCTGGGTGAGGTCCCGCAGGAAGATGTTGACGCAAAGATGAGCGCTCTGAGTGCCTTGAGCGGCGTCTATCTGAATTATTACTCCTCACGTTTCTATTATGACGGCGGGATCGCGCCGCAGGCCGTGGGGCACCTGACTTATATTTCTCAGGAGGAATTATCCCGCTACCTGCGTCTGGGGTATGCGCCCAACGGCCGATATGGCAGCACTGGCCTGGAGTACAGCTTTGAGGATGAACTCTCCGGTGAACGGGGCGGATCGTTGTACCTGAAGGATTCGGAAGGGCAGATCCTCACGAAGCTCGCGGAAAAGGACGCCCTGGCAGCCCAATCCATCACAACCACGCTCGACTCCCGTTTGCAGTTCCTGCTTCAGCAGTCGCTGGGGGATTACCGGGGGGCGATTGTCGTGATGGAAGTTGATACAGGCCGCATATTGGCAATGGTGTCAAACCCTCAGTTTGACCCGAACCTGTTTGATATCAACAACCAGAATTTCATGTATGCCCCGAACCCCTATGTGCAGACGGATGATCCCGTCTTCAATCGAGCAACCAGCGGGCAGTATCCTTTGGGTTCCGTCTTTAAAATTGTCACGATGGCGGCTGCGTTGGACAACGGGATCTTTGATGAGAATTCCGAGATCTATTGCGGCCACTCGATTGAAGTTTGCGGTAATGAGCTGTTTGACTGGACTTATGAGAAAGAAAGACCCCCAAGTGGGGATTTGACCCTGCCGGAAGGCTTGATGCGGTCGTGTAACCCCTGGTTCTATTACATCGGAGAACAACTGGTTTTTGCAGGTTCTCCCAATGCCATCGCGGAGATGGCCCGGGCGTTTGGAATGGGATCTGTGACGGGGGTTGAAATTCCTGAACAGCCCGGAAATATCCCTGCTCAAACCGCGACCTGCGAACTGAGCACCCAGCTGGCCATTGGACAGGGAGAGATGACGGTGACCCCGCTGCAGGTGGCTCAAGCCCTTGCCGCCATTGCAAATGGCGGAACGCTCTACCGTCCGGCACTCGTTGAACAGATCGGCATTGAGAATGGAACGCCCTCGTATGAGTTTGAGCCTGAAGCGGTGGGAAGCCTGCCGATTTCCGAGGACCATTTGACCATTATTCAGGAGGCCATGCTCGAAGTTGTCAGAAATGGCAGAGGTACTGCTCATTTACAACTTGGGAGCCTGCGTTTCCGTGTTTATGGAAAGACGGGCACTGCGCAGAATCCCTTTGGCATTTCCCATGCCTGGTTCGCCGGGTATACCGATATGAACAATGAAGACCTGCCGGATATAGCCGTGGTGGTCCTGCTTGAGAACGCGGGCGAAGGTTCTGAAATGGCAGCCCCGGTCTTTCGGCGGGCGGTCTCACTATACTTCTCAAGCTATAGCGATTATGGCGTCCGGCTGCCCTGGGAAGCTTATCCCTATGTGGTTGCTTCGGAGACGCCGATCCCCTCCGATACACCCATTCCGACCAATACGCCGATCCCCACCGATACACCTGTCGCGGAAGAAAATGCGGATGAAAACGGGGAGTGATCCTTTTTGATTGAATCTCTGCAAGGTCTTGTCATTCGTTCCCAATCCGGTTTTCTGATCGTGGAAACGGATCGGGGAGAAATCACCTGCCGACTGCGCGGGCGGCTGAAACAGGGGGAGCATGAAGGTGATATTGTGGCGGTAGGCGACCGGGTGACAGTCACCGACCATGGTGACGGCACCGGCATGATTGATGAAGTCCATGAGCGGGTTTCAGCTTTTTCCAGGATCCGCACCGGGATCAAACGTGACTTCAGACAGATCCTGCTCGCGAATCCTGACCAGATTGTGATCGTGTTTGCCTGCGCCGAGCCGGAACCGAGCCTTCGGATGCTGGATCGTTTTTTGGTAATTGCAGAAAAACAAAGGATCAGTGCGTTAATTGTGGCGAACAAGGTGGACCTTGTTGACAAGAAGGTTGCGAAAGACCTGTTCGGTTTCTATGTTGATCTTGGCTATCCTGTGATCTACACCTCTGCGCTGACCGGCGAGGGGGTGGAACTTCTCAGGAAGGGTTTACAGGGAAAGATCTCTGCGCTGGCCGGCCCTTCAGGGGTTGGGAAATCCAGCCTGCTCAACGTTGTCCAGCCTGAATTGGGACTGAAGGTGCGGTCGGTCAGTGAAACGACCTCGAAAGGCCGGCACACCACCCATGTGCGGGAGCTTTTCCCGCTCGATGTGGGCGGCTATGTGGCTGACACGCCGGGAATCCGTACTCTCGCACTGTGGGATACCGAACCCGAGGAATTGGATGGTTATTTTGTAGAATTGCGCGATCTGGTGGTGGACTGCCGGTTCAACGATTGCACCCATACCCACGAGCCGGGCTGTGCGGTCCGAGAAGCTGTTGACGAGGGCAGGGTCTCGCCAAAGCGCTACGCTTCCTACCTTCGGATGCGGTTTGGCGATGAATCGGAACCCTATTATGAGGATCTGACATTGGAATGAAAAAAGTATTTAAAAGAAACACAAGACGGACAGTATGGGTTTTTCTCATCTTTGCAATGATGCTTTCCGCCTGTGTGAATAGGGCAGCGAATGACAATGGCGGAGAGGTGGCCACAGGGACAGCCGTGCCAGCGCCATCACCCACCGTGACACCTGAACCTCCTGTGACTCTCACGATCTGCACCGCCAGCCTCCCGGAAACTTTGTTCCCCTATCAGGCGGGTTCATCAGCTTCTCTGAATGCGCTTCTCGCTATGGTGGGCACTCGCCCCTACGAGCGGATCCCGTCAGAACAAAATGGCGATTTACTGTTGCAATCCGTTTCTGTGCAGCGCGGGCAGCCGGTCGTTGACGCACGGGGAGAACTTGTAACTCTCAAAGCCGGTGCGACCGTCCGGCCGAGCGGATGCCGCAGTTCTGATTGCGCGATTGTGTGGGATGGGGAAAGCGTACTCGAGATGGACCAGATGGTGGTGACTTTCCGGCTCCTGGATGGCTTGGCCTGGTCTGATGGGACGCGGGTGAGCGCGGCGGATTCAGTTTTCAGCTTTGAGCTGGCCTCTGACCTCGTGGCATTCGGTTCAGGATGGGTTATGGATCGGACCGTCCGTTATTCAGCTTTGGATGAGCGTACCCTTGAGTGGGTTGGGAAACCCGGCTTCACGACAGCGGAGATGGAAACCTTGTTCTGGATGCCCATTCCCTTGCATCAATTCTTGGATGGGCTGGATTGGCAAAACCTGGATTCTGAGGAACGGTTTAAAGCAGGCAGCCTGAGTTTTGGCCCTTTCATTATTGACCGTTGGGAGGAAGGCCTGATCCAGTTGACCCGCAACGTTGGTTATTACCGGGCGGAGGAGGGGCTGCCTTACCTTGACATCATCAATCTCAAGGTAGTTGAGGGTGCTGGTTCCGCAATTGCGGCCTTGCTGGATGGTGCCTGTGATGTACTGGATACCTCAGTTGGTTTGGAGAACGAACCGGAGACCCTTGCAGAACTCCAGGCCGATAACCGGTTTGACGTCCTGATCAGCCAGACCGGGATTTGGGAACAGCTGGTCTTTGGGATCCAGCCCGCTGCTTACGATCTGTTCTACAATCCTGTCTATGGGGATCGTCCGGATTTCTTTGGGGATGCCCGCACCCGGCAGGCGGTCAGTGCCTGCCTGGATCGAGAAGCGCTGATTGAGTCTGGCTATTCAGAGCTTGTTCCTGTCTGGCCCAGTTTCCTGCCGCCAGACAATACTCACCTCTCGGAAGGGACTTCTATTGTATACGACCCCGATGGGGGGCTGGA
>CAZXRL010000088.1:0-10142 GCA_964643275.1 uncultured Candidatus Brevefilum sp.
GTTACCGCGAGTTGATCTTTTTTCTCACCTGGCGGGATATCAAGGTGCGGTACAAGCAGGCTGTTTTGGGGATAGCCTGGGCGGTGCTCCAGCCTCTGCTGACGGTTGCTGTCTTCAGTGTCATCTTTGGTAATTTGCTGAATACCCCGTCACAGGGTATTCCCTATCCCTTGTTTTCACTTTCGGCTTTGCTCCCCTGGCAGTTATTTGCGACCGCATTACAGCGATCAAGCGTCAGCCTTGTGGGAAATGCCAACCTGCTTACCAAGATCTACTTCCCCAGGCTTGCCATTCCGCTGTCTTCTGTGATCGCCGCATTGGTGGATTTCCTGGTGTCCTTCGTGGTGTTGCTGGGTGTGATGGCCTATTACCGCTACTGGCCGGGCTGGAACATGCTTTGGCTGCCGCTGCTGATGCTTTTGGCCTTGCTGACCGCTATGTCGGTGGGGTTGTGGCTTTCCGCGTTGAATGTCCAGTATCGGGACATTCAGCACATGGTGCCCTTCATTGTCCAGGTCTGGATGTATGCTTCCCCGATTGTTTATCCCATTGATACCATTCCGGCGGGCATCTGGCGTTCGCTCTATGGACTGAACCCGATGACGGGCGTGATCCAGGGCTTCCGCTGGGCGCTGCTGGGCGGTACACCGCCTGATGCGACCATGTTGATCTCGGTTGGCGTGGTGCTGGTTTTGTTTGTCAGTGGGTTGTTCTATTTCCGGCGGATGGAAAAAACATTCGCGGATATTGTTTAGGTGAGTGTGCCGGTGTCTATGTCTGATATTGCTATTCGAGTTGAGAACCTCTCCAAACGCTACCGGATCGGGTTGGCGCAGGAACGCCCCGATACACTTCGGGACCTGTTGATATCCGGTGTAAACAAGATTCGGAACCGGTTTGTCCGCGGCGATCAGGGACGGCATGACTCTCAATCGCATATCTGGGCGCTGCGGGATGTGTCCTTTACCGTTGAACGCGGTCAGGTGCTGGGCATCATCGGCCGGAACGGTGCGGGTAAAAGCACCCTGCTGAAGGTCCTGTCCCGGGTGACAGACCCCACGGAGGGCTTCGGTGAGATCCACGGCCGGGTGGGCTCCCTGCTGGAAGTCGGCACGGGCTTTCACCCTGAGCTTTCGGGGAGGGAGAATATCTTTCTCAACGGCGCGATTTTGGGAATGCGTCGAGAGGAAATCGAACGAAAATTTGATGAGATTGTCAGCTTCTCCGAGGTTGAGCGGTTCATTGACACGCCGGTCAAACGGTATTCCAGCGGGATGTACCTGCGGCTTGCCTTTGCGGTGGCCGCCCATCTGGAGCCGGAAATCCTGGTGGTGGACGAGGTCCTGGCTGTGGGGGATGCGGAATTCCAGCGCAAGTGCCTGGGTAAAATGAACGATGTGGCGCAGGAAGGCCGGACGGTGTTGTTTGTCAGCCACAATATGTCTGCTGTCCTCAGGTTGACCCAGGAGGCTATCCTTCTGGATGAGGGACGGATTGTGATGCGCGGCCCCACGCCTGAGGCGGTTGATCATTACCTGAATATGGGCTTGACCAAGCAAGGCGAGCGCGTTTGGTCATCTGCTGAGGTCACCAACAGTGAGGCGCCATTTCAGCCGATTGCGTTAAAAGTGCGCAATCCTGTGGGGCAGGTTGTAGATACCGTCCAGTCTGTGGAGGGTTTCTCCATCGAGATGGAATATCAACTGAGTGATCCGATCAGCGGGTTGCGGATGGGGTTGTATATGATGACTACCCGGGGTGAATATGTCTTTACCAGCTTTGATACCGATGATCCGACTCTATTCGAAACCCATGTCCAGCGGCCAGCCGGCCACTATGTCAGCAGATGCCAGATTCCTCCACACCTGATGAATGAAGGCCGGTATGTTCTGGGCGTCAATGCCAGCGCTTACCGGATCAGGCGGTATTTCCAGGATGATAAGGCCCTGACCTTTAATGTTGATGCGACCGGGGCTCCGGGCATGCATTGGCCGGAGAAGCGCCTGGGGCCAGTCCGCCCGAAACTGGACTGGACAATAGAAACCCTTGAGTCATAACCATGAATAGACGAATCATCAAGCGAATCCTGGGCGAATTACCTTTTACCGTTGAGCTGTACTGGCAGTTGGTTCAGCGCAATGAGCCCTGGAAGGCACACTTTGATCTGGGAAATTTGGATGAGTTCCTGCCGGAAGCAGCCCGGCAGACTGAATCTTTTGCAGCTTCTGCCCCGCCTGGAAAACGGATCTTCCTGTTTACCTCCCTCCATTACTGGATTGAGTTCTCAGCGCTGATGGGTTTGGCGCTGGCGGGCAAAGGACACGAGGTGACCTTATCCTTCTTGCCCTATGCAAGCTGGGATAAGCCGATAGAAAAATTTGACCTGCGACGGCAGAACCTTTATGCCCGTCAGGTGCTTGGCAAGGCCGGTTCTCTCATGAGGGTGCAGTCCCTGCTGGATGTCCACCCGCTTTCGCAGACTCTCCCTGAAGAGCTGGAAGACGCTGTGGTTGAGGTCAGCACGTTTGATACGCAGTACACCCTGCAGGTGGAGGACATTACACGAGAGGAAACGGTCTATAAACTCCGTTATGTGCGAAACCGGGAAGCCGCTTTGAATGCACGCGCCTGGCTGATGGCACATAAGCCGGATGTGGTGCTTGTCCCCAACGGCACCATTCAGGAAATGGGTATTGTGTACCGAGTGGCGCGCTATCTGGAAATTCCGACGGTGACTTTTGAGTTTGGTGATAAGAGGGAACACATTTGGGTGGCGCAAAATTCCGAGATCATGCAGCAGGAAACGGACGATCTTTGGAAAGTACTTGGGGATAGACCTTTGCGTGATGATCAATTGCAGCGTTTAAAGGAAATGTATGCCGCTCGGATAAATGCAAAGACCTGGCAAAATTTCACCCGCCGCTGGCAGACTGCTCCAAGCGGGGGCGGTGAAGCCACCCGTCAAAAACTCGACCTGGATGACCGGCCGGTCATTTTGCTGGCGACCAACGTCCTCGGTGACAGCCTGACACTCAACCGCCAGGTCTTCAGCCAGAGCATGGCGGAATGGATCGAACGGGCGGTGGCTGCTTTTGCGGCCCGCCAGGATGTGCAGCTCGTGATTCGAGTGCATCCAGGGGAGGTCCTGAAACAAGACGCCTCGATGGTTGATGTGATTAGCACTGCCCTGGGAGAGATCCCGGCGCACATTCATCTGATAAAGCCGGATGAGAAGATCAACACCTATGATATTATGGATATCACCGACCTGGGGCTGGTTTATACGACAACTGTTGGGCTTGAGATGGCCATGCGTGGAATCCCGGTGGTGCTTGCTGGACAGACACATTATCGAGGCCGGGGATTCACGCATGATCCGGACACCTGGGATGCTTATTTCGCGATCTTGGACCGCCTCCTTGGTGATCTTAATTCCGCTCAGCTCTCTGATAAAGCAGTTGAACTTGCCTGGCGTTATGCCTATTTGTTCTTCTTTGAATTTCCTCAACCCTTCCCATGGCATCTGCTGGATTTGCACGATGATATTGAAGAGCGGCCGCTTGCGTTTGTCCTGGGAGAAGAGGGGAAAAATCGTTATGATAAAACCTTCGCTTATTTGTCAGGGGAACCTCTGACTTGGTGAGAGCCTCAGAGAAATTTGGGATAAAGGGACGCGTGATGAACATCCTCCTGACCCTGGATTGCAGCCTTGATTGTGCTTATTGCTTCGCCCGGGCATGCCGGACGGAAGCCGCCCTTCAGGAGATGCCAGTCTCAGAATTGGAACAGATCACCTCGACCCTGGACCCCTGCAACGATCCTGTGCGGCTGATGGGGGGCGAGCCGACCTTGCATTCGCAATACCCGGAAATTATGAAGGCGTTAAAAAAAGCACAGGGTTTCAGCGTTACGGTGTTCACCAATGGGTTGCAGTCCATTCTTCGCCAAACCTTGCCTGCCTTGCCGGATTCGATCCTGCTTAATTTGAATGATTGGCAGACTTATTCTGAGATCCAAAAAGTGACGATCCAGGAGAATGCCGCAGCCCTTGGCGACCGGATCTCGCTCGCTTTTACAATCACCGCTCCGGATTTTGACCTCTCCGCGCACCGGAGGTTGATCCTCGATCATGGCTTACGACCGGTGATCCGGCTGGGGCTTGCCCAACCGGTGGTTGGCGGGGATAATGGTTATCTGCCGGATGGCGATCTCCCTGCGGCGCATCAGGCTGTGGTCGCCTGGGCGGATCTGCTGGCGAGGGATGGGATCCGGATCTGTCTTGATTGCGGATTTATGCGCTGTCATTTCAACGATACTGAGATGGAGACGCTTATTCGAGCCGGGGCTGTGCTGAACTTCCAGTGCCGGCCGACTTTGGATATCGGGCCGGGATTACGGGTTTGGCGGTGCTTTGCTTTTTCCAGCGGGCCGGGCGTTGACTGGCGAGACTATCAGGATGGCGGGTTGTTACGAGATCTGTTTCAGGCCCGGGATCAGGAATGCCGCCTTGGGCGTGGAAGCTGCGAGTATGCTCCAGGCGGCTGGTGTCAGGGTGGCTGTCTGGCCAGGAGCATGACCCATCAGGGAAAGGCTTCTGTAGAGGCCGAGGGTTTATTTCTAAGGAATGTTGGTGTGAATACTTTATGAACGATCAAAATATCAAAAAAAATGTCCGGGAATTCTATGACCGGGTGGGATGGCAGCTTCTCAGTGATGCGTTTTACCAGAATGCGCAATATGAAGACCTGCGCCCGGTTTCCCGGGACTATATCCATAAATGCCACCTGCGCATCAACCGGCATCTGGCGCCTGAGGGAGTCTATTTGCTGGACGCAGGATCAGGCCCGGTTCAATATCCAGAGTACATGACGTATTCTGAAGGATACCGGGCGAGAGTCTGCATGGACATTTCCATCGTCGCCCTTACGGAAGCGCGGAAACGCCTGGGTGAAAAAGGGCTATATGTGGTTGGTGATATTGCCCTTTTACCTTTTAAATCGGATGTCTTTGACGGCATTGTTTCGCTGCATACCGTTCATCACGTCCCGATGGAGGATAAGATTCCTGCGTATGAAGAGCTTTATCGGACTTTGAACCCAGGAAAAACGATGTGCATTGTCAATGGCTGGACCAATGCACCATTAATGGCGCGTTTGCAAGGGTTCATGGGATTTATGCGCCGGTTGCGTGGTTGGTGGCTGCGCAGGGTCAAAAAGAGCAAAGCGGATGAACAGAAGATTCAGTCTTTAATTGAGACCCCGATAGAAATAGAGCAAAGTGAAAAACTCCCTCCTGCGGGCACCTTTGTGCAAAAGCTCACTGCGGAATGGTTGACCGAAGCCCTGGAAGGACGGATGGGTTATGAGATCCTCGTCTGGCGGAGTGTGAGTGTGGCGTTTCTCAGATCCGTTATCTATCCTGACTGGTGCGGGCGGTTCTGGCTCAAGATTCTTTATGGAATGGAGGAGATTTTTCCTCGCTGGTTGGGCAGGATCGGGCAATATCCTTTGGTCGTTGTCACAAAAACCGAAGTCCCTGAGGCAGGAGCCGGGGCATCACCTCAAGTATAATTTGGATAAAGTTTCCAGGAGAATGGTATGGATTGGACCAGTAAGAACGTGCTTGTGACCGGAGGGACAGGTTCCTTTGGTAGGAAATTTGTTGAAGTGATGATGAAGGAATATCATCCCGCCCGCATGATCATTTACAGCCGGGACGAATTGAAGCAACATGAGATGCGCATGGCTGGCTTTGACCATCCGAACCTGCGCTATTTCATCGGGGATGTCCGGGATCTCTCACGGCTTAAACGGGCGTTTAATGGCGTTGACATTGTGGTGCATGCGGCGGCCCTTAAACAGGTTCCCGCCTGCGAATATAACCCAATGGAAGCGATCAAGACCAACATCCTGGGCAGCAGCAATGTTGTAGATGCTGCCTTGGACACAGGTGTGGGGAAAGTCCTTGCGCTCAGCACGGACAAAGCTGTCAATCCAATCAACCTCTATGGTGCAACGAAGCTCGCTGCGGAGAAGTTGATGGTGCAGAGCAATGCCTATGCCGGCGGGATGGAAACCCGTATCAGCTGTGTCCGCTACGGTAATGTGGTGGGATCCCGGGGCAGCGTGGTGCCGTTATTCATCCAGCAGCGGGGGAATGGCGAGGTCACCCTGACTGATGAACGGATGACACGCTTCTGGATTTCACTTGATCAGGGTGTCCGCTTTGTGATCCGCTGTATTGAAGAGATGCATGGCGGGGAGGTCTTTGTGCCAAAGATCCCCAGTATGAAGATGGTGGATCTTGCGCGCGCGATCGCCCCAAAAGCGGAAATCAAGATTATCGGGATCCGGCCGGGTGAGAAATTGCACGAGGTGCTGATTTCTGAAGATGAGGCCAGGGCTACCGTGGAACTCGAGGATATGTATGTGGTCCAATCTGCTGCGGCACTGTGGTTCAGTAAACACTGGACGGACCGGGGGAAAACTCTGCCGGATGGGTATCATTACGCCAGTGACAACAATACGGAATGGCTGACTGTGGAAGAAATCCGGGAAATCGTGTCGCCTATTGAAGCAGAACTGGAGAAGGGCCAGGGTTAGGAATGCGGCTGCTCATCACCGGAGCAAGCGGTCTGCTGGGAGTCAACCTCAGCCTGGTGGCAGCCCGACAGGGTCACGCTGTGACCGGGCTGGCCCATTCCCGGATGCTGCATGGCGTACCGTTTGAGGTTCAGGCGGTTGATTTGCTTGATCCGGAGCAATCAAAGGTCGTCATTGAAAAAGCGCAGCCGGATGCTCTGATCCATTGTGCGGCGGTGGCCGATGTCAATACCGCTGAAATGAAGCCTGACCTGGCTCAAAAGTTGAACGCTGAAGTTCCCGGCCTTCTGGCAGCAGAGGCAGCCCGACAGAACATCCCCTTTATGCATATTTCGACCGATGCAGTGTTTAATGGACGGAGAGGTGATTATAAAGAGGACGATCCGCCGGATCCGCTCAGCGTCTATGCCCGGACGAAACTCGCCGGAGAGAAGGCTGTGCAGGCGGTCAATTCAGCAGCCCTAGTTATCCGCACGGTTTTTTATGGGTGGAGTCTTTCCGGTCGGCGCAGTCTGGCCGAATTTTTTGTGAACCGTCTTAAAGCTGGTGAACATCTTCAAGGATTTGCAGACACTTATTTTTGCCCGCTTTATGTGGAGGACCTGGCAGAGCTTCTGCTGGGGATGTTCTCCAAAAGGTTGTCAGGGACTTTTCATCTCGTTTCATCAGAAGGTATAAGCAAATATGATTTTGGTGTCCGGATCGCCTGCAGGTTCGGATATGACCCGGCGCTGATCACACCGGTCAACGCCAGAGAACTTGATCGGGGTGCCAGGCGTTCATTGAACCTGACCCTCAATTCAGATAAGGCGGCCAATGCCCTGGGACATCCCCTGCCCACAATTGACGATGGCCTTGAACGGTTCTATCAACGCTGGCAGGAAGGGTATCCCGAAAGATTACAAGGTTGTTCTCAATCCATCTCATCAGATGAAATCTGAAATGGAGTAAAACATGACACTGAAAATTGGCGATCACTTGATAGGGATTACGTTTCCAACCTATTTTATTGCGGATATCGGTGCGAACCATGATGGCAGTCTGGAACGGGCGAAACGCCTGATCCGCCTGGCGAAGGAAGCCGGCGCGGACGCAGCGAAATTCCAGAATTTCCAAGCTCTGAAAATCGTCTCGGATTATGGTTTCACCCATATGAACGCCCAGGTCTCTCACCAGGCGAAATGGGAGAAGTCGGTGTCAGAAGTCTATGCCTCTGCATCGGTCCCCTTCGAGTGGACCCCGATCCTCAAAGAGGCCTGCGATGAGGTAGGGATTGATTATTTCTCGTCTCCTTATGACTTTGAGGCGATTGACATGCTTGATCCTTATGTCCCGGCCTATAAAATCGGTTCGGGGGATATCACCTGGATTGAAGCTTGCGAGCGGATGGCCAGTAAGGGCAAGCCGGTGCTTCTGGCAACGGGGGCGTCGGATATTGGCGAGGTCCAGCGGGCGGTGCATGCCATCCTGGCGATCAACCCTCAGTTGGTGTTGATGCAGTGTAATACCAACTACACTGCTGAGGATGGTAATTTCGATAATATTCATCTCAATGTCCTCAAAACCTATCATGATATGTTCCCCGATCTGGTCCTCGGGCTTTCGGATCATACTCACGGGCATGCCACGGTACTGGGCGCGGTTGCCTTAGGTGCACGGGTGATTGAGAAACACTTCACCGATGATAATGACAGGGTCGGGCCGGACCATCCCTTTGCGATGAACCCTGAGACCTGGGCAGCGATGGTCAGAGCCACGCGGCAGCTTGAGCGGGCGATGGGAGCCGGGGATAAGGTCGTTGCCGATAACGAGCAGGAGACGGTTGTGATCCAGCGCCGCTGTTTGCGCGCCGCCCATGAGATCAATCCCGGTGTTATCCTGACCCGTGAAATGATTGACGTCCTGCGGCCGGCAGCGCCCGGCGCAATTATGCCGTATGAGATTGAAGATGTGATTGGTTTGAAAGCGCTGGAACGCATCCCCGCAGGGAAAGAACTCCGCTGGTCCTGCTTTGGGAATCCCTGAGTCAGTCCTCAATAATCCAGAAAAAGGTGTGACCTGATGCGAGTTCTTTATTTTACGGACCGTGACAGCCCGCATGACCGGCGGTTTTTGCGCGCCCTGGCGGGGTCGCCGTATCAGGTTTATTCTCTGAGACAATACGAATGCCATCCGGATACCCCTCCCGGGATTACTGAGTTGGTCTGGCCTGAAGGACAGCCGGATTGGTCCTGCTGGCACGGATGGCAGGGCGGAAAAGAGCAATTTCTGAAGATTGTGGATCAGGTCAGACCTGGTCTGGTGCATGCTGGCCCGGTTCAAGGCCCGGCTCTGCTGGCAGCGCTGGCCGGTTATCACCCCCTGGTGACGATGTCCTGGGGATCAGACCTGTTGCTGCGCGCCAAACGCAGCCCCTGGATGAGAGGTGCCACCCGCTATACCCTTGAACGGACAGATGTCTTTGTGGGAGACTGCCAGACAGTGGCGGATGAAGCAGCGGCCTATGGGATGGCGCGGAAGAGGGTGGTGCTATTCCCCTGGGGTGTGGATTTGAAATATTTTTCCCCGGAGACGAGCAGGGTGGCTGGGAAAGCATTAAGGGAGGAACTGGGCTGGCAGGATCAGTTTGTGATCCTGTGCAACCGGTTTTGGTCATCAATCTATGGTGTAACCGAACTTGCTGAAGCATTTGTGCAAACGGCCAGTGAAAATTCAAAGCTGCGGTTGTTACTGGTGGGAGATGGGCCCCAGGCGGATAAGATCTACCGGATTCTTGGCCCGGTGAGAAGCCGGGTGCATTTTCCGGGCTGGGTGGGCCGGGACAAATTACCCGGGTTTTGTGGCGCAGCGGATCTTTTTGTCAGTCCCTCCCATAGCGATGGCTCTTCAGTGTCATTGTTGGAGGCTCTTGCCTGCGGTCTGCCTGTGTTGGTGTCGGATATTCCCGGCAACCAGGAATGGGTTGCACCTGGGAAGACAGGTGATTTATTTCAGACTGGAGCCCCCCAATCTCTCAGGGACAAAATCCTGGAAATGGCGGCAGCGCCTCAACTGGCAACTTTCAGCCGGAACGCCCGTGAACTTGCGGAGGATCGTGCGGATTGGGATCAAAACTTCCAAAGGCTGTTGGAGGCGTATGCAAGAGCCTCTGAATAAGATCGAATGTCAAATTGGATTGATTGAAGTTTGTTTATGATATCGGAGTAGTCAGTTATGAAGCTGAAACCACGTGACCCCGGTGTTGTTGCCATCATTCAGGCGCGGATGGGTTCCAGCCGGCTGCCGGGCAAGGTTTTGGAAGATATCGGCGGTAGCGCAATGCTTGCACGGGTTGTTGTGCGCGCTCGCAGGGCACAGCGGCTTGGGCGAGTTGTGGTGGCTACCACAACCGACCATAGCGACATGCCTGTTTTTAATTTCTGCCGCGCTCAGGGTTTTGCCTGTTTCCGGGGCGACCCGCTTGATGTGCTGGATCGTTATTATCAAGAGGCCTGTCATTTTGAGGCAAAAGTGCTTGTTCGTTTGACCGCCGATTGCCCC
>CAZXRL010000089.1:0-10090 GCA_964643275.1 uncultured Candidatus Brevefilum sp.
TCCCGTAGTAATTTGGAGGCGCAGCAATATAAGGCTCATAGAGAGGCTGGTTGTTTACAAATACAGTGCTGTCCTCAATCCGCACTTCATCCCCGGGTCGCCCAATAACACGTTTGATATAGTCCATTTCAGAAACGCCCGGCGCATGGAAGACAACAATATCTCCAATGCGCGGTTCTCTGAGTTTATAAGCCATCCGGTTGACCAGCAGGAACTCTCCTGGCTCCAGCGTGGGTCGCATGGAGATATTTTCCACCCGGACCCTCGCTGAGAGAGCGTTGATGGCGAGGAATAAAACAAGCGCTAGCAGGATCGTTTCCGCAGTGTCAATGATGAAACCAACACATCCGGATTGTTTTGAGCTTCTGTTAGGTTTGGCGGCTTTGTTTTCCGGGCTCTTTTCTGTTTGGATGTTCTCGAACATATGTTTTAACGCGTTTCCGAAATTATTTGGAACAAATCAAATTTCTAAATCAGTGTGATTATATCTTATCTTGTGAACCATGGCATCAATCATTGCGTTTTTTCAACACCAGGCGGATAGGCGTTCCAAGGTATGGATATTCCTTGCGGATCTGGTTTTCAATATAGCGAAGGTAGGTGAAGTGCGCCAGTTCCGGGTTGTTGACGTAGAGCATAAAGGTCGGGGGGTCGCTTCTGACCTGGGTGCAATAGTAAATCCGAAGCGCTCTGCCTGTCTTTGAAGGGGCAGGGTGCACATCCTGTGCCCGCTGGATGATCCTGTTGATCTGGGATGTGGGCAGCCTCACAAGGCGTTCTTCCTGTACCCGGAGCGCTAATGGCAGCACCTGGTCAACGCGTTTCCCGGTCAGCGCACTGATAAAGATCAGGGGGACATAATCCATGAAATTCAATTCCTGCCGGATGTGATCCGTGTAATCGTTGATCGTGAAGGTGTCTTTTTCCACCAGGTCCCATTTATTGACGGCGACAATGGTACTCTTCCAGGCATCTTTGATATACCCTGCAATATGCGTATCCTGCGCTGTGATACTGCTGGTTGCATCTATCATAAGGATCGCCACATCCGCCCGTTCAATCGCGTTCATGCTGCGGATCACGCTGTATTTTTCCACCCCCGGCGAGACTTTGCCCCGGCGGCGGATGCCAGCTGTATCAATCAGCGTAATCGGTATCCCGTTGTAGTCAAATTTCGTATCCACTGCATCCCGGGTTGTCCCGGGGATGTTACTGACAATGGAACGTTCATGGCCGACGATCTTATTCAGAAGGCTTGATTTGCCTGAATTTGGTTTGCCGACAATCGCAATTCTGACTGATTCGTCTTCCTCTTCGTCTTCCCCCACGACGTCGATGTGACGAACCACCTCATCCAGCAAGTCGCCGCTGCCGGTGCCGTGCAGGGCGGAGACGGCATACGGTGTACCCATACCAAGTTCGTAAAACTCTGCGACTCCCTGGCGGATCTTCGCGCTTTCGGATTTATTAACGACCAGGATTATGGGTGGTTTAAATTGCCCTTCCTCCGAGCGTTGTTTTCTGCGGAGGATTTCTGCAATCTCGTGATCTGCTGGTGTGATCCCGGTCTGGCCATCCACGACGAACAGGACGACATCCGATTCTGAGATAGCAAGTTCGGCCTGATCACGGATCTGCCGGATAAAATCCTTGGAGCCGATGGAAAGAGCCGGCATGTTCTTTGACTTCGTGGGATCAACCCCGCCGGTATCCATGACATAAAAGAACTGCCCGTTCCAGTTTGCTTCTGAAAACAGGCGGTCGCGGGTGGTTCCGGGAATCTCGTCAACGATCGCCAGGCGTTCGCCGGTCAGGCGGTTGAAAAGGGTGCTCTTCCCAACATTAGGTCTGCCAACAAGGGCAACAACAGGTTTGGACATAGGCAGTGATTATACCTTATTGCGATAGGAGGAAATAGATGGCGCATGAGAGATGTCTGATCCCAACACTTCCCTGGTGACTCCCTTTCAGGGGCAGGATTTCTGTGGTTCCTCGCAGGAGAGAACAAGGGGAGAACAAATGATTGACGGTAATGGGGTCAATTACTCTGTGAAATGATCACTTCAATGGTGCTGGGCAGGATTGCGTCAACATCGATATTTTCATTTTCCAGAAGGACTTCAGGCGCTAGTTGGTAGGTGCCCACACCGCGCCCGCTCAGGTCAATAATCACCGTAATCATTGACCGGTCCAGCTGATCTAATAGATCCAATGGCCCCGAGAGGTAAACGTCGACATTTTCGGGAGAGACTTCAGCTTGCAACCCCTGACCCAACTCCTGGACCTGTACTGGGATATTGGTGAAGCTGATGCTGCTCTCAATCGGATCGATCCCAATCTGGACGGTCACGTTCTGTGAACCAACCACATTGATGCCTTCAGGGAGGTTCAAAGCAACCCGTATTTCCAGATTTTCACTGGCACCATTGAGGTTGATTGGAGTTGTTTCCACGAATCCAGGGATGCTTTCGACCAGTTCCGGATCAGATGAGAAAATGGTCACCGTCGGTGGCAGGGTAAAGATATTGGTCAATTTATATCCCGGTGCTATCTGGCCGCTGGTTACGATTTTGACCACCACCGTACGGTATCCACCGCGTTGCGTAACGGGTATTGTGACTTGAAGGGTTCCGGGGCTGACGAGCAGACCGTCGATCTCATTTCCGTCCGAGTCCAGGGGGATAGGTGTGACAGTGCGTTGAATGTCTTCTGAAACATTTTCCACATCAACGTGAGCAATCACGTTTTCAACAGCTTCAACCAGGGATTTGGGGCCGGATACAATCACATTTTCAACGTTTAATTCGGGGTCTTGCAGCTCGAATCCAATCGCAGGATTCCCAATAGTCCTGACTTGAAGGGGGAAAGACCCTGTCACCACGGATTCCAGTTTGAGGAAGATTGAACCGGGGTTAATCCCAGCGATCTGGGCAGGGGCAAGGTCAATGTTGACCTGAGGGGTCAAAGTATGGACCCCTTCCTCCAAACCGGTCAGGTCCAGGGTGATATTGATCAGGGTGCTGTCGTTTTCCAGCTGGTTTAGGATTGTTGTAGGTGCACGGATGATTAAATTGACCTGGCGGGTGATGTCATTGACGATCATCAGTTCGGGGTTCAATCCGATGACATCCATCTCCAGAGAGCGGGGATAGTTTCGGGTTTCGGTTGGGTCAGCCTGAGTCACAGCGAAGATCCAAACAGCAAGCGCAAAGACCAGCGCGGCAAACAAGGAGGGAAGGTTTTTGATGAACCTGCGGATCACTTTCATGATTCCCCTCCATCTTTTTTCTCTGTGGCATCGTGATCAAACAGAGACAAGAATCTTGCCACCAGGCTGTCCCCTCTGGCGAATTCGGTCGGCTGGAAGAAAGCGTGCAGGGTATTCTGTAACCGTTCAATATTCAAACGCCGAATCATCCGGCCGCTATGAGCGATGGAGATGCTGCCTGTTTCTTCCGAGACCACGATGGCAATTGCGTCGCTGACCTCAGAAATCCCCAGAGCTGCCCGGTGTCGGAGTCCCATGGTTCGATCAGGTGACCTGTTAAGAACACCGCTGGCTGAGAGGGGCATCACGCAGGACGCGGCAACAATCTCGTTATCAACAATGATGACCGCGCCATCATGCAGGGGGGTATTCGGATAGAAAATCTGGAGCAGGAGTTCTGGTGTGACCTCAGCTGACATGGGCACACCTGTTTTTGAATACTCTCCCAGACCCTGCATGCGCTGAAGGACTATCAGAGCGCCGTGATGGCGTTCTGAAAGCCTGCTGCACGCCTGGACTACGGCATTCAGGGTTTCTTTGAACAGCTCGGCTGAGATGGTGCGGGATCGGGTTAGAAAGGAAACGTTGCCTGCCCGGCCCACTCGTTCCAATGCCCGTCGGATTTCAGGGGCGAAAATGACTGGAATTGCAAACACGAGGGCGGGGAGGATTGTGCTGATTAACCAGGAAAAGGCGGGCAGATCCACCAGACTTGTGAGCAGCCCCAGCAGGATGATGATGAAGAACACACCGCGCAGGAGGACAAGTGCCTCTGTATCTCTCAAGAGGATCAGGAGCGCATAAAAAATGGCTGTCACCAGGATGATGTCCAAAAGATCAGCCCAGCCGATGCGCTGAAAGAGAAAGCTGATGTCGTTTAATAAATCTGTCATTCTAATTTAATCACTCTACGTAAAGGTTATGTCCGACTCCAGGGGTTGCATGAGGATCTTTGTCCAGAAAGACGTATCCGGATCACTATCGATGCGATGGAGCGCCTGCCGCCAGGCTGGGTATTTCAGCTGGCGGGCGGTGCGTTTTTTAAGGGATAACATATCCTGCGAAGCCTTCAATAAACCCTTCTGTTTTTCCGTGAGGACAAGCAGCTCACACTGATGTCTATGAGCAGAATGATGAAATGCATCCAATATGGCAGGTATTTCTTCAGGCGACAACTTCTGTGGAAGGGTCATTTTGATTGTACCTGTGTAACTCCACGAATCCCAGATCAGCATAGCAGACAGCACTGAATTTGCCAGAAGCGGGACGATCATATGAAAGGCGAGCACTTCAAAAAGAGGCATCGTTGCAGGCTCCAAATGCATATTCCAGAAGTGAGCCAGCGTGGTTTTGGGCATATTTTGAGCGGTGCAGATTTGCCAATCGTTGATGTTAAGGGGCATCAGGTTGAAATTCTTATTATCCTGAATTGTATCATTAAGCGCTTTGCAGAGCTGGTCCCAGGTGTTTTCAAAAGTACCTTCAGTATTTATAACCAGATTTGCAGCCTTTAGTTTTTCACGCTGGGGCGGCTGGGATTTTATTCTCTGCTGGGCCTCTACCGTACTCATACCTCTGGTCTGCAAGAGTCGTTCCAATTGATGATTGTAAGAAGCATGGCTGACCCAGAGGGTATCACAGAGGGGTGCCAGAGAAGATTCAAGGAGTTTGATCGCTTCAATCACAACTATGGGTGATGTTGTCTTCTGTATTCTTTTTTTTATCGATTCGGAGACAGCAGGGTGGATAATGGATTCGAGTAATTGGAGTTTTTTTGGGTGGTTGAAGACAATTTGCCCCAATTCTCTACGATCAATCTCGCCATCCGATCCCAAAATGCCGTTCCCAAAGGCATCAAGAACTGGCTGATAAGCAGGGCCGCCGGCATAAAGCGTCCTGTGGGTTATGATATCCGCATCAATCCCAAGGGCACCGGAATTTTCAAGCATCCGGCGAACGACACTCTTGCCAGTGGCAATATTTCCGGTTAACCCAATGATGGTTTTGGAGTCTGTCATCATATGCCTGATCTCAATGAAGAGTATACCTTATTTGCTTTTTCCACATGAGGTGGGTGCTATAATTTAATTATGTTTCTAGACTTGCTGGATCAAACTGTTCGAGAAAAATGCCGGTTGACAAAAACACAACCGATTCTGGTTGGCGTGTCTGGTGGGGCGGACAGCCTTGCCATGCTTGCGGGTCTGGACGCGCTTGGATATTCGCTTGTTGTTGCCCATCTGGACCATGGGATCCGGGCGGAATCAACCTCGGAAGCTGAATTTGTCAGAGAATTGGCAGAATCCAGAGGGCTGCGGTTTGAATCGGAACGGATGGATGTCCTGAGGATGGCTAAGGAGAATGGACAATCCCTTGAGGAAGCCGCAAGAGAGGCGCGCTATGGGTTTCTCTTCGCCAGAGCCCGTGAAACCGGTGCTCAGGCTGTAGCGGTTGCGCACAACGCGGATGATCAGGTGGAAACGGTCCTGATGCACCTGATCCGCGGCGCAGGCCTTTCTGGGCTGTCCGGGATGGATTTTTGCAGGATTATGCCTGTGTGGGACCCGGACATCCCTCTCATCCGACCGTTGTTGAACATCTGGCGGGAGGAGATTGAGCGTTATGTTGCTGAAGCGGGACTGGAACCGAGATTCGATCTTAGTAATTTGGACACAACCTATTTCCGGAATCGGTTACGCCATGAGCTGATCCCTGAATTGGAAACTTATAACCCAAAATTCAAAGAAGTCCTCTGGCGGACTGCGAATGTGCTGGGTGAAGAGGACCGGTTTCTTGATGCGCTGGCTGAAAGCGCCTGGAAAAATTGCCTGATTGCCCAATCTGACGACAGTGTGGAATTGGCGTATGCGAAATTTTTAGATCTGCCAAAAACGATGCAGCAACGGGTCCTTCGGCGGGCGGTCGCAGAATTACGCCCTGACCTCCGGGACATGGGATTTGAAGCCGTCCAGAGAGGGCTGGCCTTTATCCGGGCTCCCGGAGAACTCAAAGAGATTGACTTTGTTGCACGGTTGAATCTGGCGGTCCTCCGTGAGAGCCTGGTGGTCAAATCCTGGGAGGCGGATCTGCCGGAATGGGAATATCCCTTATTGCCCGATGGCGTGGATCAAGCAGAGATGAATCCCGGGGAATCTTTGAGACTGAGGAACGGGTGGAGGATTACGGCAGAATATTTGGACAGTGTTCCCGATGATCCCGTCAGAGGGGCATCCGCATTGTCTGAGGATGAGGTCTGGCTGGATGCGGACAGGCTGACTCTGCCTCTGAAAGTCCGCGGATGGCAGGAAGGAGAACGCTGGCATCCATTCGGGCTGGGTGGTCATTCCCAGAAAATCAGTGATTTCTTTGTCAATCGAAAAGTCCCGGCGCATTTGCGAGCTAACTGGCCGCTTGTGTGTTCGGAGGGGGAAGTTGTCTGGGTGGTGGGCTTGCGTCCTGGTGAAAAAGCCAGGATAACACCACAAACAAGAAAAATCCTGAAGTTAAACCTCCAAAAACTGGCATAAACTCTTCTCTCTTAATATTAAAAGCCTCCGGTTTTTATTACACCGGAGGTTATTTTATTGGCAGGAGGGAGATGATCAGTCTCCGTCTTTTTCTGTCTCAGAAGC
This sequence comes from uncultured Candidatus Brevefilum sp., assembly GCA_964643275.1. Taxonomy (GTDB): domain Bacteria; phylum Chloroflexota; class Anaerolineae; order Anaerolineales; family Anaerolineaceae; genus Brevifilum. Next base: position 6,901 of record CAZXRL010000089.1, read on the forward strand.
GATCTGGAATCCCTGCTGCAGAGCCAATTTCCGAAGCTTCTGCCTGACTTCTCTAAATTGGATTTTTGAGACCCCCAGTTTCTGGCGGATTTTCTCCGGTTCAACACCGTCGATCAGGTCTGTAAGCGCTGAGGTCCAGCGGCACATGTCAAAGGATATCCTTTTATCAAAACCGGCGGCTTCTGTGATGTCTTCAAGGATATATTCCAGCCTTCTGGCAGTCCAGGGGAACAAGCGTTCTTCCGGTTCATATTGAGCGGCATATTCGTTAAAGGAGGTGATCCAGTCCTGTGAGAGGGGGATCTTGCGCTCCTTATAGCGATACCGTGGATTTGTATACCGGATGAAGACATGGGCTTCGGCCGGCTCCTCAATTGAGAGATGGTTCAGCCCGATGTTTCTGCATTCGCCTTTTTTAATCGCCGTTTCCAGAAGAAGTTTAAGCAGGGTGTAGGGCCGGGCATCAGGCACATCCGCTTCACGAAAGACTGATGCGGTTTCGAGTGCAATCTTCACTTCTTCCTGGGTGAGCACAGTCGGCAAAGGACTGGAGACAGTGCGCTGGACAAGTTTGTCCGCTGGATCAGTGATGAGAACGCCGCCGGTATTTATCCAGCGGAAAAAGCTTTTCACTGATGTGATCCGTCGGGAAAGGCTTTTCGGGCTGCAGGGTACGCCGCGCTCGTTTTCCAGCCAGTTGGTAAAGTTTTGGAGGTCTTTGAGAGAAATTTCTCCGATGGTCCTGTCCGGGGGCAGGAATTGATCCAGCAGGTTAAGATCGGCAACAAAAGCCTTGACCGTATAAGGGGAGCGCCCCTGGTCCTGCAAATAGAATTTCCAGGCCTGGATGGCTGGCTGGAGGAGGGATCTCTCAGATAGATGGGCGGGTGTTCCCTGTTGTTTTGTTGCCTGGTTTGTCATATTACCTCCTGGAAAATTCGCATAGTCAGTGATTGATTTTAGTGTAAATTAAACAGCAACATCTGTCAATCACCACTTTGCCCGTTGGTTTTAAAATCTTACCCTGACCGAGTCTCAGTTTGGGATTTGGTTCGCGAACAGAACCTACTGTCCGCGAATGAACTGAGGCGCAGGGTTCTGGACAAAATCGATTTGTTACTTGGAACGGATACAGGTCATTGCAGGTTCAGGGCTTCGATCATCAATTCTTCAATCGCGCCGTAATCCGGAATCAGGACCTGGGCGCCAGCGGACGTGATCCAGTCATAGGCGTAGTTATAGTCAACCACGTAATTACGGATATCCCCATTATCATTGAGTTTCCTGGCCAGCGGTAACAAGGCAACGACATCGGTCACGCCTACATTGGTTTGAACGTAGGTAATATACGAGTTATACAGGTCAGGCGCTCTGACCAAAGCATCCAGGCTGACCAGCCGCCGGAAAATCGCTTCGCCAACTTCCTGAGCGCGGCGGGCGCGGTCAACATCGTTGGTGGAATATCTGGAGCGGGCGTACCATAAGGCAACCTCGCCGTTCATGTGGACCTGTCCAGGCCCCACGCTGCAATAACCGCTAGGGTTGATCCATTTTGCGCAGGTGTCCGATAAATTTCGCGCCGTTTGGACATTGACGCCCCCCAGATCGTTGATGATGGCCTTGAAACCGTTAAAATCGATCAGGATATATTGATCGGGGCGGACGCCAAAGTTCGATTCCAATGTGGATGCAAGCAAATCGAAACCACCATAAGTGTAGGCGGTATTGATGCGGTTGTAGCCATAACTTGGGATATTAACATACAGGTCACGGGGGAAAGAAATGACACTTGCAAAGTTTTCTTTTGGATTCAATGAAACCCACATGATCACATCAGTCCGGAATCCGCCCACATTGGGACGGGCATCAGACCCCAGCAAAAGGATATTGACCTGACCTTCCGGCTTTTGGAGGACTTTCTCAGTCGGTGTTTGAGCTATCTCAGGATCAGGGGTGAGTTCCGGTTGATCGCCATTCTTCTCGGGTTGAAACGGAGTGGCAGTTGCTGTGGGGTCAGCTCCCTTCTCGGAGGCGATGGCGGAAGCATCCGCTGACCCATTATTCAAATTTGCGATCAGGCCGCTGGTGAGAATAAACCCTAAGATGCAGATCAGCGTCAGCAGGACAATTACAGCAGCCAGTTCAGCAGGTTTTGGCCGATGTCGCCTGCGCCGGTCACTGGATCTCTTAATGTTTTGGGTGTGTGTAGTCATGGTTTTATCCATTTTAATTTGAATGAAGTCATTGATATCATTCTTGAATTGATTATAGCTTATCAAGCCTTCTCAGTCGATAATCCGGACAGGCAGCTGGATGCGGAAAGTTGTGTGATCCTTTTGTTTGCTTCTGAGCCAGATTTTTCCATTCAATGCCCGGATAGCCTGCATGGTGCTCCGGACACTCCGAATATTGCCAATTCCGGGGATTTCCACATCCCCTGAACTGAAGATTCGGGTTTGTTCATCCTGCGAAAGTCCCTGTCCGTGATCCGTGATCTCTGCAATAAGCATGCCGGTTTCCATCGAAAGGCGCAAATTGAATTGAAGTGATCCTCCGGTGGGGGATGCTTCCGCAGCATTCCCCAGCAGACCTTCCAGCGCGCTTTGAAGCAATTCGGGATTTGTTCTGATCCTTTGCCGGCCATCGGGATTGTGGATGTTCAAATTCAAACCTTTCCTTTTCAGGAGAGGAGAAACTTTTAGCCGCACATTTGCTGTTATTGAATCCAGGCTGATGATTTGACTCTCGTCCGATCCTGCGGATGGGCGGGCCTGACCGCTTTGGAACAACAGCTGCTCAATCCTTGCCTGTGCATATGCCAGGTCAGCTTTGAGCTGATCCCGCTCATAATATAATTGACGCATTTCAGTTTGCAATTGTTCCATCCGGGCAGATGTGTCCACCTGAGAAATCCGCTGAGAAGATATATTTGCCATTCTCTGATGGAGTGTCTCTATCTGCTTGACGGACTCTAGTTTTTCAATTTGATACCGTGCTTTGAGTTTTGTGAGCGTGGATTGTAACGCTCCAATCTGCTTTTCCCTCGCAGAGATGGAATCAGTGAGTTCTTTGCTGGCCTGTTTGAGTTGCTTAATGCTGGCTGTCTTTTCCTGAAGGTCCTGTCTGAGGTTGTGGAGGGGATTTGGGCCAAAAAGCACGAGCGACAGCGTCTTTTTGATCTCATTCAGCA
>CAZXRL010000090.1:0-10065 GCA_964643275.1 uncultured Candidatus Brevefilum sp.
CCGCTTCGCTTCAGCACTTCGTGCCACCTTCTCCTCAAGGAGAAGGCAAAAAAATAATGGCGATCGCACACACCTTGCGGATGACCTGCTTCGTTACAAGTGGACGGGTGCCTGCAGGGCGGAAAGGGGTAGTCAAGAGTGTACACGAATCAAAAGACTGAAGCGAATGACTTTGCGATTGCCCTGAGAATTCATCGCAGCCTGCAACTATTTTGTTTTTTTACCGTATACTAATATATAAGCAATTAAATTCGAAAGGAACAATAAACATGAAGAAAAACACCATTTTGTCAATCACCGTTTTGCTGCTGGCCAGCCTGTCCCTCAGTGCATGCTCACTTTCCCTGCCATTTATTACAGTAATGAGTGGATCCGGTACCCTGGTTACTGAAACCCGCCAGGTCAGCGGCTTCGATAAGATCCAACTGGATGGCGCGGGCCGTCTCATCATCACCCAAGGCAGTGAAGAATCCCTCGAAATCCAGGCTGAAGACAATATTCTGCCTGAGCTGACCTCGGATGTCAGTGGCAACACCCTGATTCTAGGTTATCAGGAGAAAACATGGCGAAGAACTGTGATCCCAACCCGGGAGATCGTTTACACTCTGACGGTAACCGATCTTCGTGGAATTTCGTTCAACGGTGCAGCCAGCCTCGAAATGGATGTACTGGACACCGACGACCTGAAAATCACCATCAACGGCGCTGGTCAGGTCAATATCAACGATCTCACCGCTGAGAACCTTGACATCCAGATCAACGGCACCGGCAACGTTGAACTGGCAGGCGAAGTCATCAACCAAACGATTAATATTGACGGCGCAGGGAATGTGCGCGCTGGCGACCTCAGGAGCGAGGTGACCACCATTGAAGTGAACGGTCTGGGAAATGCCACCATCTGGGTTTTGGAAACCCTCAATGTGAATTTCAACGGCGGCGGTACCCTGAATTACTATGGCAGTCCGAATGTCCACCAGAATATCAACGGGGCAGGTTCCATCAACAATCTCGGTGATAAATAGACGCCACAACAACTTTCTCGAACATTAACCCCTGATTGTCCAGCATAATCAGGGACAGATTGAATACAATAATAAGTCATAGTCAAGGAGACGGAAATGAATCGCAAATCTGGTATCGTCGGAGGGACAATTTTAGTCCTGCTGGGATTATTATTTCTGGCAAGAGAGATTTTCCCGAATTACTTCTCGTTTTGGGACTGGCCCTTCATCATCATTGGCGTGGGCTTTGTCTTCCTCATCTGGGCTATTCTCAGCGGTGTGGGCGGCCTGGCGGTGCCGGGCTCAATCGTCGCCGGAATCGGCGGGATCCTGTACTATCAGAACCTGACCGGGGCCTGGGACAGCTGGGCCTATATCTGGGCACTGATCCCCGCCTTTATCGGCATTGGGGTGATCATCGGCGGCATTATTGACCGGAACTATAAAGAGCCCCTAACCGGCGGGCTGACCCTGATCCTGATCAGCGCAGTATTATTCTTCGCTTTCGGGCACTTCTTCGGTCTTGAGCCTGAGATTACCAAGTACTGGCCTGCACTCCTGGTCGTCCTGGGATTGATCTCACTCATCCGAGCCCTGTTCTCAGGAAAAAGAAAACCTGCCTGACCCTGGCCCACATTCACCTGCAAATACAAAGAGACTGCCGCATCCTGGCAGTCTCTATTGTTATTAACCACTCGATTTTCTTCAAGGCGGCTTTCAGGTCCCCTGTTCCGCAAACGCCTCCCACGCCGCTTTCACCCGCTGGTAGGTCTCCGTCAGGGATTCTGGAACTACCCGTGTTTCCCCCACCGTTGACATAAAGTTCGTATCGCCAAGCCAGCGCGGGACAATGTGCATATGCAAATGGTCGGCCACCCCGGCACCAGCCATCGCCCCCAGGTTAAGCCCTACATTGAACCCATCCGGCGTGTAGACCTTTTGCAGCACCTCCACCGCTTTGCTCGTCAGCGCCATCATTTCAACCCGGGCTTGCTCGCTCAGATCATGCAGCCGACTGACATGCGCATAGGGGACACACATCACGTGTCCGCTGGTATACGGGTAACGGTTCAGGATCATATAAACGGTATCCCCCCGAAAGAAAACCAGGTTCTCATCCCCATCTTTTGCTTCAACAGCCAGACAAAAAATGCAGCCTCCCTCATGATCATGATCTTCAATGTATTTCATGCGCCACGGTGTCCATAAGTGATCCACAACAGAATAACCTGCCTTCAAATAACCTTGCTAATTATTTACTACTTTTCAAAGCATCCCCAAGTCATCATCTGTAATACTACTTTAGGTTTTTAAATTGTATCAGAATTCCTTCGTGTCCAAATTATTGTTATACTTATTTCACTCAGAAGAAAGAAATCAATCTGCTATGGAACAGTACACCTTATTTGAACCTAAGAACGTCCTGAGGGTGAGCGACCTCACAACCTATCTGCGTCAGCTTCTGGAGAGTGATGAGATCCTCCAGGATGTATGGGTCGAAGGCGAGATCTCAAACTTTTCCCGGCCTTCATCCGGGCATCTCTATTTCACGCTCAAAGACTCCGAGGCCGCTGTCCGGTGCGTTATGTGGCGCAATGCAGCCCAAAACCTTGCCTTTGCCCCGCGGGAAGGCCTCGCCGTTCAGGTCCATGGAAGTATGGGCGTTTATGAGGTCAGCGGACAGGTCCAACTCTACGTCGACACGATGAAAGCTGCCGGCGAAGGCGCACTCTATCAAGAATTCCTCCGGCTCAAGGCTAAACTTGAAGCTGAGGGCTTGTTTGACCCTGAGCGCAAACGCCCCATCCCCGCCCTGCCTAAGACCATCGGGATCGTCACCTCGCCCACCGGCGCAGCCCTTCAGGACATGCTCGACACCATCCGCCGGCGCTACCCCATCTCTGAGGTCGCACTTTCTCCTGCGTCTGTTCAAGGGATTGACGCCCCGCGCGAGATCGTCAGCGCGCTCACCCGTCTCAACCGGATGGTCCATCCGGATGTGATTCTGATCGGACGCGGCGGCGGTTCGATTGAAGACCTCTGGGCCTTCAATGACGAGGCTGTCGTTCGGGCCGTAGCCGCATCCCCGGCACCAATCATCTCTGGCGTTGGACATGAAACCGACTTCACCCTCACAGATTTCGCCGCCGACCGCCGCGCCCCCACGCCGACCGCAGCTGCTGAGATGGCAACCCCGGATCGGGACGACCTGCTGACCACCATCACAGAAACAGCAAACCGGCATGCCCTCCTCCTTCGTGAAATCCTCACTGATCTTCGCTGGGAAACCGGCCAACTGCAAAGTACCCTCGACCGTCTCTCACCCAAACATTCTGTTGACACCTATCGCCAGCGCCTGGATGAGGTCACATCCAGGCTGGATAAAGCGGTCCGGCATCGTCTGGACCGGGCAGCCCTTCATCTGGAACACACCAGCCGGTCTCTCAAAGGGCTCAATCCCCATGCTGTTCTCAACCGTGGCTATGCCATCGTCACCCGAAAAGAGGATGGCCAGGTGGTCAAAGACGCCGGTAAAATTAAGCAGGAAGAAACCATCCATATCCGGGTCAGCCGGGGGGAGCTGGATGCCCGGGTAATTGAAACCAGACCAGGAGGATCCTGATGTCAGATAAGAACAATGAAACAATCCAGTCCATGGATTTTGAGACCGCTTTTACAGCCCTGCAGGAAAATGTCGCCAGACTTGAAGAAGAGGAGCTCCCCCTGGAAGAAGCTCTGGAAGTCTATGAACGCGGCCAGTTGCTCGCCCGCCGCTGCGCTGACCTTTTGGAACAGGCCGAGCTGAAGGTGCGGTCCCTCTCCCAGGATCTTGACCCCGAAGGATAAACAATATGCCCCTGATCGGTATTTTTCATAACCCCGTCTTTATCGCCTGTCTGATCTCCTCCATTCTGGCCCAGATCCTCAAACTCCCCCTCGAGTACCTCCGCACCAAAGCGTGGGACTGGTCTCTGATCTTCGGCACCGGCGGCATGCCGAGTTCCCATTCAGCTGTCGTGACCGCTGCGGCGGCTGGCGTGGGTCATTACGTGGGATTTGACACCCCCCTCTTTGGGCTTGCCTTTGCGGTGGCCTCAGTCGTCATCTATGATGCGACCAACATCCGCCGCCAGGCGGGTTTCCACGCCCAGCAGATCAACCGCATCCTCAAGGAAGTATTTGAAGGTGGCACGCCCCCTGCCAAGGAATTCAAAGAGCTCCGCGAAGTCCTCGGACACTCTCCGGCTGAAGCCTTCGGCGGCATTATCCTTGGCATCCTGGTCAGTATCGGCACCTGGCTGATCTGGCCTTAATGTTATCCAGTCGAAATTTTTTTAAGATGAGAAAGTAGTGAAAATATGAGAAATCTATTTCTTATATTCGTCCTCACCGGACTTTTATTAACCGCTTGTACCCCCCGCTCTGAAGGAACCCCATCCGATTTTTCTGTCGCCCTGCATTGGAATACCGGTTCGCTTCCCCCGGAATACATCTACAGCTACACCGTCACTCTTGAGCCCGATCTGACCGGGGCATTGGAGGTCTGGATAGGGATTCGCCAGGAGGATGACGCCAATCATTATGTGACTGATTTTTCCCTCAGCCTGGAACAGCTGGACGATCTTTACCAGAGCCTACAGGAAGAAGACGCTTTTCGGAAAAACTGGAACACTGGCGAGACGTCTGAGGGCGGCCCGGGGACCAGCCTGGAGTTGTCGGCGCAAGGAAAGACATACCTTATCCCCGGGTTATCAGAGCTCTCCGGAGAGGATTATGCGGCGGCCGACCGGGCCATGGACCTCATTCGAGCGGTTGTTCCCGCCGAACTCTGGCAGGAGATGATGGATCGGCAATTGGACTACCTGATGAATTATGAAGAATAAGCCCTAAGCTTTGATAAAGGAAGACTCAATGTCCTTCCACTGTGAAACACACCCTTGTTTTTGTCCAGAGCAGGTAACACTTAATTTAAACTTCAATCTGCCAGAATATATTTAGACCATTTCCCACTCAACCCACCAGCATCATTGCTCACTCCAATAAAAAAGATCACAGTTTACGTGGTGATAATTGACTGGAGGAAACAAATGAAAGAAACGATTCGCTTTTCGCTCAAATCATTCTTTGCAGGTGTATTAGGGACGCTGGGTGCCCTTTCCGTACTTGCAGTTGTTGCCGCAATCCTGTTTGGAATATTCGGGAATCAGCTCAGGACCCTCCTCCCTGCATCACAACCCTCCAGCGCTGACAACGACAGTCCTGTGCCTATGTCGCAGGATGCAGACGATCCAGACGGCACACCCGGACAAGGAATTTATGATTTTTTAATAACTATTCCAGACCGGCTTAAGCAATCAGTGAGATAAACGCATCAATCTCCCCTGATGAATAATCCTGTACTTTTTATATTTCTTATTTATTCGAGATAACCATCAAAACTGTAGAAGATCACCTCACCAATCCTTATCTCTCCAATATTTGTTAATACTTGAAAGAAATAAGGCTCATTATTCTTATCACCAAAATCATGAAGACTAACCTGATAATCCAATGGCCTATCAGGATCCCAAAGAATTTGGATCAGGTTATTTTGATCGTCTATACCTAAGAAAACATAATTCCATTTATCTGAGGTTGCTTCGATCTCATTAATGATCTCTGGAAAACCAGAATTGCTTTCTCCTTTCCGATAGTAAGGATCCTTGTTATTTAATTGAATAGCCCACAGGCGATAAGAGGGATGAGACCTTATTCCCCGGGATATGAGAATTACGCCCAGTGACTTTTGTCTGGATTGAAATTTAACAAGCACCCCATTATTTACATTAATCTCAAAAGGAACAATTAAGTGTGATTCCCAATCGCCTGTACCTATGACAACAACTTCATCATCATGGATTTCCACATGATCATAATCCCATCCCTCGTCATCCATTAGTGAAAAATCTGCTTCACCAATCTGATTTGCATTTGATAACATTTCATTTAATGGGTAAAGGGGTGAGGGTGTCGGTGAAGGAGTGATATCCGGAGCCAGAGTCAGGGTTGGACTGGGCGTGGAGGATTGATGTGGCCTGACATCAAATGATAATAAACTGTCATCCCAAAAATAGCCAACTCCGAAATACTCAGCAATCAGGCCATAAAACCATAGATTCTCTAATTCGTCCTCGACAAAAGCATAATTTGATAATTCGGTCAAGGATTCTGCACCGAAGATTACAGCATTCGCGTTATTGCCGCTACGAGGCTGGTAAGCAATGAAAGCCCTGCTGTCAGGCGACCAGCCTATTGGATAAATATCTAATGGTCTTTCATCCCCTGTGAGGGGTAAATCGTCCTTCTTGGCAAAGTAGGTAGTGTAAACATCTCTGAGAATTTCGGTGTTTTCATAAGGTTCCTTATGCCTGCTTTCAATTATCAAATATTCTCCATTTGGTGAAAACAGAATTCTATTGATGTCTTGAAATTTTTCATTATCATCACCAATATGAGCTAAATAATATTCTTCCTTCGTTTCAAGTGAAACTAAAACGAAATGAGTTGAGTTGTCCACCCTGTTGGATCCGATTAATAAAACAGAATCCAACTCCGGAACATAACGGAATAATGTGCTTGAAAAGCTTGATCCATATAATTTACTTTGAGAGGGTAATCTAATTGAATAACTCTGATTGGTCACCGGATCGTATTTATGATTTGGTCCAAAATATTTTTGATAGATTAATACATTATTCTCTGTCCAGGCCCCATTGCTGACCCCTCGATCTACAAATGTGCTTTTCTTTGATAGCAGGTTAAATAAGTAAATACGCGGGTGGCGGTTTGGGTTATCCCAAAACTGATACATAACCCATTCGTTATTTGGTGAAATGCTCAGTGCCTCAAGTTCGTCACCTTCCTTTAACGTTGGTCCCTTCTCAATTACACCTGTGTCAAGATGATACAACTGGATTACATAGTGACCACGAGTTTCCGTTTTTTCATAAACCGCATAAGCCAGGATCCTGCCATCATCAGAAAAAGTAATTTTATAAGCTGCAGAAATCAGAGGAATCTCAGCTAAAGTTATCCCTAACTGCAAATTGACAATTCTTAGATAATTCTCACCAATTTCATCGCTACGCAGTAAATATGCCAACAATGGATATCCGCCGCTCATAGCCGTTGGAGTAACCGTGGGCGTGACAGTGGGAGTCATTGTTTCAGTCAATGTCTGCGTTGCTGTTGATGTCTTTGAAAAGGAAACCGTCGGCAGCATATCGTCAATATTTTTACTTTCATTATCAATGAGTTCCAGGCTAGTGCACCCGATTATAGATAATATGACCATGAATAATAAAATGGATTTTATAGTTATTGGCAGCAGGAATGGTTCTTTCAAGCCTCTATTCGCATTTCGCTTTATTGTCTGGATGTCCAAGTGGTTTTTCTCCTCAAGATAGTTTACCGAAATATTTGGATATTCCTTGTTCATTATCTGGCAATTATTTGTTTCAATCACCGAATAGCACTACGTCATAAAGAGATTGTTCATTTATAACATCAAATGTTCAAATCTACCCCAAATCCGCCTGCTCCCAAAATAATGGAAACATACTGACTCGCTTCCTATCCCCTTCGCTGATCAGAAACGGCGCAACATCATCCGCCAGCGCTTCCATATCAACCCCATCGATCAGCTTGAGTACCTTCTTCCGAATCCCTTCCGCAGTTCCAATTCCCATCTTCTGCCGTAAATAGCCATAATCCGGCGTCGCTTGGGCCAGCAGGAAAGTGATATCGTAAAAATCTCTCCCCATTGGGCGCTTTCGATTCACTGCGGCATAAATTTTCTGCGAAAGCAACACAGCCAGCGGCGTCACGCGCACCTGCATGAAGACATCAAATTTATTCAGAAGTTTGATCTCAGGCTCGTAATCATACCCCTGAGCGAAGGTGTCAATCTGGATGCGGATCTTTTCTTCCTGTAAGGGAGAAATCCCATGTTCAAACAGGATTTCAGGAAACTTAATCATGCAATGATAGGTAGCCTTGGAAACCTGGCTGATTTCAACATTGAAGCCTTCCAACTTTACCAGGCTTTCCACATCTGAAATGAGGGATTCAAAGTCCTCCCACCTCAATCCGAAATTATCCAGATCGATATCTTCTGAAAAGCGGGTATTCCCATAAATAATCCGCAGTGCTGTGCCGCCTAGAAAGGAAACCCGGCTAGCCATTTTACTTTCGAAGATTCCCTGTAGAATCTTATATTGCAGGTACTCCCGCAGGATTCCTCTCTCGAAATGCTGCAAAGCAGGAGGATACTGGGCTTTTATCTGTTGAAAGTCAAGCATCTAAATACCTCATCAATCCTTCAGCTCTTGAACGTAACGTCTGCTTGTCAAATACAGTCAGGTAATCCCTGAACCGGTCCCCCTCCACTGCCGGTCGTAAGGTCTCGCTATTCCATCGCAGACCTTCAAAATCCACCGCAGATGAAACCTGAGTGTTCAAATATAAGTAATCCAGCACGGCCTTCTCCAGGTAGGCAATCTTATACTTAACATTCTTATTGATCTCAATTATCTGATAGCCAAACATGAGGTGCGGCTGCACGCTTCGGTAGCTGAACATCCCCCAGTCACTCTCGATCCTCCTCGTGCGCCGAGAGCTGACACTCGTCACACCAAGTACCGTTTCTGGGATAACTTGATAATATACTAATGCTGATTCCAGACTGATATAGGACGGTTCATAAAGCCTGTTTGCCATCATAAAAAGAATATTCTCATTTACTTCCTGCTCAGCTAGAATGTAATAACCACCTGCGTATGGTCGAATATACCCCTTCCGCAACCAAAACTGCAGCTGACGTCTGTGAAAATCCGGCGCGAACTTTCGGATATCATTTAAATTGAATGCCGGCAAATGGTTCACATGGGATACGAACAAGTTGTATTGCATAATATATTTCTCGATGTTGATATTTTTATCACCATTATGAAATATAATAATCATTTTCCTAACCCTTGTCAAGTTGGTTTTTTTCATGGAGTGCAGCCTGCCCACCTCCCAAAAGAAAAAAGCCTGCATCTGATAACATAAAAGACTAAAGGACACCCATCATGGTGTATTATTTCTTACTCCACCCAGAATGAAAGACTTTTCTTAATCCTTCACTGCATCCAGATAATTCAACGACATTGCCACAACTGCGGCCCAGGATAGTATTTTGAATGCCCCATCTTTATACGCCGCTTCAATTTCATCCCGTGTTAGAAAGAATAGAACCTGATCTTCCAAATCATCACTTATTGGTTCTGTTTCCTTCCAGGCATTCATCGCCAAAAACAGGTGAATTGTTGCTATGCCACGGTTAGGGTCCAAAATATACCCACCAAAGTTCACCCAGTCTGAAGACACAAATCCCGTTTCCTCACGCAATTCCCGTTTTGCGGCACAAATAGGATCTTCTTTAGGTTCCAGCATACCTCCGACAGGTGCTAATGTGGTTCCTTCAACAGCATATTTGGTCTGATGGAAACACAGAAATCTTCCATCTTGCGTCACTGCAAGAACAATGACGGCACTCGGGATGATTAACCAGGTCCAATCAGGGATGATCTGATCGTCAGGCAATCTGACAACGTGATTTTCTACGGTCAGAAATTTACTTGGCTTTAGAACCGTTTCCTTGGATAGTGTTTCCCACCGCCGCAATTCTGAATTTTTCATCACCACGCCCTTTCGTTTGACAACACCATGATAACCCTTCGAGCTCTCTGATGTAAAAGCTTACCCCCTCTTCAAACGCCTCACGACTGCCCGCATCATCCCCATCAATTCCGGCATCTTCAAAGCCCACATCAGCCCGCCATACACCGCTGCTCCCAGGCCCAGCGCGCCAAACAACCTCACTGCAAGGCTGGATTCTCTAAAAACTGCCATCCATCCGAGGACAACCGCCGCCATCGCCGCTGTCCCCAAGACAGAGACCCCCACCCCTTTCCAGACATAGCCGCCATTCAACCCCTTCATCCGCCAGCGCATCAGCAGGATCAGCGCCACGCTCTCCAGC
>CAZXRL010000091.1:0-4897 GCA_964643275.1 uncultured Candidatus Brevefilum sp.
TATAGGCCACCGGACGGTGACCAAATTTCTCAAGGCAGAAGTCTTCCTCATCTTCGGTCTCTGCCAAATGGGTATGCAGGTGCACGCTGTATTCCCGGGCAAGCTTTGCGGATTGGCGCATCAATTCTCCGGTCACGCTGAAGGGGGAACAGGGCGCCAGGACGATCTGAACCATCGAGCCGGGGTTTGGGTCGTGATAGGTCTCGATCAGGCGCTGGCTGTCCGCCAGGATCTCGTCTTCCGAGTCCACCACGCTATCGGGCGGCAGGCCGCCCTGGGATTCGCCCAGGCTCATCGAGCCGCGCGAGGCATGCAGCCGCAGGCCGACTGCGGCCGCAGCCTCGATCTCGTCATCCAGTTTGGAGCCGTTGGGGAAGAGATAGAGATGGTCGGAAGCGGTGGTGCAGCCAGAGAGGGCCAGTTCGGCCAGCGCGGTCTGGGTTGAGGTGCGGATGTCCTCGGGCGTCATCCGGGCCCAGATCGGGTAGAGCGTAACCAGCCAGTTGAACAGGTTGGCGTCCTGCGCTTTCGGGACAGAGCGGGTCAGGGTCTGATAGAAGTGGTGATGCGTGTTGACGAAACCGGGGAAGACGATGTGGCCGGTGAGGTCCAAAACGTCATCCGCAGAAGCCGGCAGCTCGCCAGCATCCCCGACAGCTTTGATAAAACTGTTTTCGATATACAGGTTGGTGTGGTGCAGTTCACGCCGCTGGTCGTCCATGGTGACCAGCAGATCAATATTTTTAATTAATAAGGTAGACATATCCCTCCACCGGGGTTGGTGAGTTGACTGGACAAGTATTGTTTTGAGATGCCACTCTAGTTTAACGAAAAGTGGTCATCCTGTCAATTGTCAGACAAAAGAAGGTAAATGGTGAAAAGTCCAGGTATTGGGTATGAGGTATTGGGAAATCAGGAAACAAAATTCAGATTATGTGTTGTTGAGGCTTTTGTAAACACGAGACCGTAGGTCACGTGCCGCGAAGCGCACGTGACAGTTAGGTAATTTGATTGGTGTTTATCCCCCAGAGATCCTCTGCCAACCCAACAGCGGCTACACCTACCCCCAGCAAAGCCTCCGCCTGCCAGGGTGTATGTCCCCCGCCGTCAGCAATCACCTGTAAATCCCCAGCCACCAGCGCCCGGGCTGCATGCAAGACCTGCGGGAAGACAGCCGGGCCGTAAAGCCGTCCGGTTACCAACGCACTGCCCAGCCCCGGCAGAGTCCCGCGCGGCTGGGTCAGGTGGACGGCTGCGGGGTGCAACGCGTTCAGTGCAGGTAAGAGCACCGGAATCTGGTCCGGATTAAGGCTGAGGATCGTGGGCAGTTCCCCAACAGCGGCCTTCACGAACGCTGCCAGTCCTTCCGGCGTACAATCCGGTGGTAATCCAAGTTCGACCGCCACCACATTTTCCAACCCCTCGAGTTTTTGGATCATCTCTGCCAGGGTTTCCGGGGTTTCAACTAACAGGTGGGCGATCACGGGTAAGGAGGCCCCGGCCCAGCGGTGCCTGTTACGCTGGATGGCGCGGCTGATGCCCGGGTTGGGCAGCCCCGTATGCAGGAGGAACCCGCCTTGATAGGGCAGGCAGCAGCGGTCTTTGGCTGGCTGGCGCGGCCGACGGCTGATGGGATGGGTGATGAATGCGCCCATCTGGTCGAGGAAGGGCATCTTGTTTGGATCGGGGGCAAAACCTAAAACCCCGGCGGCATTTACCCAGGGTTTATCCAGAGTCAGGTCCTGTTTACGGATCGGGGTTTCCTCAGCGAGCCACATTTAGAGCCTCACTTAGGGGAAAGACCGGCCCATCCAGACAGGCGAGCCGCCAGCCGTGTCGGGTCTTCACAGAGCAAACGCCGCATTCTCCCAGACCGTGGCAGGGCATCGCTGCCCGGATCAGGGCCTGACCTTCAAAGCCAAGGGGTACCCCCAACAGCATGTCATCCAGACGTGGAAGCTCTTCCAGTGGCAGGTCAACCGCCAGAAAGTCCAGCCAATCCAGGTCATCCTGAAAAGTGCTCAGGGGGCTAGCTTCGATTATGGCGGGAACCCGGCTGAGGAGGTCCGCTTGTGGCACGGGATCGCAGAACAGGGCAACGGCGGCATCCTGTGCCAGGGCTGGGGCTGCCAGGGTCAGCAGTCGGGCAGGGGAAACCCCGAGCGCCAGGAGTGCCACCCGCCTGGCAGTTTCTGGCAGGGAAAACCCATGACCTCGGGGACTGAGGAGTCCCAAGGTCTCGCCCGGCATCCAGCCTGCCGGTAGAGGGGCAATAGATAATCCCGCACTATCGCCAATGACTTGAAAGAGGTATGTGGGTAAAATTTCGCTTTCGTCGGATAAGCGTTGAGCGGGCAGGTACTGGCCAGGTGCCGGCCATAATTCTTGCGGCAGGTCAAGAACGCCAGCGATTTCGTCCCCCAGCTGGTAAATCTCAATCAATTTCGCTGTCAGGTCAGGCATCCCTGTCCCTCCACCCTTCACCGTCAGAGATTGAAGCGATCCTTAAGTTCAGCGCGCAATTTTTGGATTTCTTCTCTGACCGCTTGCAGGGCATCTTCAGCGGGCACAATCCAGCGCTCGTCCCGGTCGCGGCGCTTGAATTCGAACCCGCCGTTTTCCAGTGACCGGGAAGAAACCGTCACCCGCAAAGGCAGGCCGATCAGGTCCGAATCGTTGAACTTGACCCCGGCGCGCTCATCCCGGTCGTCATAGAGCGGCTCCAGGCCGGCGTCAACAAGCTCATCGTAGAAATGATCTACTGTGGCTTCGGCCGTCCCATCCCTGCTGCTTAGGACGACCAGGTGCACCGGGTAAGGCGCGACTGTGACAGGCCAAATCGGGCCGTGGTCATCGTGGTGTTCCTCCACCACGCAGGCCAGCAGCCTGCCCACGCCGATCCCGTAGGACCCCATAACGATGGTCTGAGCGTCTCCCTGTTCATCCAAATAACTCGCGCCAAGAGCTTCCGTATAGCGGGTGCCCAACTTGAAGATATTCCCGACTTCGATGCCGCGCTGGGCTTTTAAATGCCTGCCGCACTCCGGGCAAAGGGCACCGTCTTCTGCCTGGGCAAGATCGGCGATGATATCCGGCTGGTAATCCCGGCCGAAATTGGTGTTGCGGAGGTGAAATCCCTCCTCATTTGCACCAGCCAACAGGTTGGGCGAAACCGGGAGGAGGTCATCAGCCACAACCAGCACGTGAGCGCGGTCAATGCCGATCGGAGAAGCATATCCGGGAGCGGCACCTGCGGCGATAATCTCGGCGTTCTCAGCCGGGCGCAGGGATTTAATGCTGCCAAATCCGTTTAAAGCAATCGCATTGACCAGCTTGGTTTCGTTCAAGGCCAGATCACCCCGTAAAAGAGCAAAGATCAGCAGATCCTCACCTTCGCCGGCTCGTCCCGCCATGAAGAAGACAGCCTTGGCCGTTTTTGATGCCGGGATATCCAGGTACGCTGCCAAATCAGCAATGGTGGAGACATCGGGGGTGGCGACCTTCTCGAGCGGGAGCGGTTCCTCAGGTTCAGGTTTAGGTTTCCGGAAATTTGCCACCTGCCGGTTGGCGGCATAAGCGCAGGAATCGCAGAACATCAGGGTGTCCTCTCCGACCGCGGTCAGATACATGTATTCGTGGGCTTCCTTGCCGCCCATCATTCCCGTATCCGAACTTACTGCGCAGACAGGGATTCCGCAGCGATTGAATATCCGGAAGTAAACATCGTAATGCGCCTGATACTGGGCATCCAGTCCGGCCCAGTCCCGGTCCAGGCTGTAACTGTCCAGCATGGTGAATTCCCGCACCCGGATCAGCCCGGCTCTCGGACGGGTTTCATCGCGGAATTTGGTCTGGATGTGGTAGATCATCTGGGGAAGCTGGCGGTAGGACTGGATTTCACGCCGGGCGAGGTCGGTGACGACCTCCTCGTGGGTCATAGCAAGGATCATATCATGCCCGGTGCGGTCTTTAAAGCGCGTCATCTCATCCCCGATCTGGGTCCAGCGCCCGGTCTCCTGCCAGACATCAGCCGGCTGAATCACGGGCATGGTCAGTTCCTGTCCACCGATCGCGTTCATCTCTTCCCGCATGATGTTCTCAATCTTTGTCATAGCCCGCCGCGCCAGGGGCAGGTAGGAGAAGATCCCAGCGCCGAGCTGGCGGATGTAACCTGCCCTGAGCAGGAGCTGGTGGCTGGAGATTTCGGCTTCTGAGGGGACTTCGCGCAGGGTGGTGCTGAAGCTGCGGGACATCCGCATGGTCAGTCCTCGCTTTCTTCCGGTTCGGTTTGGGCCGCTTCCTGCTCCGGTGCTTCCTCCATTGTTTCCGGCAGGTCGGAAAGGTCCACCTTATCTTCCATCGTCACTTTTCCACGGAGAAACGCGCCTTCCTCCGTTGAAAATGACTGGGTGGTTACATCGCCGTACACCCGACCGGTGGCGCGGATTTCCAGTTTTTCAGCGACAATTTCACCGTTGACCGCTCCCGCCACGATGATGGTGCCCGCTTTAAACATCTTGCAGGTAACCCGGCCAGTTTCGCCGATAATGACCAGACCGTTTAAGGCGATCTCACCCTCCAGGGTCCCTTCGATCCGGACTCCGCCCTTGCCGCGCAGGTCGCCTTTCCAGTTGATTCCCGGCCCCAGCACGGTGGTTACCCGTTCAACCGGCCCGTTGGGTGTAAATTTAGGTGTTGATTTTTTCTTGTCGCCAAATAACATGGAATGAATCCTTTCCTGCCTGCTGACTTATCAGGTAAGTCTTTGTCTTTGCAGTTCTTTTCGATCAACCACAAACCGCCAGGGGATGGACCGCCAGGGCTCGGGAACCGAATTTATCCCGATTCGCTCGGTTTTTTGGACTAGCACATCGGGGACAGGGTCGCCCTGCTCGAT
>CAZXRL010000091.1:4907-10045 GCA_964643275.1 uncultured Candidatus Brevefilum sp.
AATACCGGGGCAGCCGCGGCAATCGTGCGCGCGTTTGCGGTGTCGAAGGTCTGTTTTGCGCCATCATCCCCTGTCCTTCAACCGACTGGATCGCTCGGATCAGGACGGCAGCTGGTGTTTCCTCCTGGTCAGTGACCGCGTTGAGCAGCCAATGCATTCCATAGGTGAAATAGACATAGGCATGGCCCGGCGGTCCGTACATCACGGACGTCCGGGGGGTTCGCCCTGCTGAGGCGTGGCACCCCAGGTCTTCCTCACCCTGATAGGCTTCCGTTTCTAGGATCAGTCCGCCCATCCGCCCCCCGGATTGCATCCGAACCAGCCGGCAGCCTAAAAGGTCCCGAGCCACCTCGAGCGCAGGGCGGCTGTAAAAATCACGTGTAAGGATTACCATGGTGTAATTTTACTTGATTTACAGTCTGCCGCCGGACATCAGGATTTGGCTGATCCAGGCAATGTTTATGGTTTGGGGATAGGAACCCGCGCAGTGCTATTTTTTTCCATTCTGGAATTGGGGGTCCTTCTCGATGGTCAATCTGAGTCCCATTTCCAGCGTGATCAGCGGGACGTAATTGAGCGCCTGTTTTGCTTTGGAGATATCCGCGCACATCCGCGAGACGCCGCCCCCAACACGGGGATTATAGACCTCTTCCGGTTTTCCACCGGCGATCTCGACCACCTGCCGGGCAAGCTCCCGGACGCTGGTTTCGGTGCCGCTGCCAACATTGATAATCTCACCGTTGATCCCTTTGGTTGTTGAGGCGGCCGCCAGCGCGTTAACCACATCATCAACAAAAACATAATCCCGGGTCTGGCCGCCGTCGCCATGGAAGATCAGGGTGCCGTCCTGGCGGGCCTGGCGGATGAAGTTCGGGATGACGGGGGGATGCGCTGGGGGGATGCGCTGGCCGGGGCCGTAGGCGTTGAAGATGCGCAGACAGACCGTCTCAATCCCGGACAGTTCACCGATGGTGCGGGCATACCATTCAGAAGCCAGTTTGGAGACCGCATAAGGGGAGAGAGGGCGCGGCTGCATGGTCTCGGTCATCAGGGGTGTTTCCTGGTCGCCATAAACAGCGCCGGAAG
Organism: uncultured Candidatus Brevefilum sp.; assembly: GCA_964643275.1. Lineage (GTDB taxonomy): Bacteria > Chloroflexota > Anaerolineae > Anaerolineales > Anaerolineaceae > Brevifilum. The sequence continues at coordinate 5,994 of CAZXRL010000091.1, forward strand.
ATGCCAGAACGACCCGGGGGATCCCGGCGTCCCGGATTGCCTCCATCAGGGTCGCTGTTCCGCCGACATTGACCTCGTTATAATCGCGCGGGAACAGGATCGATTCCGGCACGGAGACCCTCGCTGCAAGGTGAAAGACACAGTCGATATCCTGCAAAAGGGTCCAGAGTTTGGGGCGGTCGTTGATATCGCCGCGAGTGAAGTGAATCTCCGGGTCAAGCGCATCGGGGTTGCCGGTGGACAGATCGTCCAGCACACGGACATGGTGTCCCTGCCGCATTAAACGGTTACTTAAAGCGGAGCCGATAAATCCAGCCCCGCCTGTGATTAGATAATTCATGATTTAGCCTTTGTTGTTTTGATCTCAGACATCATAGCACACATCAGATGAAGAGGGAAGCCGGATTAAGCGATGGTACGGGTGGCAGGTCGGCAATGGCCGCAATTTACGGCGTGGGGGATGAGCCGGAGAGGTCTTTTCGGGAGAATAAACATTTTGGTGAGCCTCCTCTTTCCTCCTGCTGGGGAATGGATAAGGTTAAGGGACTATTTTAACCGGAAATTTACAAAACATAAAGAAATCATCTCTCTGACAGGACTCTTGTCATCCAGGGGAAAGTGGATTCTGGGTATAATGGTAAGTGGTATTTTTTACGGCGGCATTGATCTCCGCCATCCTGATTGGGTTGTTCTGAAATATCAACATTTTAAGGAGTGAACATGATTGTAACCACCAAAAAATTGTTTGAAGCCGCTTATGGGAAATATGCCATCGGGGCTTATAACATCAACAACCTTGAACAGACGGTTGGGCTTTTCCGAGGCAACCTGCAATCCAAGGCACCCTTCATTATCCAGCTCAGCAAAGGCGCACGGGCTTATACGGATAAGGTTTTTCTGGAAGGCCTGATCCGCAGTGCTGACCAGGTTTTCCCGGACGCCATTTTCGCTGTCCATCTGGACCATGGCGATGAGGAAACCGCCATGGACTGCATCGCATCCGGCTTCTACAGCTCGGTGATGATTGATGCCAGCCATGAGGACTTCGAGACCAATATCGCCATCACCAAACGGGTGGTGGATGCGGCGCATGCCAAGGGTATTGTCGTGGAAGCGGAGCTCGGCCAGCTGGGGGGTGTGGAAGAGCATGTCAGCGTAGATGAGGCTGACGCCAAACTGACCGATCCGAAGCAGGCCCGGGAATTTGTTGAGCGCTCCGGCTGCGACTCTTTGGCAGTTGCCATCGGCACCAGCCACGGCGCGTTCAAGTTCTCTGGTTCCCAATCGCTGCACTTTGACGTCCTGGCTGAGATCCAAAAGGAACTCCCCGGCTTCCCGCTGGTGATGCATGGTTCCAGCTCGGTCCCGCAGGAAGAGGTGGCCCGGATCAACGCCGCAGGCGGCAAGCTTGAAGGCGCCAGGGGCGTGGACGCAGGTCAGTTCAAACGCGCAGCGGAACTTGGCGTGACCAAGATCAACATCGACACCGACGGTCGTCTGGTCTGGACCCGGGTGCACCGGGAAGTCTTCCGCGACCACCCCGAGGTTTTCGACCTGCGCAACCCCGGCAAGATCTTCATGCAGGCCTACGCTGATTTCATCGCCGAGAAAAATGAGTATCTTGGCAGTGCCGGACAGCTTGAAGAGGTTCGCAAGATCATCTCCGGTTAGGAGGTTCGCGTTATGAAACCCATCGAGATCCGCCCCGGAGTCTTCTGGGTCGGGATTAATGACCGTGTGACCGAGCTCTTTGAGGGGCTCTGGCCGATCAGCGAGGAGGGGATTTCATACAACTCCTATCTAATCAAAGACGAAAAATCCGCGCTGATTGACCTCTCAAAAGAAATGCTGAGCGATGATTATTTGGCGCAGCTGGCGGAGGTCTTCGAGATTTCCAGCCTGGATTATGTTGTCATCAATCACATGGAACCCGACCACAGCGGGGCCTTAACGCGTCTGCTGGCGCTGGCACCAAATGTGACCATCCTGGGAATGCCCAAAACCGTCCGGATGCTGGACGATTTCTACGGGCTGACGGAGAATATTGAGCCGTTGAAGAACGGGCAGGAACTCACGTTGGGGAAGAACACCCTGCGGTTTGTCTATACCCCCTTTGTCCACTGGCCTGAGACGATGATGACCTATCTGGTGGAGCAAAAAGTCCTGTTCCCCTGCGACGGCTTTGGCGGATACGGCGCGCTGGACGGGGCGATCTTTGATGAAACCTGCACCGATCTGGCGTATTTTGAAGTCGAAGCCCTTCGCTATTTCACCAATATTGTGGCGGCGTTCAGTAAATCCGTCCTGAGTGCCATTGCAAAATTTGCCGATACGCCGATTGAGGTGGTTGCCCCCTCGCACGGTCTGATCTGGCGCAAGGACCCCGGCCGGATCCTTGAGCTGTATCAGCGCTGGTCGGAATATTACAAGTCCCCGGCTGAGGTGGGCGTGACGGCGCTGTTTGGCACCATGTACCGCAACACGGAGCATGTCCTCAGCGCGGCATTGGAGGGGATCGCTTCGGAAGGCGTGCCTGTGCGCGTGCATGATGTGCGCAAGACCCACATCAGCTATATCCTGCCTGACCTGTGGGCCCGGCGCGGTGTGCTGGTGGCGGCGCCGACCTATGAGGGCGGGATCTTCCCCGCCATGATGGACGCCCTGATGATGGCCGACCGCAAGCGCGTGACCCATCGCAAAGCCGCTTATCTCGGCAGCTATGCCTGGAGCGGCGGCGGCCAGGCTGAGTTTGAAGCGATGGCGGCGAAGATGGAATGGGAGGTACTGAACGGTTTCGGCTTCCTCGGCGGGCCGAAAGCCACCGACCTTGACCGGGCCCGGGAACTGGGCGTGCAGCTGGCCCGCGCGGTGAAGGCTGGCGGATAAGGTGGAAAATTAGTAAAAGCAGTCCAGACAAAACTTGACACGCTTGGTTTTGAGCGGGGCTTTTTTTAAGCTCTTGGCCTTCTCCTGGAGCGAAGCGAAACACCCGAAGGGTGTGGGAGGAGAAGGTGGCACGAAGTGCTGAAGCGAAGCGGAACACCCGAAGGGTGCTGGATGAGGTGGTTTATCGCCTGATTTTCACCTCATCAGTCTGCTTCACAGACAGCTTCCTCTTGAAGCTCAGCGGAACCCCCGTAGGGTGCTAGGGGAAGCCTTAAGAACACAGGGTGCGCACAAGGAGGTGCGCACCAAATTAATCCTAGGCCTTTATAATGGTGCGCTCACAACCGGAGTGCACCCTACAAATCTGAACCTCAGGCCATCCGTGGAATGCGCTATAATACCTAGAACCTGATACCTAATACCTAATGCCTAATGCCCTAATCCTTTATTTCCCATCCGGAGACTTCCATGAGTGACGACCTCAACACCCGACCCTCCAACTTCATCACCAGCATCATTGACGAGCACCTCGAAAACGGCCGCTTTGACTACGTGCACACCCGCTTCCCGCCGGAACCTAACGGCTATCTGCACATCGGCCATGCCAAATCCATCTGCCTCAATTTCGGGATTGCGGAAGCCTATGGCGGGAAGACCAACCTGCGCTTTGACGATACCAACCCCACCAAAGAAGAGGTGGAATATGTCGAGTCGATCAAAGCCGATATCCGCTGGCTGGGGTTCGATTGGGAGGACCGGCTCTATTTCGCTTCCGATTATTTCGGCGCACTCTATGAATTTGGCGTCCAGCTCATCAAAAAAGGGAAGGCCTATGTCTGCGACCTTTCACCGGAGGAGCTGCGGGAACACCGCGGCACCCTAACCGAACCGGGACGCAACAGCCCCTACCGCGACCGTCCGGTTGAGGAGAACCTGGACCTTTTCGAGCGCATGAAGCAGGGCGAGTTCCCGGATGGCTCCCGTACCTTGCGGGCCAAAATCGATATGGCCTCGCCAAACCTGAACCTGCGCGACCCGGTCATGTTCCGCATCCTGCACGCCGACCACCACCGCACCGGCGATGCCTGGTGCATCTACCCGATGTACGACTATGCCCACTGCGTCTCGGATTCGCTCGAGAAGATCACCCATTCGATCTGCACCCT
>CAZXRL010000092.1:0-10041 GCA_964643275.1 uncultured Candidatus Brevefilum sp.
GATTGGATAGGGAAGGACGTCTGGTTCGCTCACAGTGTGCATGTGAACCATGATGAAATCCAGCTCTACGCGGACACCGGCTGCGGGGTCGCCCACTGCCCGAGTTCCAACATGCGGCTGGCTTCCGGAATCGCCCCCATCCTCAAAATGCTCACTATGGGCGTCAAGGTCGGACTGGGCGTGGATGGCTCCGCCAGCAACGACAGCTCGCACCTGCTGGCCGAAGCCCGGCAGGCGTTGCTGCTCTCCCGGCTGGGCGCAGGGGTGAGCGGCGCATCCCGCTCGGGTGAGGAGGCCCCTCCGTTAATGAGCGCCCGCCAGGCCCTCGAGATCGCCACCCGCGGTGGCGCTGCGGTGTTGGGCAGGAACGATATCGGATCATTGGAGACGGGTAAATGCGCAGACCTCTTTGCCATCGACCTCAACCGGCTGGATTATGCCGGTGCGCTGCATGACCCGGTGGCGGCCGCCCTGTTCTGTGCACCACAGAAAGTGGATGTCAGCATCGTGGGTGGCAAGATTGTCGTAAAGGATGGCGAGATGGTTGGGTTGGACATCCCCACGCTGGTCAACAAACATAACAAAGCCGCCGCGCGGCTGGTGAACGGACACGATTAAAAAACATCATCCTTACGCAGACCTGCTGGGGTCCTGAAACACACCTTCGGATTCCCACTCAAAATTCAGGAGAGAATAAGAACTGCCATGACCAGAGTCTCGTTTGTTAACGAAGTCCAGCAAAGGGTAGAACAGCAAAAATCAGCCATTATCCAATTCCTGCGGGAGATCGTTGCCATCCCAAGCATCGATTCGCAAATCGGTCCGGTGGGAGAGCGGATCGCAGCGGAAATGAGAAAACTAAATTTCGACGAAGTCCGTTTTGACCGGATGGGAAACATTCTCGGCCGGATCGGAGAAGGCAAACGAACAATTGTCTTTGATTCGCATATCGATACAGTAGGGATCGGAGACCCTGACTCATGGGACTGGGACCCCTTCGAGGGAAAGATTAAAAATGATGTCCTCTTTGCCAGGGGCGCATGTGATGAGAAAGGCTCCACACCGGGCATGGTCTACGGTCTGGCGATTGCCCGTGACTTGGGGCTGCTGGAGGGATGGACAGCTTATTATTTTGGGAATATGGAAGAATGGTGCGATGGCATCGCCCCCAACAGCTTTGCTGAAGTGGACCCGGGAATCAAGCCTGATTATGTCATTATCGGCGAACCCACCAAGATGAACGTCTACCGGGGCCACAAGGGGCGGATTGAATTCAAAATAACCGCCAAAGGACGCTCTGCGCATGCAGCTTCCAACCACCTTGGAATCAATGCCATCTACCTCCTGCTGCCTGTACTTGAGGGGATCCGTGATATGGAACCCCAGCTGGGAGATGATGAGTTTTTAGGACATGGCAAGATCACCGCGTCGGATATGGCGGTCAAAACCCCCTCTATCAACGCTGTCCCTGACGAAGCTGTGATTTACATCGACCGGCGGATGACCTTTGGCGAAACCAAAGAAGGCGCGCTTTTGCAGATTCAGTCCTTAATCCCCGAAGAATATTCCGAAATGATCACGATTGAACCGCTTTTCTATGAAGAACCCTCGTACACCGGATTCGTATTTCCGGTTGATAAATATTTCCCTGCCTGGGCGCTTTCCGAAGACCACTATCTGGTTCAGGCAGGCTTGAAGGTCCGCCAGGTAATGGGCCTGCCAGAGGCGGCCGCCGGTAAATGGAATTTCTCCACCAACGGGATCTACTGGGCAGGCAAGGCCGGAATCCCCTCCATCGGGTTTGGCCCTGGCGATGAGGAAACAGCCCACACCAACCTGGACAGCGTCAACCTGAATGATGTGGTGAGGGCAACCGAGTTCTACGCGCTGATCAGCCATCTGATTGGCGAAGAGGCCCAGGTGCTGCCTGGATGAGTGCCAGCAGTCCCACGAAAATAGCAACAGATCTGAAAGTTCAAACAACACCAGACGGGATAATGAGATGACATCAGAGATTTCCACCTACCAGCGTCTACAAAATGATCTTCGAGAGATCATTGAAAGTTCGCCCAAGGGAACAAAATTGCCCTCGGAACCCCAGCTTGCGGAAGAGCTGGGAGTCTCCAGGGCAACTTTACGGGAAGCCATGCGTACCTTCGAGAGTCAGGGGCTGCTCCGCCGCAGGCAGGGCCTGGGGACCTTTGTTGTCAGACCAGCCCAGGTAATCGAATCCGGTCTTGAAGTTCTGGAAAGCATCGAGTCCCTGGCCAGAAAAATTGGACTCGATGTCAAAATGGGGAGCCTGACCATTTCCCATACCCGAGCGAACGAGAAACAGGCAGAAAAGCTGAACCTGAGCGTCGGTGCGCCGGTCATAGAAATCCATCGGGTGATCCTGGCGGATCAATCACCAACAGCGTATCTCATCGATGTCCTGCCGGAGCATGTTATTGATCTTAAAGTCCTTGAAGACCAGTTCACCGGCTCCGTCCTTGATCTCATACTTAAGACTGAAAAGCCTGCATTGTCCGTCTCAAAAACGGAAATCAGCGCCATTCATGCCTATCCCGAGGTCGCCAAAGCGCTGGATATTCAACGGGGCGACACGCTGCTCCTCCTGACTGGTTTGCTGTTTGATAATCAGGGGCATCCGATTGATTTCTCTTACAGCTATTTTCTTCCAGGTTATTTCCGCTTACACATCATCAGAAAGATTGGGAGCATTGATTTATAATTCCAGCTCACCTAATAGAGCTGATATTGATCCATTTTCAACCCTCAAATCATCGATAAGGAGCATGATATGATCACCAATTTACGAGGACGCAACCTGATCAGCGATCTTGACTTCAGCAAGGAGGAAGTTGAGACCGTTCTGGATGTTGCCTTTGACCTGAAGATGAAACGAGCCCTGGGAGAGCCGCACGCCCTTTTGCGGGATAAAGTCCTGGGGATGTTATTCTTTTTTTCCAGCACCCGCACCCGCTGCAGCTTTGAAGCCGGCATGGCCCAGCTCGGCGGCCATGCAGCTTTTATTGAATCCAAAACCACCCAGATCTCCCACGGTGATACGGAAAAAGAGATCGGCGAGATCCTCGGGCGCTATTTCGACGGCATCGCCATCCGACACTGCGACTGGGGGGTCGGCAACCGCTATCTCAATCTGGTTGCCAGTGCGTCCCGGTCGCCTGTGCTGAACATGCAGTGCGATGTGTACCATCCTCACCAATGTCTGGCTGACCTGATGACCATCATTGAAAAGAAAGGCCGGGACCTGCGCCGCAAAAAGATCGTGGTCTCCTGGGCGTATGCGGCCTCCTATTCCAAACCGATCTCCGTGCCCCAATCTCTGATCCTGCAGATGCCCCGCTTTGGCCTGGATGTCACCCTGGCACACCCGCCTGAATTTAAACTGATGCCCGAGATTATGGACCAGGCCCGCGAACAGGCCCAGAAGTACAAGACCAGTTTCGAGGTTGTGGATAGCATGGAAGAAGGCTTTAAAGATGCCGATATTGTCTATGCCAAATCGTGGGGCCCTCTGGTCACCACGGAGGGCGAGGATGCCATCAATAAGGTCACCCGTAAATATGAAAGCTGGATCACGGATGAGAAAAAGATGGCTCTCGCGAAGGATGATGCGATCTATATGCACCCCCTGCCAGCCGACCGGAATATTGAAGTGACTGATGGCGTGATTGATGGACCGCATTCTGTGGTCTTTGATGAAGCCGAGAACCGCCTCCACGCCCAAAAGGCCGTGATGGCCCTCACCATGTCATAAACCGCCCAAAACCAAGGAGAGAGATTAAACGTATGGAAAGAAAAGGGATCGCTGTGGTTGCCGTGGGCGGCAACGCGTTGATCAAAGACAAGGCCCACCAAACCGTGCAGGACCAGTTTGACTGCGCCAAGGACACCATGGCGCACATTGTGGATATGATCGAAAAGGGCTGGGACGTGGTCGTGACGCATGGCAACGGCCCCCAGGTCGGATTTATCCTGCGCCGCTCGGAGATCGCCCGTGACCAGTTGCATGAAGTACCGCTGGATTACTGCGGCGCGGATACCCAGGGTGCGATCGGTTATATGTTCCAGAAAGCGCTCTATAACGAATTCATACGACGTGGCATAAAAAAGGACGTCGCCACTGTAGTAACCCAGACCATCGTGAGCAAAGACGACCCGGCCTTCCAAAACCCAACCAAACCCATCGGCTCTTTCATGGACGAAGCTGATGCCAAATCCAGGTCTGAAAAAGAAGGCTGGACGGTTGTGGAGGATTCCGGCCGCGGCTGGCGGCGGGTGGTTCCCTCCCCAATTCCTGTCAGGATTGTGGAATCCTCTGTGATTGACGCCATGATCAAGGCCGGGATCATTGTTGTCGGTGTTGGCGGCGGCGGGATTCCCGTTGTTGAAGATAAAAATGGCACCATCAAAGGTGTGGAAGCTGTGATTGATAAGGACTTTGGCTCCTGCTTGATGGCCATCAACATCCAGGCAAATTTGTTCGTGATCAGCACAGCGGTCGAAAAAGTTGCCCTGAATTTCAACACGCCTGAGGAAAAACTTATAGACAGGATGACCGTGGCCGAAGCCAAACAATATATCAAGCAAGGCCATTTTGCACCCGGCAGTATGCTGCCGAAGGTTCAGGCGATCATCAAATACCTGGAAAGCGGCGGTAAGAAGGCTCTGATCACCGACCCGGCTCACATTGGTGAAGCCCTAGATGGGAAAACCGGCACCTGGATCGTTCCCTGACCTGCATTGTACAGGGGCTGCTATAATTACGGTAGCAGCCCCTTTCCTTTCTCTCACACAACGACGCAGCAATGGATCAACAGATGAGACCTAAATTCAACCATTACACCTGCTCCCTCTGCGGTGCGGAATACGGTCCGGACGAAGTGACCTACACCTGCCCAAAAGATAGTGGAAACCTCAATGTCATTCTTGATTATGAGGTGATCCGGGCAAAATGGTCTCCGGATAAATTCACCGACCTGCCCGAAGCCTCGCTTTGGCGTTACGTGAACCTGCTGCCGGTGGAAGACCCGGGCGGTCTGGGAACACCCTTACGCCGCGCCGGCTGGACGCCCGTCTACCGGCCCACCCGCCTGGCGGACAATCTGGGCTTGCAGCAGCTCTGGATCAAGGATGAAAGCCCCAACCCGACTGCATCCTTCAAGGACCGCGCCAGTGCGATCGTGGTCGCCCGGGCAAACCAGATCGGTGCGGAGGCCATTGTGGCTGCCTCCACCGGCAACGCCGGAGCAGCGCTGGCCGGGATGGCCGCCGCTGTGAGCGCAAAAGCTGTGATCTTCGCACCCCGCACCGCGCCACCCGCCAAGATCGCCCAGCTGCTCGTCTATGGTGCAAAAGTCCTGCTGGTGGATGGCACCTATGACGAAGCTTTTGACCTGAGCATTGAAGCCACCGAAGCCTTTGGCTGGTATAACCGCAACACCGGCTTCAATCCCTTCACAGCCGAGGGCAAAAAGACCGCCGCCTTTGAGATCTGGGAACAGGTCATCCGCCGAAGACCAGTAGGGGAAAAACCTTTGACAATCTTCATCCCAGTGGGCGACGGAAATATCATCTCCGGTGTGCATAAGGGATTCAAAGACCTGTATGCCCTGGGATGGCTGTCCCAGATGCCGCGAATCATCGGCGTTCAATCTGAAGGTTCAGCCGCAATCGCCAACACCTTCAACCAGGGCAACGAGGAAATCAAACCTGTCAGCGCCAGCACCCTGGCGGACAGCATTTCGGTCGATCTGCCGCGCGATGGCGTCCGCGCTGTGCGGGCTGCCCGGGAAACGGGCGGCACCTACGTGATCGTCCGGGATGAAGAAATCCTCAGCGCAATCCCCGAATTGGGCCAGGTTGGGATCTTTGCGGAACCGGCTGCCGCCACGGCATACGCCGGGTTGGTGAAAGCAGTCGCCGAAGGTGTTGTTGCGCCGGATGATCCGGTGCTTGTGCTCAGCACTGGCAGCGGATTAAAGGATGTGAAGGCGGCCATGCAGGCCGTCGCTGAAGCGCCTGTTATTGAACCCACAATTGAAGCAGTCAAGAAGGTGATCTCATGACCAAACCAACTTTTACAATCATTGCACCCATCTATAATGAACTCGAGAGCATTCCTGAACTGTACCCGCGCATCCGGGATGTGATGGATCAGACGGGTGAGCCCTGGGAGCTGGTTTTGGTGGATGACGGCTCGACCGATGGTTCCACGGATGTGATCCGCAAGCTGGGTGATAATGACGAACGGGTCCGCCCGGTCATCTTTGCCCGCAACTTCGGACACCAGATCGCGGTCACCGCCGGGATGGATTTCAGCCGCGGCGACGCTGTGGTAATCATCGATGCTGACCTGCAGGATCCGCCTGAGGTGATCCTGGATCTAATCAGCAAGTGGCGCGAGGGCTATCAAGTCGTGTATGCCGTCCGCGAGGAGCGCGAAGGCGAATCCTGGTTCAAGAAAACCACAGCTTCATTTTTCTACCGGCTGATCAACCGTATCACTGATGTGGAAATCCCCCTGGACACTGGCGATTTCCGCCTGATGGATCACAAGGTTGTGCAGGTGATGAACCGGATGCGTGAGAAACATCGCTTCCCGCGTGGGATGTCCGCCTGGGTTGGGTTCAGGCAGATCGGCGTGCAATATAAACGCAAAGCGCGTTTCGCTGGAGAGACCAAGTATCCTCTCAAAAAGATGATCCGGCTCGCCCTGAACGCCATCACCAGCTTCTCCTATTTCCCCCTCCAACTGGCGACCTACATCGGTTTCATCTCGGCCGGGTTGAGCGTCCTCGCCATCCCCGTGGTGGCCATACTGCGCCTTGTCACCGGGACGGCTTTGTTCGGACAGGCGACCACACTAGTTATTGTGCTTTTTCTGGGCGGGGTGCAGCTGATCAGCCTGGGTATCATCGGTGAATACATCGGCCGGATCTATGATGAAGCCAAAGGCCGTCCGCTGTATATTGTCGCTGACGCGCCGGAGGATATGGATAATCTCGAAGCATAACAAGTCATCATCAACCTGCGCGGTCTCGCAAAACGGGATATAATATCCTGTAATTGTCTGACAAATAATGAAGGAGTCTTTTTAATGGCAAAAATCGACCTCACGGTATATCCTGACCGCCTCGAACGCACAGTTCAACGCGCCCGAGAACGGAACATTATCATCCCGACCTTTGCCCAGATGCGCGACCCAGACCTGGTCCCGGAAAAGATCAGGGAAGAACTGAAAAAAATCGGGTTATGGGATCTTCATCCCCTCAACCTGTTCAGGATCACCTGGCACAACGAACCCAAACCCAGCGGCGGCCTTTTCGGCGGCCTGAACTACATGGAATTCCCCCAAAGTCTGACGGGCACGCCGGCCCGGATTGTCGCATTGGTGGGCAAGTGGATGCCCACCGGCTCCCACAAAGTCGGCGCGGCTTTTGGTTGTCTGGCGCCCCGCCTGGTGACCGGCCAGTTCGACCCCACCCAGCAGAAAGCTGTCTGGCCGTCCACGGGTAACTACTGCCGCGGCGGCGCCTATGACTCCGCCTTGCTGGCCTGCGAATCGATCGCCATCCTCCCGGAGGAAATGAGCAGGGAACGCTTCGATTGGCTCGCCAGCATCGCCGGTGAGACCATCAAGACCCCAGGCTCGGAGTCAAACGTCAAAGAGATTTTTGATAAGTGTTGGGAACTGCGGAGCTCCGGTGAAGACCTGATGATCTTCAATCAGTTCGACGAGTTCGGTAATTACCTTTGGCACTATACCCTCACCGGGCATGTGATGGAGACCCTGATCCAGCAGATCGCCGGACCAAAGGATGACTATGCCGGCCTGGTCTCCGCGACCGGCTCAGCGGGCACCATTGCCGCAGGCGATTACCTGAAACAGCGCTTTCCCGCAAGTTTCATTGCAGCTTCCGAGGCCGTCCAGTGCCCGACCCTGATGGAGAACGGTTACGGCGCCCACCGTATCGAAGGCATCGGCGACAAGCACGTCCCCTGGATCCATAATACGAAGAACACCGATCTCCTCGTCGCTATTGATGACAACGCTGTGGTGAACCTCGCCCGTCTGTTCAACGAGCCCGAAGGGAAGACTCACCTGGTTGAGTCCGGCGTGCCGGAAGAAATTGTTAAAAACCTTGATCTGCTCGGTTTCTCCGGGATCTCAAACTTGCTTTCCGCCATCAAAATCGCCAAATATCACGAACTCACTGAGAACGACATCGTCCTGACCGTCCTGACGGATTCGATGGAACTTTACGAAAGCCGGCTCGATGAGATGCATGATTCCATGGGGGCATATACCGAAAAGAACGCTGCTGTGGACGACGCCCGCTGGTTGAAAGGTGTCACCACAGATTACCTCGAAGACCTGACCTATAAGGGCCGGCAACGGGTTCACAACCTGAAATACTTCACCTGGGTGGAGCAGCAGGGTAAAACCTATGAGGAAATCCAGGCGCAGTGGTACCAGCGTGATTACTGGACCGATCTCCAGGCACAGATCCCTGAGATCGACGCCCAGATCGAGGAATTCAACGCCAAGGTTGGCCTGCTGTAACGATAATTCACTGGCACCAGGTAAACAAATTCAGTCCCGAGGATTACAACATTCCTCGGGATTTTTATATCACCTTGAGACCGAACACCAGCGTAAAAACCTCACAATTCCATCCGTAATTTATGATACAATCCACTCAGTACTTGCTCCAAAAAAAGGGGATACGATGCCCAACACACTCCCGGAAACAGCCTTGATCCTGGTCGCGATCCTGCCCAGCCAGCGTGATTTTGATATCGCCCGGCTCTTCGGCTGGTACCGCATTCCGCTCAAGTCCGCCCCAAAAGTGATCTCTGTGGATTTCCTTGCGTTTTACCAAACCAGCACTTTTGGTGAAGCAGACCGCTGGCAGATCGCTTATGTTGCGGAAATCCTGGGTCATGAGCTCACCCGGCGGCGGGACCTGATCCGTGACGAGCCAGACCATCCCCGCGCTCAAGAAGAGTATTTCAAACTACAGATCGGGCCGCTCCAGCAATTGGAGAACCCCATCCCGGCCGGAGACTGGAAACGGATCACGTTCTTTTACACCACCGGCAGTCAGTTCCAAACCGCCCGGACGATCAATGATCTGGTGGTCAAAGCCCAGGATGAGCGGGAGGTCCTCTGGCACACCCTCCGGGAACGCGCCCTGCAGACGAATGAATACCGGGCTCAGGACCTGCCAAAAACCGCCCTGGATCCGGCCATCCTGGCGCTGTTGGGGGGATTTAAGGATTTTTAGAGCGAGGGACACCATCCCCTACAAGAATTCAAGCTTCCCCCTTTGTCACGTAGGCGCAGAGGCAATTGATATATGTCTCTGCGCTGTCTTTTTTGATTAAGGTTCTTTGGATGCCGAAACAACTGCGCCATACGTGACCTACAAAAACCTAATTGCCTGATACCCAATCACCTAATCTCTGATTTTCCTTTCCCCACTCACCATTCTCCATCCCCCATCCTTAAAATCAAAACCGGCCAGTTTGCGGAAACCTGGCCGGTATCTTCTTCTATTGAGATGAGTCCCTGGGACTACAGAGGTTGAACGTCTTTGGCTTGCAGACCCTTCGGGCCCTGTTCCACGGAGAATTCGACCTGCTGCTCTTCACGCAGTGATTTGAATCCTGAACCCAGGATTGCAGTGTGATGCACGAATACATCATCACCAGCCTCACGAGCGATAAAGCCATAACCTTTTGCATCGTTGAACCATTTCACGGTTCCAATTTCTTTTTCTGACATCCTAATACTTCCTTTGTTAAAACTTGTTGATTAAGGTGAACCTGTTATTTCAGGAAAAAAATAAGACCATCCAGTCTCCGCAAGTCTGGACGGCCGTTACGCTTTCCAAAAACAGGCTTCACTACATAAATGATAATACCATAAATCGTAATATTGTCAATAAGACTGATGAGGGTGTTGAAAAACAAGTCCTTAATTGACGAAAATAGGGGATTGTGATTCAA
>CAZXRL010000093.1:0-10031 GCA_964643275.1 uncultured Candidatus Brevefilum sp.
TTGTGCAGGGTTCATCCACGGGATATTGAAAACGGCCTTCCCAGTAGCGTTCAGGCGTAGGATTATTTAGAATTGTTTGGAGATAAGCATCCTCGCGGGCTATATCGTCTTCATCGAGGCCATCAGACACATAAACCCACTCTTTGCCATAGCCGCCTTCTGAGAGCAATACCAGTTGTTCATAGGTGCTGCCGGTTCCATCCGGATGCGTAACGGTGAGTTGCAGGGGAAAAATGCCCGGATCTGCCTGAGCATGGATACCATGGAAGCTGTAATGGTTTTCCCCGTCCTCAGTGAAGAAGGATAAGTTTTCGTTATTAAAAGTGCCGGAGATTTCACTGTCAGCTTGTGTTGAAACGCTGATCTGAAGCGTTTCACCCTGAACGAGCGGCAGGGGATTAATTCTGATCTCATTGGGCTTCGCAAGGGAAGGTGAGACCTCGTCTTTGGCAGGGAAATAGATCACTTCACCCGGGATAATGTCCCAGGTGGCTTTGAGCTGGTTGTGGTCAACGTATGCCCAGGGCGACTGACCAGAGCGGATTGCCATCTCAAGCAGTGACTCGCCGGCTGATGGTGAACCATAAGAAAGGAGAGGCGCTTGTTCCTCGTCTACGGCTAAGAGGAATTTTTTTCCTGCGATGGTTTCAGAAGGACTTGTTATTCGGTTGAGTGTTTTAAGGCCTGACGGATCGAGTTGATACTGGCGGCTTAAATCGGTCAGTGATGCGCCAAAGGGGAGGATGTCCGTCGTTATCAGGCCGGTGATCCCTTCCAGACCGGGGATTGCCAGGCGCTGGCCGATGAACAACGCGTTTGGATCTGCCAGGTTGTTGGCATTTTGAATCTCCTCTGCTGAGACTCCGAAACTCAACCCAATCGAAAGCAAGGAATCCCCAGGTTGGACGATATAGGTTGGCCCTTCCTGAAGAGTGGGTGAAGCAGCCACGGGTTTTGGCGGGATGGTTGTCAGCAGAAGTAAGACTATCCCAATCAACAGCAGGTGTTTGTAAGCTCTTATCATCATATGGTTTCTGTAAATTTACCAGCCCTTTATAAATCGTTTTAAGCTGGGTAAAATCATAGTGATTTCTGTGATTAATTCAATTTACAAGTTTACCATAGGGTCGACTGGAAGTGAAAGGTGCTATCGTGAGGATTACAACATGGAATGTCAACGGGTTTCGGGCGGTGCTCAGGAAAGATGCTCTGATGTGGATTCCGGAGGCAGACCCGGATGTCTTATGCCTCCAGGAAACAAAACTGCAGCTTGAACAGATCAGTGAAGAAGAAGCCACGATCGAAGGGTATGAGGCCGTATGGAATTCTGCTGAGCGTAAGGGTTACAGCGGCACTGCGACCTTCCATAAGACAGCACCTTTGGAAATTGAGAAAGGGTTGGGTATTGAGGAATTTGATCACGAGGGCCGGGTTATCCGGTCTCGTTATGAAGACTTTTTTCTCTATAACATTTATTTTCCCAATGGGGGCCAGGAAAACAAACGGGTCCCTTTCAAATTAGATTTCTACAAACATTTGCTGGAGATTTGTGATCAGCTCCACGATCAGGGCCACAACATTATAATCACAGGTGACTTTAATACGGCCCATAATGAAATTGACCTGGCAAACCCAAAATCCAATGAGAAGAACACAGGGTTCCTTCCTGAGGAGCGTGTCTGGATTGACAAATATCTGGAACATGGCTTCGTGGATGCCTTCCGGCAATTATATCCCCACAGAGAAACCTATACCTGGTGGACTTACCGCTTTAACTCCCGTGAGAGGGATGTTGGCTGGCGGCTGGATTATTTTCTGGTTTCAGAAGCGTTGATGGAGCTGGTCGAAGACGTGATTATCCATGGTGACATTATGGGTTCCGACCATTGTCCGGTAAGTATGATCCTGAAAGATTGAGTCACTGTTAAGTGTTATAACGCTGAAATAAGAAGAGCCGCTCAAATTTTTGAGCGGCTCATTTCGTTAGGGAAGAAACTTTATTCATCCGGCAGCCAGCAGCACAGCACAAGCTCCCGTGCGGCTTTTACTTCATCACACCTGAGAACGGGGGTATTATGAGGCGCGCCGTGCAGCAAGTCCGGCTGTTCCCGGGCTTCTCTGGCAATCGCGTGCAATGCAGCCGCAAATGCGTCGAGAGTCTGTTTACTTTCCGTCTCTGTCGGTTCGATCATCAGGGCTTCATTCACGATAAGGGGGAAATAGTTGGTTGGCGGATGGAATCCATAATCCATCAGACGCTTGCTGATATCCAGAGCATGAATATCGGGGACATCCTTCCAGGCGCCCTCAATAACAAACTCATGCATACAGGTGCGGTCATAGGGGAGGACATAGTCTTCCTTGACTTTTGCCATCAGATAATTGGCATTCAGAACGGCCTTATCTGCGATATACCGTAATCCTTCCGGCCCGTGCATTGCGATATAGGTGTAAGCTCTGATAAATATCCCAAAATGGCCATAGAAAGCTTTCATCCGCCCGATTGAATTCTCCGGATGGTAGAAACCGAAGAAGGGGGGCGTTTCCTCGTCGCCTTCCTCGATGATCGTAACGATTGGGCCGGGGAGAAATTTCTCAAGGGTCTTTGATACGCCTACCGGTCCGGACCCAGGGCCGCCGCCGCCATGCGGGGTAGAGAATGTTTTGTGAAGGTTGAAATGGAGGATATCAAAACCGAGATCGCCAGGCCGGACGATCCCAAGCAGAGCATTGAGGTTTGCGCCATCACCATAGACCAGGCCGCCAGCCTCATGCACAAGACGGATCACTTCTTCCACATTCTCATCAAATAGACCGAGGGTATTGGGGTTCGTCAGCATCAGGCCTGCAAGAGACTCATCACATTCGGCCTTAAGGGCCGAAATGTCCACATTCCCACGCTCATCCGAAGGGATGGGGATAACATCAAAGCCTGTCATCGAAGATGTTGCGGGGTTAGTACCGTGGGCAGAGTCAGGGATCAGAATTTTGACCCTTTTCTTATCCTTGCGGACTTGATGGTATTTCTTGATGATAAGCGCTCCGACCAGTTCACCCTGTGCGCCAGCAGCAGGTGTGAGACAGACCCTGTGAAAGCCGCTGATCTCCTGGAGCCACTCCTGTAGCTGGTACATCAGATAGAGGTTCCCCTGAACGCTCACAATCGGCTGTAAGGGGTGCGTGTTGGCCATCCCGGGTATGCGGGCAGCTTCTTCGTTAATCTTCGGGTTGTATTTCATCGTACAGGACCCTAATGGGTAGAAGCCGCTGTCAATGGCGTAATTCATCTGTGAGAGATGGGTGAAGTGCCTGACGACGTCAAGTTCTGACAGTTCAGGTAACTTTAAAGATTCTCGCTTGAATCCTGCTGGGAGTTCTGTACATGGAACATCCGGTTCCGGGAAGGTGACACCTTTGCGACCAGGTTGGGATAACTCGTAAATTGTCTTCTCAGTCATGCCCCACCTCCTCTAATGCCTGGACGAAATCGTCGATGTCATGTTTCGTGATCTTCTCTGTCACGGCGACCAGCATATGGTTTTCCAGTTCCGGATACTCCTGACTGAGATCAAAGCCGCCGAGGATCCAGTGCTGTTGAAGGTGAAAGTTGATTTCCTCGACTGGCTTAGGCGTTTTGATGACAAACTCATGGAAGAACGGTGTCTCCGGGAAGGCTAGCTCGTATCCTTCCAGGTTTGCGATATTCTCTGCCGCGTAATGAGCTTTTTGATAACAGAGGTCCGCCACCTGTCGGAAACCTGTCTTCCCGAGGAGACTCAAATAGACCGTAGCCGCGAGGGCCATCAATCCTTGATTGGTGCAAATATTGGAGGTGGACCTTTCCCGGCGGATGTGCTGTTCGCGAGCGGTGAGGGTCAGCACGTACGCGCGTTTACCTTCTTTATCCACTGTCTCGCCGACCAGCCGGCCAGCCAGCTTACGGACATATTTCTCCTTGGTAGTAAAAATCCCGAGATAGGGACCGCCGTAGGATAAGGGAATGCCCAGTGGCTGCCCATCGCCAACGGCAAGATCCGCCCCAAAATCACCGGGCGGTTTGAGCATCCCCATTGCCGTTGGATTGAAGACAAAACCGACCAATGCACCTTGGACATGGGCGGCCTCAACAACCTTCGTGTAGTCAATAATCCTGCCAAAGAAATCCGGATATTGAACCATTACCAAAGCAGTGTCGGGGTCAATCAAAGCCATCAGTTTTCCCGGGTCTGGAGATGTACCAACAGCCTGTTCATCCCCCAGGACCTGAACATCATCAAAGCCCTGCATGTAGGTCCGGATGGTCTCACGATATTGGGGGTGGACGGACCGGGAGAGGACGATTTTCTTGCGTTTGCCGCGGAAGAAATGATACGCCATGTTCGCGGCTTCAGCAGCGGCGGTAGCGCCGTCATAGTGGGAGGCATTGGAAACATCCATGCCGGTCAATTCGGTCATCAGAGATTGAAATTCAAAGATGGCTTGCAGGGTGCCCTGAGAGATCTCCGGCTGGTAGGGGGTGTAGGCGGTATAGAACTCACCGCGCCGCAGGATCATATCCACAGCGGCGGGGATGTAGTGGTTGTAGGCGCCTGCCCCTAAAAATGAGATGAAGTCATCCGCCGAGGCGTTAGCCTCAGCAATTTCCCTGAGCACGGATGAGATCTCCAGCTCGGTAAGGCCTGCTGACATGTTTAGTTCCGGAAAGCGATATTTTTCCGGAACCTTTGTAAACAGCTCATCAATAGATCCAACTCCGATAACACCCAGCATCTCCTCAATTTCTTGGGGGGTATGAGGTGTAAACATCATCCCTCGCGTTCTTCGATGTTTGCAGCGTAAGTGTCGGCATCCATCATGTCATCGAGTTCAGACAGGTCGTCAGGTTTGATCCTGACCATCCAGCCGGCATTATAGGGATCGTTGTTGAGCACCTCTGGTGCGTCTGCAAGGTCTTCATTGACAGCGATGATTGATCCCGATAATGGGAAGTTGACATCAGCAGCGGCTTTGACCGATTCAATGGTGGCAGCCGTATCGCCTTTATTCACTGAATCACCTTCCTCGACCATTAGTTCAACGTAAACGATATCTGATAACTGGTCTTGTGCGAAGTCTGAGATGCCGAGGACAACTTCATCACCATCGACTTTGGCCCACTCATCGGTCCTGGCGTACTTTAATTCCTTTGGTATGTTCATGTTAAGCTCCTATTGAATGAGATATTTTGGATTATGTAGAATTAGTCCTCTGTCAATCATCCTGCCTGTGATTCCGGATGAAGGCGAATCGATCGCTGGTGTTCCAGAGGCGTCTGTTTAATGGGTCCAATTTACCTGAGAGTTTCAGCCGTTTGGCCTTGCCCCTTCGGTGTCGTTTCCAAGAACGAGCTCTTCCCATTAACATCCAACGTATGTCTGATTTGATTCTAAAAGCACCCCCATCAAAAGTCAAGGAAAGGTGCGGTCAACAAACAAAAACCTATTTCCTCAGGTGAATTTATGGGCAGATAAGAGCATCAGGATTCTTATTTCCTGACATATTTTTTTGATTCTTCCACATAGTCCAGGGACTGGTGCCGGAAGTAGGTATTATAGAGTTCGGCATAATGTTCGCCATGCGCCAGGAGAGCTTCATGGTTTCCCTCTTCAATGATGTCACCGTTTTGCATGACCAGAATCCGGTCGGCGGATTTGACTGTCGAGAGCCGGTGTGCAATCAGGATGGATGTTGTTTCAGACAGGATCAGGTCCAAAGCCGATTGGATTTGGGTTTCAGTGAAGGGATCAATGCTGGCAGTCGCTTCATCAAGGATGAAAATCGAGGGCTTCTGGATCAGGACCCGCATCAATGCCACAAGCTGGCGTTGTCCCATCGAAAGCTGCGAACCGCGTTCACCTACCTCCGTGTCAAGCCCGTTTGGCAACGTGTCGAGCCACTCACCTCCACCGATCTTATTCGCAATTTCGTAGATAGCATTCCTATCGCAAACCGGGCAGCCATAACTGATGTTCTCCTCTATGGTGCCTGAAAAGAGAAAGGGGCTTTGAGACACAATCCCCATTTGAAGCCTCAAATCAAGTAAGTCATATTTTCTTATGTCAACGCCGTCTATTAGGATCTCACCGGCCTGATATTCGTAAAAACGGGCAATCAAACGCCCTATCGAGGTTTTACCAGCACCGGTGTGCCCCACAAGTGCCAGTGTCTCGCCGGGGTCAATATGCAAGTTGAAGTCCTTGAGGACAGGCTCATCCTTTGTATAGCTGAAATGAACATGGTTCATATCTATCAGACCCTGCAGTTGACCCGCAGAAATTCTATCCACCTGTTCAACCGAATGTTTCGCATCGATCAATGCGAAAATCCGCTCAGCGGCTGAAAGACCGGATTGAACCTGAGTCCAGAAGGAAGCAACACTCATCACAGGGAAAAGGAAACTATCCAGGGTGGAAAGGAACAAGTACCAAGCGCCTGCAGATACAAAACCTTCCAGAACCGTCATCGCACCAAAGTAGACCAGCAGCGCGGTTGCGATGCCGCCAATTGTTCGAAGAATGGGGAAAACAATGGAAAGGATGAAACCCCGGCGGATGTTTACCTTGTACGAAGTTTCATTGGCAGTATCAAATTCCTTATAGATTGATTCTTCCTGGCGGAAGTTCTTGGCAATGGCAATTCCGCTGACAGTCTCCTTGATGGTTGAGTTGACATTTGCCATGGCCCGCATCCCTTCCCGGGTGACCTTGCGGGCTGCATTGCGATACTGCATGACAAGGAATAGAAGCAGGGGTATCAGAAAAAATACCGCGAGGGCTAACCGCCACTCAGTCTGTAGCAGGACGACAGCCAATATGATCGATGAGATCAATTGCATGAGGACGTCCGTTGTCAACGTGACCAGCTGGCCGAACTCGCGCGTGTCTGACGTGATCCGGGAAACGATCTTGCCGGATGAGAAAGTGTCATGGAAAGACAGGTCCTGCCGGACGGATGCCTTGAAGGAGTCTGTGGCAAGCTGGCGGATCAGTTCGGCAATGGTCCGGGCTGAATAACGGCGTCTGAGCAAGTTGGACAGCCAGCTCAAGACTCCAAGGACCAGGATGATGCCGGTCAGAAGAAAAATATATCCGGCAGTTAACGTTTGCTGGGTCACCTGATCAAGCCCACGCGCCACAACAACAGGTGTGAAAGCTTCAATCACAGCACGGATGACAATTGTCACTCCTACAATAATCAGACGGTTGGATTGTGACTGAAAATAATCAATGATCCGGTTTAAGAGCTTTTTGTCCGAATATTGACGGTCGTATTTTTCCGCATCAAGGCCTGAGAAGAAACCCATAATTACTCGCTGAATATTCTTTGATAAGATTTCGAAATTTTCATAAGTTCCTCATGCGTTCCCACGGCAGCCACCCTGCCTTTGCGCATGACAACAATCTGGTTAGCCCAACGGATTTGCGAGAGCCGGTGGGTGATGATCAGGGTGGTTCTTCCCTCTGCCGCCCTGAAGATGGCCTGCTGGATCTTATCCTCGGTTTCACTGTCAATCGCGCTGGTGGAATCATCCAGGATCAGGATCCGGGGTGAGGTCAGAAAAGCCCGGGCGAGCGCAAGACGTTGACGCTGGCCGCCTGAGAGGGTGGTTCCCCGTTCACCAATTACCGTGTCGTAGCCATGTTCAAATCCCAGAATAAAATCATGCGCCTGCGCCTCTTTGGCAGCCTCAACGATTTCTTCGCGGGAAGCGTCCTGCTTGCCAAAGGCGATATTATCCGCAATTGAACGCGAGAAAAGAAAGACATCCTGTTCAATGGTTGAAATCTGGTTCCGAAGGGATTCAAGATACCAGTCCCGAACATCAACACCGTCAACAAGAACAGCGCCAGCATTGACATCAAAGGTACGGTTGATCAGTTTTACGAGAGAAGTCTTTCCCGATCCCGTTTGTCCCACAATAGCAACGGTTTGCCCTGGCTCGATTGAGATATTGATTTCCTCGAGTACGGGGTCATCACCTTCATAGGCGAAAACCACACCTTGAAATTCGACCTTCCCTTTGATGGGTTGTGCATGTCCGTTGATATTCTGATCCAATAAATTTTCCGTGTTCATCGTTTCAAGAATACGTTTTGAACTCGCAATGCCCAGTGAAATTTGAGAATAGGCAAAGAGGGATACAAATGTGGGGAATCCTAATAAGGATAAAGTCCCAAAATAGGCAATTACTTCACCGATATTGAGATGTCCCTGTTGCATGAGAAATAACGCATGCGCGAGACCGGCAGCCATGGTGATACCCAATAACAGGAGCGGCAAGAAACGACTTTCGATATCACCCTGGCGGATTGATGCGTCCCGATAATCTGTTGCGTTTTCGTTAAAGAGATCGATCTCAGAATCTTCCTGGGCACTCCCTTTGACCACTTCCACACCGTCAATTGCTTCGGCAAGACGGCTGTTGAGTTGCCCAAAGGTCTGGCGCACTTCGCTGGTAACCGGGTTGAGGATTGTCAGATAATGCCAGAGCGCCAGCAGGTAGAGAACGATAAACACCGCAGGTGTGATGATCAACGAGATGTGATAGGATGGCCCTACGATAAGCGGGATAAACAGAAAGTTCAGAGAACCGATCACCAGGTTAAATCCGGGACTGAACATATAATTTACTTCCCGGACATCATTGGTAGCCCGCGCCATCAGATCACCCACAGATTGGAGGTTGTGGAAGGTCATGCTTTTCCCCAGAAGATTGAGATAGAGCTCCTGGCGGATTACACGTTCAACCTTTTGGGCGATGATTTCAAAGCCGTAATTTCGGACAAATTGGAGAAATCCCCGAAGGATTTGAGAAATCCCTAGGATCAACGCATAGCGTCCAATAACGGCCATTGATGACTGGGTGCTGAGAACTTCGTTGAAAGCAAGACCAATGTAGATTGGGATCAGGCTAGCAAGCGCAGCATTACTGATGGCGCCGAACAAGGCCATCAGGATAAAGGGCCATTGGTGGATAGAGTGGGAGAGGATCCAGCGGATAGGGGAACTCAGATTGGATTCGTATTTTTTTGCAAAGCTGAATTCAGAGATTCCCTCGGCTGTCTGTGAAGTCATTTACGGGTCTCTTTCTCCCATGCCCAGGGCAATCCGGCCCCGGTCATGGTCAACGGATAGGATCAGAACGTCAACGATGTCCCCGATCTGCAAGTGAATTCCTTTGGGGATTCTTGAGCGGTGGAGCAATCCATCATTCTTGACCCCGATATCAATAAACGCGCCAAAATCGACGACATTTCGTATTGTACCCCGTAAATTCATCCCAGATGAAAGATCTTCCATGCTGAGCACATCTTTGCGCAATAAAGGCCTGGGCAGATCTTTGCGCGGGTCGCGGCCGGGCCGGGCAATCTCATCCAGGATATCCGCGAGTGTAGGAAGGCCGGTTTGGAGGTCATCTGCAAGCTTTTGAAGCATTTGAGATGCTTTGGCCTTTTCAACAACCTGGATCCGTGATTGTGGGTCTGCGTGGATGTCAAGCTGAAGGTTTTCCAGGATTTTCTTTGCAATGGGATAACTCTCGGGATGGATCGCGGTTGCATCCAGCGGATTGTGCCCATCTCGAATTCGCAGGAATCCAGCTGCCTGCTGAAAAGTTTTAGCACCCATCCCAGCGACAGCGAGGAGGGCTTGACGGTCAGAAAAAGGTCCGTGTTCCTCCCGATGTTCGACGATCTTTTCGGCAAGGGCAGGCCCAATCCCGGCGATGTGGGTGAGGAGCGTGGCCGAAGCAGAATTGACTTCAACACCCACTGCGTTAACAACGGATTCAACGACCTGGTCGAGTGCTTCAGATAGTTTTGTCTGGTTGATGTCATGCTGATAGAGGCCGACGCCAATGGACCTGGGATCGATTTTCACGAGTTCGGCCAAGGGGTCCTGCACTCGGCGGCCGATGGAAACAGCGCCTCGGATACTGACGTCAAGATCCGGGAATTCCTCCCGGGCAAGTTTGCTTGCGCTGTAGACGCTTG
>CAZXRL010000094.1:0-9952 GCA_964643275.1 uncultured Candidatus Brevefilum sp.
CTGACCCTGAAGACTTCCCACGTGAGGTCAAGATCATCCATCATCTCAAGGATTTTATCCAATGAAACTGAACCGCCGCCGCTGACAATCAGCGGCTTGCGGCCCAGAACAGGGGCGATCTCACGCATCCTGGCAAGACTCCCATTGCCAAAGATGATTCGGTCAGAAGTGGCAAATTCAAAGACCATGATCAGCCCCAGCCGGGTCATCTGGATAGATATTTTCATAGACCTTCTTGGATCGAGGTGCAGCCATCATATCTTCAACGAGGTTTTTCCAGGCCTTGTAATGGTCTGTTTCCTTATGTCTGGCCGGGTCGTCCATTGTGCGGTAAACTTCAACAAGCAGGAATTGTTCCGGATAGTCTGCATCCTGCAATACATCAAAACGTGCGATCCCTGGCTCATTAACGCTCGATCTGGCATTTGCCAAAGTCGCCTCTTTAAAAGCATCAATCTGGTCAGGTTTAACCTCAACAAAAACATGGACAATATGCATGCGCGGCTCCTTTCTACAAAAACAGAGCGTAATCGAGGTCAGTAATCCCAGTATACTATGTTTCCTAAGCCAAATAGAATGCTTCAATGACACAAATTTCCCTCCTTTTTCAAGATAATGAGCTGTTAATCATCAACAAACCCGCCGGGGTTCTCTCCGTCCCGGATGGTTATGATGATCAACTGCCTCATCTCAGAAGCATACTCGAGCCTGAGTTTGGGGTTTTATGGATGGTTCATCGATTGGATAAAGAAACCAGCGGCGTCATGGTGTTGGCCCGCAATCCTGATGCACATCGGGACCTGAACCAGGCATTTCGTGACCGTCAGGTCAGCAAGAAATATCATGCGCTTGTCGCCCCCAAACCGGAATGGCGTGAAAAAAACGTTGATCTCCCCCTTAGGACGGATGCTGACCGTCAGCATCGCACCCGGGTTGACCATATCAGGGGTAAACCTGTGGTATCCAAACTTGCTGTCAAAAAATTGTTTCAAGATTCCGCATTACTGGAAATAGAGATCCTCACCGGTGTCACGCACCAGATCAGGGCCCACCTGAGGGCTTTTGATCTTGCAATCTTGGGCGATGACCTCTACAGCGCAGGGTTGGGGCCTCAGCCTGCGACTACCCCAAGGATGATGCTCCATGCCCGGGAAATCTCTTTCACTCACCCGGCAACAGGAGCACGCCATCATTTCACGGCGCCTTATCCGGATGATTTTAGAGAGGCGTATCAATTGCTGCGGTCTACCAGAGATCCGGATGCATGGATTTGATCGAGACAATCCGGTTTACACCAACCACGACATGGTCAAGGATTGGCATCTCCAGCAGCCGGCCTGCTTCAATCAACATCCGGGTCAGGTGAATATCCTCCGGGCTTGGTGAGGGGTCTCCGCTGGGATGGTTATGAGCAATGATCAATGCTGCGGCATTCGCTCGAATCCCCGGCTTGAACACTTCAGCCGGACGGACAGAAGAAGCATTGAGGGAACCCCGGTATAACGGCTCCAATCTGAGCAGCCGATTCCGACTGTCCAGCAATAATACCCAGAGTTCTTCCTGTTCAAGCGCCATCATTTTGTATTGCACATGATCCGCGACATCCTCCGGCGAGGCAATCGCCGGCCGGTCCTCGGGTGACAGGCTGGAGATCCGCCGTCCCAATTCGATGGCAGCCATGATCTGAGCCGCCTTTGCCTCCCCAACACCGCTGACATCGCACAACTCAACAAAAGTCGCCCGGTGCATACCCATCAAACCGCCAAAACGATCCAGCAATCGCTGCCCAATCTGAACGGCATTAACCCCCTGCTTTCCCACCCGGAGCAGGATCGCCAATAGCTCGGCATGTGTCAGTGCCTCAGCACCTTGAGCCCTCAACCTCTCTCGCGGACGCTGCGATGTTTCAATATCCTTTATCCGGTAGTGTAGGTGGTTTTCTGCCATCTTGATATCCTCCCTGGTCTCCGAACCGCCATCATGATTATCTCTCAATTTATGTCTGGATTATTTATTCCACAAGACAGCGGTCCTGCAAGGACTTAAAACGTCACCATGATATAATAACACCAATCTTCTGGAAGAAGGTATCTGGCATGGAATTTTCAATAACAGAATACAAACACTGTGATTTAATCGAAATCAGCGGAAGGATCGACAGTTACACTTCTCCAGCTATTGAAGAAGTCCTTAAGGCGTTGATGGCGGACGGACATTATAAAATGGTCATCGATCTTAAGAATGTGACCTATCTCTCCAGTTCAGGCATGCTCACCCTGGTCAACGCCCAAAAACAATGCAAACGCCACAACCAGGGGGAGATTCTTCTGGCACATGTTTCAGATCAGGTGCTCGCCAGCCTGGGGCTGGCTGGATTCAATCAGCTTTTTGAAATTCATGATGACGTTGTCACCGCAGTTGGAAAATTCTAAAGGGTTGTCCTGATGATCTCAAAAAGCTTTTCGGGAAATTTCCAAAGCCTGGCCCTGATCAGTGACTTCATCGTCACCCAGGCCAAAGATGCGGGGTTCTCTCCCGGTGACGTCTATGCCATTCAGACCGCAGTTGATGAAGCCTGCGCCAATATCATCGACCATGCGTATGGTGGTGAAGATATCGGCGATATCATCATCAGAGTGAAAGAAATCCAGAACGGTATCCAAATCATCCTGATTGATAATGGTGAGCCTTTCGACCCTGATGAAATCCCCGAACCGGATATCACTTCTCCTCTGGAAATCCGGAAGGAGCGCGGCCTGGGGATCTTCTTTATGCGGCAGCTGATGGATAAGGTCACTTTTGATTTTTCAAAAACAAAAGGAAATTCGCTCACCCTCGTGAAATACAGAGGGGGTTGAATTTGCCTCCTCAAAAATCAACCCAACCCACACCGGATCCAACCCGTAAGGCCATCGTAAAACTGGGCGAAGACCTGATCAATACCTCAAAATTTGGGGATCAAAAGGAACGCCTGCTCGTTTTCCTCCGCAAGTATTTCGGTGCTGATGCCCATATATGGCTGAAAAGACCGCCGAAATCATCACCAGAGGAAGCCCCGCCCCCGAACATACCATTCAGGATTGACGAGACCGAACCGTGTGCTTCTTTTGAGGAGAGTGAATCATCCTATTGGGTAATCACACCAATGCTCAAGGGCGCAAACGAGATCGGAAGGATCATTCTTCATAGGTCGCGTCCTTTTTCCCAGACTGATTTAGATTATCTATCCGATCTTGGTGTTCTCTCCGGGTTAGCCATCCATGCCACCCTTCAATCTTTGCTGCATGATTGGCGGCAAAAACAGCTCTCTCTGGTACAGTCGGTTGCTGCCCGGATCTCACAGATCACCGATCTTAACACCCTCACCAGGCAAATCACTGCCCTAATCCAGGAAACCTTTAACTACTATTACGTGGCGGTCTTTCTCATTGATGAGGAAACCCAACGCCTGAAGTTCAAGGCAAGCGCCGGCGCCGATGAGAGTGACCATCCCGATTTCGAAAAAAACAACCATCCCGGGTTTGCTCTGGGCGAGCATATGATTGGTTATGTCGCCGGCACAGGTCAGGAGTTGATCGCCAGTGATGTTACCCTGGAACCCCGCTACCAGGAAGTTGACGCTTTGGATGAAACCCTATCCGAAGCCGTCATCCCATTGAGAGTGGATAAAGAGATCTTCGGCGTTTTTGATGTCCAATCAGACATTAAAAACGCTTTTGATGAAGATGATTTGCTCGTGTTGCGATCATTGGCGGACAATATTTCGATCGCGATTGAAAGCACCCGGCTTTTACAGAATGTCCAGCGAAAAGCGGATCAACTCTCTGCCGTTGCCGAAGCCAGTCGTGCCATCACGTTTATTCTCGATACCGATGAGCTTCTTAATCGGATCGTAAACCTCATCCACAACCGGTTTGGATTCCCCTATGTTCACCTGTTTACCGTTGATCCGGTGCGGTCAAAAATCACATTCAGAGCCGGTAGCGGGGGGAAATCCAAACAGTATGAAGAAGCTGGCATTACCTATGATCTAAACAGTGAAAAGGGCGTTATCCCCTGGGTTGTGCATAATGGTGAGACCCGCCGGATCAACGATGTTGAAAAAGATGAACAATATCTGGATACTCCTTTTGAACAGGAAAAACACGGCTCCGAAATGACGCTGCCGCTGATTTTTGGAGGAGAAATCCTGGGTGTACTGGATATTCAAAGCGACCGAAAGAACGCATTCTCAGTCGATGACCAACAATTGATGGAAACCCTGGCGGACAATATTGCAATTGCCATCCGAAACGCCCGCCTCTATCGTTCGGAAAGATGGCGCAGACAGGTCGCTGAGAGCCTTCGGGATATCGCTGGACTCCTCTCCGATAACACTGCCCTTGACAGCGTTCTCCAGGCGATTCTTGATGAGCTTCAAAAAAACCTTCCATGTGACATCGGCGGCATCTGGCTGTTCACACCCAATCCGTCTGAAGCTGCCCCTCCCGAAGAAAGAGAACTCTATCTTGCAGCTTACAAATTTGCGGACGATTTCAACTCAGAAGAACTTGGAAAGATCAAGGTTGTTCCAGATGCATGGATCAAGAACGCCCTTATCGAAGAACAACCGGCGATCCGCAAACCCGTTGACACCATCGGCCCCCTCGCTGAAAAATTCGGCATGCCTCAGGACTATTCCGCCATTGCCGCACCGCTCTACACCGGAGACGAAGTTCTGGGAATGCTGACCCTGCTCCATCATGAACCCGGGCGTTATGGGAACGAATCTCAAAAGATTACTTCCGCCTTTGCAAGTTATGCCGCAATCGCGGTTGAAAATTCCCGCTTGTACGCCACCTCTCAGGAACAGGCCTGGATTGCGACCGTCCTGTTACAGGTCGCTCAGGCAACCCAATCCCAGACGAATCTCTCCGAGCTCGTTCAAACCATTGTACGACTGACGCCCATGGTTGTGGGGATCAAGGGGTGCGCGCTCTTCCTCAGGGATGCGGAAACTGAAATCTATTCCCTCTATGCATCTTATGGCCTTAGTGATCCAGGTGAAGCGATTGACATCAATGAACCCATCCCGCTGCCAAATTCCCCGTTGCTGGCAGAACTCACACTCACGCACGAACCGGTATTGCTTCTAGACCCGCAGGAAGACCTACAATTGCCCCAGCAGCTTGAGGCCCTGTCGGATGAAGACACCATGATCCTGATGCCCCTCATCGCTCGAAATGAGGTTTTGGGAGCGTTTTTGATTGTGAATGAGCCGGAGACTAACTCATCCCTTAATGTGGAAAAACCCTTCAGCAAGGAACGACTGAGCCTCATCCAGGGGATCGCCCAACAAACAGCCGTTGCGGTGGAAAACATCAGCCTGCTTGAATCACGCCAGGAAGAAGCTTATGTATCCACCGTTCTCTTACAGGCAGCCCAAGCCGCAGTCAGCAGTGCAGACCTGGATGATGTGTTAAATTCGATCATCCACCTGATCCCCATCCTCGTAGGCATTGATTCAAGTCTGATTTATCTTAAGAATGAAGGAGAGGGCCTTTTTTCAACAACGCAGGCGACAACAAAGAACACCATTGATGAATCAGAATTGATTGGGATCACCTATGACCCGGGGGATTTCCCCATGCTGGACGCAGTATATGGCAGTAACCGTCCGCTTGTTGTCCCCTTTGTCGAAGACCCGCTCCCCCCTGATGACTGGGACCTGGTCCTCCCGGATGAGAGTTTAATGGATCCCACCCCCATCTTAAATAGCCGCTATCCCGTTCTGATGGGCTTCCCACTCGCTGTCAAGGATAAGGTCTTTGGTGTGCTCCTCGCTCAGGACAACAACGTCGGGATCAATCGTGAACGACGATTTGAACTTTTATGGGGTATAGCCCAACAGGCTTCTCTTGCCATCCAAAACGACCGGTTGACCCGGGAAATGCTGGATCGGCAACGGCTTGAGCGCGAATTCCAACTTGCAAGGGAGATCCAGCAGACCTTCCTCCCCTCGCAAATGCCGCCAATGCCCGGCTGGGAGATGGATGTCCGCTGGGATACCGCCCGGCAGGTCGGGGGAGATTTCTACGATTATTTCCTTCTGCCTGATGGCCGGCTGGGTTTCGTGATCGCGGATGTATCAAACAAAGGATTGGCTGCTTCGCTCTATATGACCGTTACCCGGACTCTGATCCGTGCGGCTGTCCTTGAAACAACATCGCCTGCCAGAACGCTTGAACGGGTCAATGACCTGCTTTTGATGAACTCAGAGAATGGCCTCTTTGTTACCACTTTTTACGGTATTCTCTCATTGGAGGATGGCATACTGACTTATGCAATCGCAGGCCATAATCCCCCTATTGTTCTCCGCATGGCTGAAAATAAAGTCGTTGAATTGGAAAAGGGCGGGATCGCCCTTGGTGCAATGGAAGATATTCACCTCGCTGAGCGCAGTTTGAAACTTCACCCGGGCGACTGCCTGGTTCTCTATACAGATGGCGTCACTGAAGCTTTTAACACAGCGGACCAGATGTATGGAGAAAAACGGTTACTGGAAATACTCGAAAACGCCATCGGACAGAAACCGGAGCAGCTCCTGGAAATCCTGAAAGCCGATCTGCAAACCTTCCTTGGCGATGCTCCCCTCAGTGATGACACGACAGTCCTTGCGCTCTATCGAATACGGTCACTGACAGACAAGAACGGGAATTCCTGACCGCCGCAGGACGCCATCAACCGTACTGCCGAAGACCATCTCAAGAAGGGGTGACAAACCATATCCCCCCATCATAATCGTTTCTGCAGACACTTCATAGGCGACCTGTAAAATAATGTCTCCGACTCTCCCGGAATGCGGACGATAGATATTTTCCACAACACGCTCACCAAGAACTACGCCGGCCTCTTCCATCAACGCCTCAGCCTGATCACGGTCGTCATTCACAACCAGCACAGTGACCTTTTTTTTATATCGGTCAGTGAAGTAGGCTGTGATAAAAAGCGCCTCTTTGCTTTTTGGGCTACCGTCATAGGACAATAGCATGTGATTCATCGGGCTGATTTCATCCCGAACAAACAGAATCGGCCTGGAACACTGTCGAATCATTAACCGGATCCCCGATTCAAGCCTTTTAAAGAGGCCAGACTCGGGCGGATGACTCAAATGAAGCACGACCAGATCATTCACCTTTGCCCGTTCAATGATCGTGTCTGAGATCCGTCCTTCCGCATAGGCAAGGTTGCCGGAAAGCCCACTCTGTTCAATCCGGCCCTGGAAAGCCTCCGCCAGGTCTTCATGGGCATAAGCGGACTCTTTCTGGCCTTTCCCCCTTACTGCCAATCCGCGGACTTCAGCTTGTTCCAATTCAGCGAGAAAAATCGCCTGCTCCAGAGCCAGCCAGCTCTCCTCAGTCCCACTCATAGCGACCAGAATGTCAGCAAACAGGTTACGCTCATCCAGGTCGACATTCTCACGCCACTTGCCGGGGGTCGGATAATTCTCAAATGCTTTAGGAATGATAATTCTGATCAACTTTTTCCCAATTTTTCGGAGTTTCCTGAAAAACCGAGGGTCTTTACTTTCAATCAGATCGGAAACGGCTTTATCCGGGCGAATTGACCATCCAAATTCTTCCTGCATGTAGGTCTTATGGTCCATGACCCACAAATAGAGATCCGTTTCCGTCCGGTCAGGAATGACATCAAGGATACCTTGATCGCGGATGATCTTCACAACTGGCAGATAAACGAATTCATACCAATGGCGGACAGCTTCTTCCCAGGGGACCTCGCGTTCCTCTTCAATCCCCATATAGTAACGGTGCACATGGATATGCTCAATCAAGGAATTGTACTGCCCGGGAAATGTTAATTTCAGTTCAACATCAGGGACTATCTGGTCAAATTTTGTCTCATCAAGAAAATCCGCATATTCTTCTTTGAGAATGAGCTCTTCCGGCGAGTCATCAGGAGAAAGGGTCACTTTCGACCGTATCTCAGTGACATAGGCTTCAACTGTCTCAATATCCATCATGCGTGCAATGGACACGCGGTGATTCCCATCCAGAACAAAATAGACATCGCCCAGCTTATACACCCGGATTGGGGGAAGACCGGCACTGCCGGGAGAGGTCATTACCGCCTTAACCCTGGCCCACCGTTCCATATCACCATCCCGCAGGGGAAGAAAATTGCGGTCGAAATCCTGGTAACGGTTTACACTCCCAACAATCGCCTTTACTGGAACTTCCTGTAACCCCTTTGATGACAGCCCCCTGGCATGAAGTTTGCGGGTGATTTCATCATACGGCAATAATTCCTGCGTTTCACCGGTAATAGATGCGAGGAATCGTTGCCATTGTGCTTTTGCTCTGGCTTTTCGGAAGTCTTCTAACGCTCTCCCCAATTCAGCCTGGCTGTGATCGGGATTCATGGTAATACTCCTGAGTAAATTACTTTTCCACTTCTTTTATCTTTCGTCTATAATACCGATTATGTCCTATTTCTCCCTTTTTATAAAGGGGTATTAACTAAATATTAAACATGGCTTTATTAGCTTCAATAAAAGACAGCGAAATTGGTAAAATCCAGATGATTGTAAGAATATCCCATTATCTCCAAAAGCACCCTTTTCAAAGACATCTGGTCTTTCTGGGGTTAGCGCTTCTGGCTATTGCCGTCAATGGGTATCATTTTGGGACTTTTGATCAGGTATTTCATCTGACCTTCTTAAAGAAATTCGTCAGCCCCGAACTTTATCCAAATGATGTTTTTCTGAATCTGCGTTGGTATCATTTCTCCTATTTCTGGTTTCTGTTCATTCCCCTGTTTAAAGCCGGTTTACTTGAAATCGGGATGTTTTTCGTCCACGTTCTCACAGTCTACGGGACCCTCTGGATGTTTTGGGAATTATCAAACCTTTTATTTAAAAATCAAACCGCCAACCTGTTGATTGTCCTGGCGCTTGTCTTTCCACATCTGGGCTTCCCCGGTTTCCAAATAATTGAATTTTCATTACTTAACCGGACCTTCGTGCTTCCGTTCCTGTTGGGCAGTATCTGGCTCTATCTGAAAAACAAAAAAATCTGGGCATTCCTTCTGCTGGGGTTGATGTTCAACCTGCATGTCATCTATGCGGTCTTTGTCCTGTGCATGTTCCTGCTGGACGAAGCCATCCGTTTCCAATTTAAATTCTGGAAGAAGCCCGTTCTTCAAATTATTATTTTTATGATTGCCGGTCTGCCTGTGCTGATCTGGCGGATGGGAACCGGCGATGGAATTGACCTGACCCTTCGGCCTGAGATGCTTGATCTTGCCGCGCGGGGCCTGTTGTTCACAGTCTATTTCCCGGTCAGCACTATTCCTCATGTAATTGGCAATCTGATCGCGGGCATTGCGACAGCCTGGGGATTCATTCTTGGGTATCATCACCTTCCGAATAACGAGCAGCACCGCACCATGCGCAATTTTGTCTATGCCATTGCAGTTCTGATAGCGGTTGGGACGCTCGCTTCCTACCTGCTTCCGATCACCATCATCCTGCAAATGCAGATCCTGCGGGCTGGCGTCTTCCTGCTTTATTTCGGGATGCTTTACCTCAGCGGTTTTATCGGGGAACAATACCGGCAACACCGGCTTAAAACCAGTGGGTTTCTCCTGATTAGTTTAAGTTTCATCCTATTTATAACCCCGCTGTTCACAATTCTTTTATGGCACTTATTGAAACTTCTTAACCGAAGCCGGTTCAGCCCCGCCTGGCTGATTCCTGTGGTTATCATCATCCAGGCTGTGACGGTTTTTACCGCGGTCCAGACTGGTCTCTGGGAACCGGGATGGCACATTTACGGCCCTCAATCTCCCTGGCGGGATGTTCAGGAATGGGCCAGAGCTAGGACTCCACTTGATTCGAGATTCATCTCACCACCCCATATCTTCTGGCACTATACCCCCGATTGGCGGGTGTTTT
>CAZXRL010000095.1:0-9908 GCA_964643275.1 uncultured Candidatus Brevefilum sp.
GGCGAAGCGACCCTGGACCCGGCTATGGGGGTCAGACCGGAGGCTGTGATTTTATCGCAATCGCGGCCAGACCGGGAGCCTAACAAGCTCAGCGCATCGTGAAACTTGCTAGGAAAGGCTGAGAGGGTGAAGGTGTCGTATTTCTCAATAAACTCAAGGGTAAAGCGGGAATGTCGGACTGCGACAAAAGCAAAGGGTTTGCTCCACATAGTGCCGAGCGCGCCCCAGCCGATGGTCATGGTATTGAAGTGCTTGCCGGCGAAATCCCCGGAGGTTAGTAAAGCCCACTGGGTGTGGAAGAGATGATGGGGTTGGACTTTGAGATCTGCGATATCAATGGTTTTGCGGTTCATGGAGGCTCCTTTCAATTGCCCATGATGATACCACAGCCATTCTATGTCAGGTGGTTTTAGCAGGGGGAGATGAGGATTTCAGAGCAGGGGTTGGATTGGAACAGCATAATCGCGCTTGCATGCCATCCCGGCCTATCAGCAAATGAGAAAATCGATGTTCGGGTATAATCGAGGTCATGATGGCAGAAACACCGGACCGCTTCATTGATGGCGAAGAACGACCCGAAGACCAGATAGACCGAGCCTTACGGCCTGCGCATCTCAAAGAGATGATCGGGCAGGACCAGGTCAAAGAGAACCTGGAAATCCTGATTCAGGCTGCCAAACTCCGATCAGAGGCTCTGGATCATGTATTGTTTTACGGCCCGCCCGGGTTGGGGAAAACGACCCTGGCACATGTCCTCGCGAACGAAATGGGCGTGAGTATCAAGGTGACATCCGGGCCTGCCATTGAACGGGCGGGCGATCTGGCGGCCATCCTAACGAACCTCCACGCAGGTGACATTCTCTTTATTGATGAGATCCACAGGCTGGGACGGGCGGTAGAGGAAGTGCTTTATCCGGCGATGGAAGACTTTTCTCTCGATATTGTCATCGGGAAAGGTCCGGCCGCGCGCTCGATCCGGCTCAAGCTGCCTCATATCACGGTGGCTGGGGCGACCACGCGTCTGGCCCTGATCACATCTCCGCTGCGCGCCCGGTTTGGTGCAACCTACCGGTTGGAGTTTTATGAGATCGATGCATTGATCGAAATCATCCAGCGCGGGGCAGGGCTGCTCAATATCCGGTACAATGAGCAGGGGGTCAGAGAAATCGCAGAACGCGCTCGCGGTACACCCCGGGTGGCGTTGCGCATGCTGCGCCGGGTGCGGGACTTTGCCCAGGTCAGAGCTGAGGGTGAAATCACCGGCCCGGTCTCTCAGGCTGCCCTGGACCTGCTTAACATCGACGAGCAGGGGCTGGATGATCTCGACCGGCGGGTGTTGTTATGTGTGATTGAAAAATATAACGGCGGCCCGGTGGGGCTTAATACGATTGCGGCTTCCGTCAGTGAGGAACCGGATACGATCATGGATGTTGTGGAACCGTATCTCCTCCAGCTGGGGTTCCTTGAACGGACATCCCAGGGGCGGCAGGCGACCCGCAATGCCTACGATCACCTTGGGCTGGATTTCCGCGATGCAAAAGCCCAGCAATCCTTATTTTGAATTGACCTCTCCCATGCGGACAAGCGATTTTGATTATAAACTCCCCCAGGAGCTAATTGCCCAGACGCCTGTTTCGCCGCGGCATAATTCCCGTCTTTTGGTGCTGGATCGGGAAACCGACACTCTCGAACATGCCAGCTTCTGGCAGATCGAGCGCTATTTACGCGCTGGTGATCTCCTGGTGATCAATGAGACCCGTGTGATCCCGGCCCGGATCTATGCCCGGAAGCAGCCGGGCGGGGGGAAAGCGGAACTGCTTTTACTGGAAAAGCAGGACGCGCAGACGTGGACCGCTTTAGGCGGTGGTAAGGGGTTGAGTGTCGGACGAAAACTGACCATTGAGGGTGGCCCGGAGGCCGAAGTTGTTGCAGTGCTGGACGGGCCGAAACGTGCGGTGCGGTTCAGCGAACCGATTGAACCTTTTCTTGGTCAGGTTGGGCATGTGCCCCTGCCGCCCTATATCCATACTCATCTGGATGACCCGGAACGGTACCAGACCGTTTATGCAAGGACTCCCGGGTCTGCGGCTGCGCCAACGGCCGGGTTGCATTTCACCCCTGCTTTGATGGATAAGCTGAAGGATACCGGGATCAAATTTGCCCGGCTGACCCTGCATGTCGGGTTGGATACTTTTGCGCCGGTGACAGAAAATGACCCCTCAGAACACAAGATCCACACCGAATGGTGTGAGCTGTCACCTGAGACGGCGGTTGCAATTAATGCGGCAAAAGCCGCCGGCGGACGGATCATTGCGGTCGGCACCACCAGCGTCAGGACTCTGGAGACTGCCGCCAGGGTTGCGCCTGAGGGCAGGCTGGTGGCACCTTTTTCAGGGCCAACTGACCTGTTCATCCTGCCGGGGTACAGCTTTAAAGCGGTTGATGCCATGGTGACGAATTTCCACTTGCCGAAATCTACATTGTTAATGCTGGTCAGCGCTTTTGCGGGGGGGGAGCGGGTGCTGAGGACTTACGCATTGGCCGTCGAGAAATCTTACCGGTTCTTCTCATTTGGCGACGCCATGTTGATCTTGTAGGGAATCTCTGGTGTAATTATTGCATCCAATTGCCTGAATACCCATATTTATTATATATTTCTTATAAAAATTGTGACAAAAACAACCCTTAAAATGCTATAATTCAATTGTTCTTGATGAAGCACAGGTAATTGATAACCTAGCAAGGAACGATAAAGATATGATGCGATTTGATCGATTTACAGAACGTGCCCAGGAAGCGGCGCAGCGCGCCGCTGAGATCATTCAGCGTTACGGGCACAATCAGATAGATACCGAACACATCCTTCTGGCGTTAATTGAACAGCCGGATGGTGTGATTTCCCAGCTCCTTGATATTCTCAAAATTGATCCCGAGAACTTCAAAGAGCGTTTGGACTATATCCTGCGCACCAGCCCGAAGGCCAATATCTTCGGTGGTGGCACGGGGCAGGTGTTCATCACCCCCCGGGTAAAACGGATTATAGACCAGGCCAATCAGGAAGCCAACCGGTTGAAGGACGAGTATATCTCAACCGAGCACATCTTCCTGGCGATTTTAGGCGAACGTAACACCCCTGCTGCCCGGCTGCTTGAAGATCTTGGAATCAACCGCCAGCGTGTCATGGACGCTGTTGATGAGCTGCGTGGCGGGCAGAAGGTCACCGACCCCAAAGCGGAATCCCGTTACCGGACACTGGAGAAGTACACCCGAGATTTGACCACCATGGCCAGAGAGGGAAAGCTTGATCCGGTGATCGGCAGGGACGTGGAAATCATGCGCCTGATCCAGATCTTGTGCCGCCGGACGAAGAACAACCCCGTACTGATCGGCGAGGCTGGTGTCGGTAAGACAGCCATTGTTGAGGGGCTCAGCCAGAAGGTGGCTGGCAATGATGTGCCTGAGATCCTGATGGGCAAGAAAGTTGTTTCTCTGGACCTTGGCGCGATGATCGCCGGTTCCCGCTTCCGCGGTGAATTTGAAGAGCGGTTAAAAGCTGCCATTGAAGAGATCCAGCGCTCAGATGGTGAGATCATCCTCTTTATTGATGAACTTCACACCGTGGTTGGTGCCGGCGCAGCCCAGGGCGCGATGGATGCATCCAATATGCTCAAACCCGCGCTCTCACGGGGCGAATTGCAATGCATTGGGGCGACAACCCTGGACGAGTATCACAAATACATCGAAAAGGATGCCGCGCTGGAACGCCGATTTGCACCTGTTTTTGTTGAAGAACCTTCTGTGGATGATACGATTGAAATGCTGCGCGGTTTGCGTGATCGTTATGAGGCGCACCATAAAGTAACCTTTTCAGATGAAGCCCTGGTCCAGGCGGCGAAACTCTCCGCTCGGTATGTCACGGACCGCCGTTTGCCTGATAAAGCCATTGACCTGATGGACGAAGCCGCAGCCAAACTTCGGGTGGCGCTTTACTCCCTGCCGGATGACCTAAAAGACCTCAAATCTGAGATTGACCGCCTGTTGAAGGAAGAAGAACAGGCCGGTGTCGAGCGCGATTACGAACGCGCGGCCCAGATGAAATCTGACCGGCTTCGGATTGAAGAAGAATTTAATTCCAAACGGGACGCCTGGGAGCAGGAACACAAACTGGATGAAGTTGTGGACGTCAATGACATCGCAGAAGTTATAAACCAGTGGACCGGTATCCCTGTGTCACAGATGATGGAAGATGAAAAGGATAAGCTGCTTCAAATGGAAGGCAGGCTCCATGAACGTCTCATTGGACAGGGCAAGGCTGTGGCTGCAGTTGCGGATGCCATCCGGCGGGCTCGCAGCGGATTGAAAGACCCGCGCCGGCCCATCGGTTCGTTTATTTTCATTGGGCCTTCCGGTGTCGGTAAGACCGAACTCGCCAAAGCACTGGCCGAATTCATGTTTGATGATGAGGAAGCGCTGGTACGGATTGACATGAGCGAGTACCGTGAGCAGCATACCGTCTCACGTCTCTTCGGTGCGCCTCCCGGTTATGTCGGTTATGAAGAAGGTGGACAATTGACGGAAGCTGTTCGCAGGCGGCCTTACCGGGTGATCCTCTTTGATGAGGTTGAGAAAGCCCATCCGGAGGTCTGGAACGCGCTGTTACAGATCCTGGATGACGGCCGGCTCACGGATGGTCAGGGGCGGGTGGTTGATTTCCGGAACACCGTTCTGATCATGACGAGCAACCTGGGAACAGAATATGTCACCAAGAGCGGGACCCTCGGTTTTCTCGGCTCATTGGATGAGAGCGACCGGGCTAATCTTGAGAAAATCGAGAAGGCTCTCAAGGACACCTTCCGTCCTGAATTCCTGAACCGTATTGATGAAACCATTGTGTTTTCCTCATTGACAGAGGAAGATATGCGTGAGATTGTCGCTCTGCAGATGGAAGATATCCAATCCAGGCTAGCCGATCATGGCTTACAGGTTGAGTTGACCGATGAAGCAACGATCTGGTTGGCTGCTGAGGGGTTTGATTCTGCTTTCGGCGCTCGGCCGTTGAAGCGGGCACTCCAGAAACATGTTGAGAGCCCTCTGTCTGTGAGCCTGCTTTCCGGCGATTTCAAAACAGGGGATACCGTTACGGTTGATATTGAAGACGATAAAGTGGTCTTTAAAAAGAAAAAATCGGTTGATGTTTCGAAACGGGATAAGGCAGAAGTATCCAATTAAACAAATACCGGATAATACAATGGGCTGCTCAAATGCCTTGAGCAGCCTGTTTTTTTTATTCTTTGTGGATCACAATCAGTGTAATGTCATCGAGGCGCGGCGCAGACCCGGTGAAGGCCTGAACGTTCTCAAGGATCATATTCCGAAAGTCCTCAGCCGGGTGGTCAAAGCCCGTTTTCAACGTTTCCAATAAACGCTCATACCCAAAAAATTCACCAGCCTCATTTTGAGCTTCGGTAATGCCATCTGTATAAAGAACCAGCGTCTCTCCGGGTTGGAGTTCAACCGTCTTTGCTTCCCAGGTGTTATCGGGAAAGATCCCAACCAGCGTACCAGTTTTCTCCAATTGTTGGCAATCGATCTCACCCCCATCGCGGCGCAGGATGCAGGGTGGATTGTGCCCGGCGTTGACATAGGTGAAACTTGAATCTTCCGGGTTGAGCACACCATAGATGGCGGTCAGGAAAATTCCTCGTTGGGTATCGCTCAGGATTCGGCGGTTGACTTCGCTGATCACTGTTTCAGGATCGTGTTTGCCCTCACTGCTATAGGTCCGGATCAAGGTCCGGCTCATTGCCATATACAGGGCAGCGCCAGCGCCTTTATCCCCGACATCCGCGATTACCACCCTCAGCTTTCCGTCTTCCTGATCGATGAAGTCATAAAAATCACCGGAGGTTTCATGAGCCGGGAGCAGAACCCCTGAAATCTGGTACCCGGGAATGTCCGGTGAGTGCGTGGGGATGAAGGTATGTTGGACACGGCCTGCTTCTACCAGCTCCTGGGTGACTTTACGGTGGGCAATTGCCTGGGCGCGGGAGATCTGTTTTACCTGACGGAGCTTATCGATGATCAGATCAGGATAATACCTGACGCCAAGTTCATTGAATCCGGTGAGCGATTCCCGGAAGATGTTTTGGGCCTGATCGATATCTTCAGGGTCGTTCCGCTTGAGGTGTGATATTCCCATTTCTAGGAGGGCCCTGATTCGCCACCAGCGGCCTTCCATGGTTTCGAGCATCTTCAGACTCTCCTCAAAGCTGGTCAGAGCGTCATCATAATTTTCCCGGGAGATCTCCAATCTGGCTTGAGATAAGACTATTCTCACCCGGTCTTGCATGTCCGGTTGGGCGCGATAGGAGCGGTCCGCTGCCGCTAATGCTTCCTCAGCCTTCTCCCAATTTCCCTTAAGGGCATGGATGTCGCTGAGCAGACATTGAGTGGCGGCGTTTATTTGCAGTTTTGACTGGCGCATGGACTGGACGATCTCATTGATCATACCAAAGGTGATTTCAAGATTGGTTGAAGTCGCTTCGCTGTCTTCAAGGAAGTTTGATTCAAGGATGATTTCTGCCAGGGCTTTGCTGGCATGTAAATGGCGTTCCAGATCATTGGTTTGGCGGCTTCGATCAATCAGGTCAGTGAATATCTCAATTGCATTTGAGAAATTGCCGCTAAGCCGATGGTACAGACCTTCGAGATAGATCTGATCCAGCGTGCTTTCTTCGAGATAGGAATCATTCTGACGGGAATACTGGCGCATCCGCTCAATCCGCTGGCGGGCGTCATCAAAATCTCCAAGCCAGAGCGAGGCATTGATGATGGCCTGCTGGACCAGTGTTTCATCCGTCACGCCTCCCGCTTTATTTCCAAGCTGGATTGCCCGGTTACGGTATTCCCTGGCCAAGCGCACATCGCCGAGTTTGTCGATTACAGCAGCAAGGTTGATGTAAGCCCTGGATGCAGGCCCATAGAGGTTGTGCGATTCGCTGATTTTTACAGCCATTTCCAGAGCTGCCACAGCCTGTTGAGGTTTAACATTGGGTAGGATCCCGATAGTTGCAAGCGATTCCGCCTGAACATCATAAGCGTTCAAACGTTTTGACATCTCCAGCGCCTGCTCGCAATAGGACTGCGCTTTCTCGGGTTCATTATTGAACAGATAAGCACGTCCGGTTTCATGGATCAGATAGGCGATGTCCGGGCTTTCCACCGCGTTTTCAACGGCTTCCAGCCCTTCCAGGCAAATTTCCAGGCTCCGTTTGGGGTCATAGGTCCACCATGCCGATCGGGCTGACCAGGCATAAATCCGTCCCAAACGGTCATATGCATTTAATTCCCGATAATGCGTTATGGCCTGTTCCCAGGCTCGGACCGCTTCACGATGTTTTGACTGCTGGGCGAGCGATTCCCCGAGGTCGGCATAGAGGTGAGCGAGTTTCTCTCTATCTTCGGTCAATTTGATTGCCTGATCGAAATAATGCTCCGCTTCAACATTGGCAAAGGAATCCATCGCGACATGACCAGCGATATCAAAATAGATGAACGCTTTCTCATTGTCCTGACCTTCCAGGAAATGGTGCGCGAGCTGTGATGCAAGGCGGTTATATTGTTTTGGATAAAGCTCCTCAAGGACTTGTCCCACAGTCAGATGCAGATGACCGCGGTCTTCATCGACAATTGAACGATAAGCGGCATCATGGAGGAGAATGTGCTGAAAAGCATAACTCAGTTCCGGGTTGACCTGTGCAACCCGGATCATGCCGATGGACTCCAATACGCTCAGTTGTTCCATCAGGACGATGGCCTCTGAGTGTGCTTTGAGTACCCGTTCAATCACTCGTTCTGGGAAGTGCCGCCCAATGACACTGGCGACCCTCAGGGTCATTCGCGCTTCAGGGGGCAGGCGGTCAATCCGCGCGATGAGCAATCCCTGGATGCTGTCGGGGATTTTATTGGGATCAACCTCTGAGTCAACTGCCCAGACGTCATTTTTTCGGGTCAGCACATTTTCATTGATTAACATCCGAACCAGTTCTTCGATGAAATAAGGGTTCCCTTCTGATTTTTCCAGAACCATCTTGCGGATGATGTCTGGCAGCTCTTCAATCTCAAGCAGAGTCTGGACGAGGGTCTGGCTTTCGGTCTCTCCCAAATTTTCTAGGTTGATTTCCGTCAGGCGGGGGCCGATCTGTTCCCGGGCTGCTGCGATGAGCTGCCAGCCAATGGCATCCCTCTCTGATCTGGAAACCAGACAGAACAGGATCGGGGAGGATGCAGTCAGAGGAAGTAAATCGATCATCAGGTCAACCGAGGAGGCGTCGGCCCAGTGCAGGTCCTCAAGAACGATGATTACAGGTTGTTCAAGTGCGATAGCCCTGAATAAGGCTCTTAGTGCATGCAGGTACTGAGCACGCAATTCCTGGGCGTTGAGCTGGTGGACCTGTTCCTCTTCTGTGTTTGAAAGCCCAAGGTCCATTAGGTGAGCAAGATACAGATAGAGCCTTTCTTTATCAATGCCCAGAAGATCATCAAGGACATGGCGCAGCGTTGATTTGACCTTTTCCGGGGACTCGGTCTCAGAGATCGCAAGCGCTGCCCTGACCAGAGATTTCAACAGGTGGTAGGCCAATTCCCGGCCGAATGCCAGTCCGCGAGCTTCAATCCAGCGGATTTGCGTGGGTTGGTGAAGGGTCAATAATTTTCGTTTCCACTCCAGCACCAGCCTTGATTTTCCAATTCCCGGTTCGCCGAGAATTACCCCCACCCGGCCCAGACCTGCCAGGACGGTCTCACTGAGTTCCAGAAGTAGATCCAACTCTCTGGTTCTTCCGATCATAGGCGCGTTCTTCGTTAATGGGGTTCGTTGCTGCATCTGGTTATTACCTGAAACTTCGTTGACCTGCCAGAGCTGGAGGTTTATATCAGAATCCGTCAAATTAACTTCTTCGATTGGAGCACATTTTGCAAAGGGTTTGATAAAGCGGTAGGTATCTTCAAAGAGGATGATTCTGCAGCATGGGATTGGCATCCTGAGTACCAGATCCATAAATTCCAGGGTGTTGTCCAGGGATTGAAAATCAAATTTGAAATTGGATTTGATGTTTTCAATTAGAATTGAGCCGGTATTGATCAAAAGATGGAACTGGACCGGGAGGCCAAATTTCGCCTCTAATTGGCGGCTGAGTGTCTGGAGCTCGGCGAGGATCAAATTTGCG
This sequence comes from uncultured Candidatus Brevefilum sp., assembly GCA_964643275.1. Lineage (GTDB taxonomy): Bacteria > Chloroflexota > Anaerolineae > Anaerolineales > Anaerolineaceae > Brevifilum. Next base: position 9,228 of record CAZXRL010000095.1, read on the forward strand.
GCATGCACTGCCCGGAGCGGGTCGTCTTCATGGGTGATCGGTGCGCCGAAGAAAGCCAGGATTGAACTCTCCCAGAGCTTTGCAATCGTCCCTTCAAATTGATAAATGGTGTGAGCGATCCGGTCCAGGGTGGTGTTGGTTAGAGAATTGTGTTCGGGTTCTGTGAGCTCTTCATTCAATACGTCAAGATTGGCAATGTTGATCATGATGGCGGTCACCGAACGGTGCTCTTTTGCAAGATAGGGTGCAGAACGTACCTTTTGAACCAGGTCGCCTGGCGCGTTGGTGATTAAACGTGAAAAATAAAGATCTTCTAGGGTGGGATTGATGGAAGCGGGATGCCCACAGGTTTTGCAGATTCGGGTCCCGATGGAGAGATCAGCCTGACAGTATGTGCACTTCACGGTCTTCCTTATCCATTAATTTCCTAATCGGATTGATTTTATCATATTTATACAATTATTTCATCACCTGATGGAGTCTAATTATAAAGGGAATAACAGTGACAGGGCTTTGCAGATTGGGTATTTTTGGGGCAATCGCAAAGCCTTTCATTATGGGATTTATGTTTTTTTAAATTCTGGAACCACCCCATCCCGCCCTGCGGACACTCTTCCCCTTGAAGCGCAGCGGAACACCCGAAGGGTGCAAGGGGAAGGGCCGGGGTTGGGGTCAGAGAAT
>CAZXRL010000096.1:0-9866 GCA_964643275.1 uncultured Candidatus Brevefilum sp.
CTTGGGTTGGTTTGTTAGTTATGCCTTTGCAAATAACTGGATTGGTCCGGCAGGAAAGCGCTGTAAATGGTAGTCTGTATTTTGATCGAAAAGGTTGTTCATCCGTAAGAGCAGGCTCAGATTCCCTTCCGCTTCATATTGACCTGCCATCAACGCTTCTTGCCCATCGAGATCGCCCCGGCTTATGGCTAGCCACACCTCGGATGGGGTTCGGATCGTCAGGCTGGGAGTTGCTGCTGGAAAGGGTTTAAAAGCGCAATCACCATTCTGAATGGATAGATGGTAAGTTGCATCATCCTGATCAGTTATTACAAATTGGATAATAGCGACAAGATCGCCGGCCGCGCGGGGATTGAAAACCAGAGTCTGTCCTTCGAGCATTTGCCGGACTGTGAGTTGGTTGTGGGTATTCTTCACTACACTTGTTCCTTTTTTGTCGGATGCCGGGATAGGTTATTGATTAAGACTTATTCTGTCTTTGCGGAAAAATAATTGTTCATGTCCATTAGCAGTCGGAAATCTCCGCTGGCTTTATACTTTCCCTGCATGAAAGCCGTTTGGCCATTCAATTGACCGGTACTGATGGCAACCCATATATCACTCGGCGTTTCGATGGTCAGATCTGCTTTTGAGGGTACACCTTCTGCAAAGGTACATTGACCTGCCTGGATTGTCAGGGAATAGTCTCCTGGCTCTTCACCGATGACTTTAAAATAAAGAATTGCCTCGAGATCTCCAGCATGATTTGCGTTGAAAGCCAAAGGCATACCGGCGATTATTTCGCGACAGGTGATTGGTTGTTTAAGCATTATTTGTCTCCTGTTATTACGGGATGGATTGAAATGGGTTTGCGCCGTGGCGCAGGGAATCAGGAACCTGGTTTTTGTCCATAAGCGATTCCCAGTAGCTGGTTGATAGGCTGTGCAAGAGGGCTGGATCGATTTTGAATAAGGGCTCCCGTAATTGGGTTTGCAGATTCTCGTCTATCCTGCCATTTTCGATCAGGGACTTTCCAGCCTGGTGGACAAGGGCATAATAATCTTGAAAGGCTTCCTGAAAGTCATCTGAGGCCAGGGTTTCGCTATAAGGTCTCAGCAGTTCACCCAGGTAGTGAGTATTGCCAATCATGGCGTTGTACTTAAAGGTTGCCACCAGCGGGCCAAAATGATCAAATTCCGGGAAACCTGCTGCGGACACCAGAAACATACTCCTTATCTTGGGAACACGGTGGGGATGTGTGGTTAATCCCGGCTCATCCGGATGCTCAATCAGCCATGGCTCCACAAGAGGCAAGGTTCGATCAATAAAATTCTTCATCAAACCGGTCATACTGAAATGATAGAGAGGGGTGCCGTAAACAGTCAGGTCAGCCCAGACCAATTTATTGAGGAGGGGAGCCATGTCGTCTTTCAAGACACACTGCCCGGGGGTCTTAATCCAGCAGGAGAAACAACCGGTGCAGGGCAGGATACGATGTTCTCTCAGGTGGATAAGATCGGTTATCGCACCTGCCTCCTGCATCCCTGCTAGAAGGTGTTCAAGGATGTGAAAGGTTGCGCTGTGTTTCAAGCGAGGTGAGCCGTTGATAGCAAGGACGTTCATTTTTCTTTTCCTTTCAGTTTTCTTTTGAGGGTTCGGGGAATGCGAGAGGCGGCAGGAGTTTGGTTTTATTGATGGTATTCTCAAGCCAGGCTATTTCTGCTTGATACATGCAAACTCCGTAGTCCAGAGTCATTTGCCAGAGTGCGCCGGCTCTTGGCACGCCAATGTTTCGCGTGTTACGGTCAAGAGCATCTTGTGCATCCAGCTTTAGGTTTTCCAGTTTTTGCTTAACAGATTCAAGTCTTGCTGTCAGCAAAGTTTCGATTTCCAGGTTCGATAGATAGTGCGAGAAAAAGATTTGGATCAACCAGGCTTCACGTACATCGTTGAGAGGCCGGGGAGTTTTGAGCCATGTTTGCAAGTGATTAACGCCCTCGAGTGTGATTGAGTAGACCTTTCGGTCAGGGCGTTTCTCTTGTTCCACGGTTTCATGGGTGATCCACCCTTTTTTTTCCATCTCCTTCAATGCCCGATAAATGTGGCTCTGCGTTGCAGTCCAAAAATGATTGATTGATTCATCTATATATTTCTTCAGATCATACCCGGACATGGGCGCGTAATTGAGGAAAGATAATATTGCATTATCTAGAGACATGATCCCTTCCTTTGTTATCTTTAATAACTGTGTTATATGCCACTGTAGATATATTATACTATTGTTATAATATTGTCAAGCAGTTTCCTATTCTTGAGATAGGACAGCTGAGCTTGATAGGATTGATGCATCATCCAGATCGTTCGTCACAGAATGAGTTATAGTTATGTCCAGAGGTATCTCGCCATGCAAAAAGCCCTAGACCAATTGACAACCTATCTTACCCCTCTTGACCTGTCAGACTGGCGCTATTATGCCGAGGTCGGTTCAACCAACGACATCGCCCTGGATTGGGCGCTGGCTGGCGCTAAGGATTATTCGCTTGTCATTGCCGACACACAGTCAGCCGGCCGGGGTCGGGAAAACCGCCGGTGGGTGACCCAACCGGGAGCTGCACTGGCGATGAGCTTGATCCTGCTGCCCGGCCCGGCCGAACGCGGTTTCATCCCGCGTTTTACTGCGCTTGCAGCCTTAAGTCTGATCGACACCCTCAAGCCGCTCGGGATAGAAGCGCAACTCAAATGGCCCAATGATGTCCTCATAGCAGGGAAAAAGGTGGCGGGTGTGCTGGTGGAAGCGGACTGGCAAGCAGACCAGCTTGTGGCTTTAGTGGTTGGGATGGGGGTTAATGTCTCTCCGGAATCTGTGCCATCCGCTGATGTTTTAAGGTACCCAGCTACCTGTATCGAATCGGAACTCGGGGTGGAAGTTGACCGATGGGCGATTCTGGCAAGCATCTTGCACACACTTAAACGCGGCCGGGAGATCCTGCCCACGGAAGATTTCATCAACGTTTGGAATAATTCGCTTGCCTTTAAAGGCGATTGGGTGAACTTTCGTTTTTCGGATGATCAACCGAGACAGGCTCAGGTGTCCAGCGTCCAGGCGGATGGTCGTTTGTCCCTCCGGATGTCCGATGGGGACTATCTGGACGTCGTTGCCGGTGAAATTGAGTGGTCCGGGCCGGACGGCCAGCAGGATTAAGTGATTGAGGAGTTTAAAATGCCAGAGTTGGATAAATCTGAAATCAAACCACCGCTGATTGCCCCCAGCTTCATGCACCCCCGGACGCCTGTCCTGGATGAACCGCTCGATATTGACGGGCACTATAAAAAAGACTCCGGACCAGTCGTCGTCGAAGAGAAACAGGACTTGCCTGTGGAGGAAATCCAGTCAATATCTGAACCGATTGAAGAAGGTCTGGTTTTCCCGGAAGCGGTGCTGGAACCTGTCCTTCAGGAACCCCTGATGCCGGAGGCCCTTGGAACAGAACCTGAGCCGTCCATCAGCACGCCAGAAGATCCTGTCGATGATGATAGGCCGGATGCTGTCATGGAAGTCTTTCCCGTTGAGAAAGAGCAGCCCCAGTCCCAGAATGAGTCCGCCCCTCGGATGACACCTCTCCAACGTTTTATTGTGGCCCTCTTGATTGTGCTGGTACTTCTTCTCTTCGCGACTGTTTTCCTGTACATCACCGACCGCGTGGCGCTTCCCCCGGCCATTGTTGAAACTCTGGAAGGCTGGTTTAATGTTGTTCTGTCAATCCTGCCCTGAAAAAACGGGCCGGGAAATCCAATTCCCACCCTATGACCTAATAAAAAACAACCCGGTGGATGGTTTACCACCGGGTTTGTGTTTTCACAGATGTCTTTATTCAGGTATCCGTGCCATCGCGGCCACGGTGGTATCCTTTTCGAGGTGCATGATGGTCACCCCGCGGGTGGAGCGGCCCTGAACGGAGATATCCGCAACCGCAATGCGGATCACAATCCCGCCGCTGGAGATTAGTGAGACTTCGTCTTTCTCCTGCACGACCCGGGCCTCGGCGATCTTACCGATGGCATCCGCGGCTTTTTTATCAATGGTCGCTACGCCCATGGTCCCCCGGCCCTTGGGGGTGTATTCCGAGAGCGGGGTGCGTTTACCAAACCCCTTCTCTGTGACGACCAGCAGATATCCATTGGGTTCAACGACTTCCATCGCTGCCAGTTCGTCACCGGGGCGCATCCTGATTCCGATCACGCCCATGGCCTGTCGCCCCATGGGGCGGATCTCTGTTTCCGCAAAACGGAGTGCCTGACCATCCCGGGTGATGAGCATGATCTCATCCTTGCCGCCGGTCAGAACGACCCAACCCAGCTGGTCATCTTCCTCGAGGTTGATGGCAATCAGGCCGGAGGGGCGAACGGACTCAAACTCAGCTAATTCAATCCGTTTGACGCGTCCTTTGACCGTTGCCAGGGTGCAGAAATCCGCATCCTTGAAATCAGCGACCGGTACAATAGCGGTGACCGTTTCGTGGGGGTCCAGATTGATGATGTTGACCAGGGGAATACCCCGGCCGGTCCGGCCCTCATCCGGCAATTGCCAGACTTTTTCCGAATAAACTTTACCTCTGTCGGTGAAGAATAAGAGGATGCTCAGGGTGTGGCAGCGGAGGAAGAATTTGACTTCGTCCTCATCCCGCATGGATTGTCCGATCACGCCCCTTCCACCGCGCCCCTGCGAACGGTAAGTCGTCTCGGAAACCCGCTTGACATAGCCTTTTTGAGTGATGCTGACGAAGACATCCTCTTTCTTGACCAGCGATTCTTCCGAGAGATCGCTGTCAGCATCCGGTGCGATCACGGTCCTGCGATCATCTCCGAATTTGTCGGCGATGTCGTTGAGGTCTTCTCGGATGATTTCAAGGATCTTCTTGGGATGAGAAAGCAGGTCTTCCAGGTATGCAATCTGCGCCATGATTTCTTTATGCTCGTCGAGGATCTTCTGGCGTTCAAGCGCGGCCAGCCGGCGGAGCTGCATGTCCAGGATCGCCTGTGCCTGAAGGTCCGACAGGTCGAAGCGGGACATCAGACGTTCTTTGGCGATATCGGCATCGTCCGATTCGCGGATCGTTTTGATGACTGCATCCAGGTTGTTTAGGGCGATCAGCAAGCCATCGAGGATATGCGCGCGATTCTTTGCTTTCTCGAGTTCGTATTCTGACCTGCGGGTGATGACATTCTGGCGGTGTTCCAGATAAAGCTGCAGCGCACGTTTAAGAGTCAGAAGCCTGGGTTCGCCTTTGACCAGTGCCAGGATCTGCGCGCCAAAAGTTGATTGCAGCGGTGTGTACTTATAGAGCTGGTTGAGGACCTGTTTAGGCTGAGCGCCGCGTTTGAGTTCGACTACGATTCGCATCCCGGTCCGGTCGGACTCGTCCCGTAAATCGGTGATCGAATCAAGACGGCCTTCCCGCGCCAGCTCAGCAATGCGTTCGATCAGCGTGGTTTTGTTCAACTGATAGGGGATCTCGGTAATGGTTATGACCATCCTGCCGGTGCGATTTTCTTCGATGAGGGCGGTTCCCCGCATCACGATCCGGCCGCGGCCGGTGCTGTAAGCCATTCGGATGCCCTCATCGCCTATGATCATGCCGCCGGTCGGGAAGTCAGGGCCGGGAAGTATTGCCATCAGGTCTTCGACGCTGACATCATCCATCTGATCATAATGGTCAATCATGTAGTTGAGCGCAGTAACAAGTTCTTTGAGGTTGTGCGGCGGTACGTTGGTCGCCATCCCCACGGCAATACCCGAAGAGCCGTTCAAGAGCAGGTTGGGCAGCCGGGACGGCAGGACCTCCGGCTCCTGCAAGGAGCCGTCAAAGTTGTCAATGAAATCAACGGTGTCCTTTTCCAGATCAACCAGCATTTCCTCGGCCATTTTTGAAAGCCGGGCTTCCGTGTAACGCATGGCTGCGGGCGAGTCGCCGTCGATCGAGCCGAAGTTTCCCTGTCCATCCACCATGGTATAGCGCAAGGAAAAATCCTGCGCCATCCGGGCCATTGAGTCATAGACCGCCATATCACCGTGCGGATGGTATTTACCGAGTACCTCGCCCACGATCCGGGCGGATTTCTTATAGGATGACGATGCCCGGATGCCCATATCCCGCATTGCGTACAGGATCCGGCGGTGGACAGGCTTGAGTCCATCGCGCACATCCGGCAGCGCCCGGGCCACGATCACGCTCATGGCATAATCGAGATAGGCATCCCGCATCTCATTATCGATGTTGACTTGTTGAATGATTCCGATTTCTGTCATTGATGATTTTCCTTGATCGAATTTTCTGTGTTCATCCAGAATGACAATCACCTCCACCAGACCTGAAAGGAGGTGATTGATTGCTTTTTACAGCCTCTTTATTATACCTCAGAAGCGGTTTTTCGGGATTGATTTCTTGGAAATAAATTTCCTGATTAAATGAAGGTAATTTTCATCACTGAGTAAGCGGAGAGTGGTTTGATTGATAGACCGCTTTTTTAACGGAGTCCATCCAATATCTGACTTTGGCACAAGTCTGTGGCTTCTCAAATCTCCACAAAGATCACGGTTTGCGCAAGTTTTTCTTAAATAACAAAAACAAATATTCTATATATGACGTGAATTGACATATATTGGGCGTATAATGACCTCGTCAACAACCCAAAACCAGGAAGAAATGGGGCAGAACGCGTATGTTTCCAGAAGTCATCGTGATCCGGGGGGCCAAAGAGCACAACCTCAAGAAGGTGGATATCACCCTGCCAAGACACAAGCTGATTGTGCTGACGGGTGTGAGCGGCAGCGGGAAATCCTCGCTGGCCTTCGACACGCTCTATGCGGAGGGGCAGCGGCGGTATGTGGAATCGCTGTCGACCTTCGCCCGGCAGTTTATCGGGCAAATGGAGAAACCTAAGGTCGATTATATCGGCGGGCTCAGCCCGGCCATCGCCATAGAACAAAAGCCCGTCAGCCGCAACCCGCGCTCGACTGTGGCGACTGTGACCGAAGTGGCAGATTATCTAAGGGTGCTGTTTGCCCGGGTCGGCATACCACACTGTACCGGATGCGGGCGGGAACTTCATGCCCAATCGGCAGAGGAGATCGTGGGACAGGTGGCAGCCTTCCCGGAGGGGACCCGGTTTCAGGTGCTGGCCCCGCTGGCGCGCCAGCGCAAGGGCACCTATAAGGATATCTTTGCTCAGGCCAGAGCAGATGGCTTCACCCGCGTGCGGGTGGATGGAGAGATGCTGGAGCTGGCTGAGAAACCCACGCTGGACAAGAATAAAAAACACACGATTGACCTAGTGGTGGATCGGCTGGAAGCCCGGGAAAAGGGGTCGGACACTTTCCTTGATTACATAACCCGGCTGACGGACTCGATTGAGACCGCGCTGCGGATGAGTGAGGGGCTGGTGGTGATTGACCGGGGCGATGGGGAAGATTGGCTGCTCTCCGAGAGCCTATCCTGTCCGGACTGCGGGGTCAGCTTTCCAGCTTTGGAGCCGACCATGTTCAGCTTCAACTCGCCTCTGGGGATGTGCCCTGCGTGCAATGGACTGGGAGAGTTATACGAATTTGACATCGACCTGATCATTGACCCAACCAGGACCGTGGGGGAAGGCGCAGTGCGCGCCTGGGGTGAGCTGCATAAGAAGAAGAGCACCTACTACTACAAAGCTGCGCAGCAGATTCTGGCGAAGTTTGGCGCGGATCTGGACACGCCCTGGACTGAGATCCCGGAAGAGGGACGCCAGGCCATCCTCCATGGTGGGGTACAGGTCAGGGCCACATGGGAGAACAAGAACAGCTCTGGCGAATATGAATACATCACCGAAGGCGTGTTCAACGTGCTGAAGCGGCGCTATAAACAGACCAATTCGGAAGGTTCACGCCGGTATTATCAGAGCTTTATGAGCCGGCAGCCCTGCACGGCGTGCGGCGGTAAACGCCTGCGGCCGGAAAGCCTTGCGGTTACCGTTGGCGGGAAGACGATTGACGATGTCATGAACCTGAACATCCGGGAAACCTGCCGCTGGGCGGAGGAGATTCAAGGCGGATTGGATGCCGAACAGCAGGTGATCGCAGAAGAAGTGCTCAAGGAGATTCAGGGACGATTGACGTTCCTTTTGAATGTCGGTTTACACTACCTGACCCTCAGCCGCCCAGCGCCAACTCTGTCGGGCGGGGAGGGGCAGCGGATTCGTCTTGCAAGCCAGATCGGGTGCGGACTGGTGGGGGTGCTGTATGTACTGGATGAGCCGACCATCGGCCTTCACCAGCGTGACAACAAACGCCTGCTGGAGACCTTGGAACACCTGCGGGACATGGGCAACACCGTTGTTGTGGTGGAGCATGATGAGGAGACCATGCGGACGGCGGACTTTATTGTGGATCTGGGCCCCGGCGCGGGCATCCAGGGCGGCGAGATTGTGGCTGCGGGACCGCTGGAAAGCATTCTCAATAATCAACATTCGTTGACCGGCCGCTATTTGAACCACGAGCTTGTCGTGCATTCACCGCATGAGAAGCGGCGACCGATCAACGGCAAGTGGCTGACACTGACCGGCGCGCGGCGGAATAATTTGAAAGACATCACCGTCCGTTTTCCTCTGGGGTTGTTCACCTGTGTAACCGGCGTGAGTGGCAGCGGCAAGTCGTCCCTGGTGGCGCAGACGCTCCAGCCGCTGTTGGCGCGGGAGCTGCACAGATCTCAGGACAAACCGGGCGAATATGACCACCTGGAGGGGCTGGAGCAGGTTAATAAGGTTGTGAATATCACCCAGGACCCGATCGGTCGGACGCCGCGTTCCAACCCCGCCACTTATGTCAACCTTTGGGGCGAGATCCGGAATATCTTTGCCCTGACACCTGAAGCGAAGCTGCGCGGGTATGCGGCCGGGAGGTTCAGCTTCAACGTCAAAGGCGGGCGGTGCGAGGCCTGTAAAGGCTACGGGCGTAAGAAAGTTGAGATGCACTTCCTGCCGGATGTCTGGGTGATGTGTAATGTCTGTAAGGGACAGCGGTTCAACCGGGAGACACTCCAGATCCTGTATAAGGGTAAGAATATCGCGGAAGTTCTGGATCTGGATGTGGATGAGGGGCTGGTCTTCTTTGAGAACGTGCCGAAGATCAAACGCATCCTTCAGACGCTGTCGGACGTCGGTCTGGGATATATCAAGCTGGGACAGAGCGCGACGACGCTCTCAGGCGGCGAGGCGCAGCGGGTGAAGCTGGCGAAGGAACTGGCGCGGGTGAGCACTGGTGACACGGTCTATATCCTGGACGAACCGACCACCGGGCTGCACTTTGCTGACATCCAGAAGCTGCTGGACGTCCTGCACCGTTTGACCGACGCGGGGAACACCGTGATTGTGATCGAACACAACCTGGATGTGATCAAGACCGCGGACTGGGTGATTGATCTCGGGCCCGAAGGCGGAGACGAGGGGGGCCGGATCATTGTGGAGGGCACACCTGAAACCGTTGCGCTGAATGGCGACAGTCATACTGGCGTTTTCCTGCGGGAGATGCTGGGGCTGCCCCAGGTGGGGGTGAACCTGGAGGACCGGATCGCCCAGCTCGAAGCGCCCTTGAAGATGAAAGGTAAGCGGTAGAGATCAGGTAGTGGGTATCAGGGATCAGGACAGGGCATTAATCACCAACCACCATTCACTACTAATAAATTTTGGAAAGGAAACCAAATGCCAAGACCACAAACAAAGCAAGAGTTTATTGATATCATCCTTGTCGAACATAAAAAACTACTCGACGTGCTGGATTTACTAACCGACGATCAGATGACTAGAGGGTGTCAGAATAAGTGTGTAAATGAGTTATCCTAAAGACTTAGAAAAAGAAA
>CAZXRL010000097.1:0-9851 GCA_964643275.1 uncultured Candidatus Brevefilum sp.
CAATAGGACATTTTAACTTTGCTGAAATAGGACATTACTACTTTGCCGTAACAGAAAATCAGGTAAATTCATCCCAAAGCATTGATCAACCTTTTACTCATCTATGGATGGCGTCGCAGTTTTATTCGGATAACCCATCTCCATCATCCATTGACAGATAACTGGCCCGCCATGTGGATCGCGATTGGGCAATCCGGATTGAACAGGCAATCCGTTATAACCCCAGAAATAACCATGCGGGCCGGCCAGTTGCTCTCTGGCAGCCATGGAAAGTTCGCGATCTCCAATGGCAATGGCATGGATGTGAACGGGTGATCCGGGATAAAGGTCGTCAAAATCCCGGAACCAGGCAGCGAAACCCGCCAGGCGTAATGCCTGAATCAAAGGTTCAATCTCATCGTAAACGATGTTATAGGTGCCGGGCTCCATGACGGATATATCAACCGCACCGCCCCCTGCATGCGTGCCGAAGCTGGCTTCAACAGCACTTGTATACGAGCCTTGTGTTATAGAGACCCCCGTGACGTCAATCAAACCTGAGTACAGGGTGGCTGCGTATTCCAGCATGTCGTAGGTGCGCTGGTTGAGTTTATGTCCGTTGATGTTTAGGATTGAATAATCATCTGAGGGTATCCGGCAGTCTGGCGGCTCAGACAATGTCGGTGTGTTTGAGGGTGTCAGGGTTGGCGTCTGGGTAGATGTTTGGGTTAAAGTTCTGGTAGCAGTAGGTGCTGAAGGGATTGCGGAAGGTGAACCTGTGACGGCAACCTCAGACCTGACCGGCATTGATATCTCAGGCTGACCCTGACAGGCGGTTGTTACCCATCCGATGAGAAAGAAAATGAGGATGGCGAGCATGATCTTGTTCCTGCTCATGTTTCAATCCTGGTTGAGTCCCGGAGACAGGAAAAAGCTGAAACGATAGGTCTGAGGTGAGAGACGGTATTGAGGAAGCGTATCTGGGCCACACGCATTGCTGCCCAGACCGGATTGCGCATAGTCAATATATAAATAAGGCTCATCCATCCAGTTAAGTTCATCAATATGCCTAGCCTGCGTGAGGTTTTCGAGCGTATAATGTTGAATACTGAAGTTAACAAGGGGGTTGCCTGTGACTGTCATTGATTTACTGGCAGTTCCCGATAATGTGAACCAACGAACATCAGCCCTGTTGCCATTTTCTTGTGGCGTGATGTGGGGATGGTACAGCTCTGTGAAGTTTGCTTCGTACAAGCCTACAAATGCCGAGTCTTTTCGATCTGCATAGCTCTCATGAGGGCCTCGTCCATACCAGCTCACCTTATTGAACGCGGAACTGAGACGCGTCATGAACCCAAGGCGGGGAAGGCGGGTGAGCAGGTTGAGCGGCTCGTATTTTAAATCAACTTTTATCTCACCGTTGGGTGAGAAGCTGTAAGTAATCCTGTACCGGCTGTGAGGTTTGAACCCCGGAGCGCCCAGGTTTCCATGAGCCGATACCCTAATTTCGCCCTTATGCTCCTGTTGTATTTCAAATGAAGTTAACCGTGCTGAGGTGATATCTAATCCATCCAATCGCCATTCTTTTTCGATGTGAACATCATTGTCCGTTGGCGCTCTCCAGAGGTTGAGCGATAACGGGTCAAGAAGCATCGAGGTCCCATCAACTTCCCAGGAATCGATCCAGCCGGTATTTGAGTTGGCAATCAGGGATTGCGCTTGCGTGAAGAGGCGGATATTCCCACGGCTCAACTCTTCGGTGGAGAAGACTTCGCTTGTTTCTTTGTGAGAAGTAGTTCGGCTCTTTCGATCCTGTAATTTGGCCTGGCACCTTGCGACAGAATGATGTGTATTGGACCAGGGGGTAGCATTCATGAGTAAGAATTGGATATCCAGCCAAATCTCACGGTTGTTTGGAAAGCGTTCTCTTAATGCGGGAAGCGTAATCTTTTTAGTTGATCCTGCCTTAATCCCGTCAAGCGGTATGACGCCTGAGGTCAACTCCTGACCTTCCGCATGGATGACATACTGCCCTTGAAGATGATCCAGGCTGATAAAGTCATAGCGGTTCTGCAGTGTGATGGTTCCTTTGTGCGGATCAACATTTTTAATGGCTACAGGTTGGATCCAATATTTAAGTTCTGCCAAGCCGGGATGGGGGTTTCGGTCAGGATTGACCAATCCGTTAATACAGAAATTGCCGTCATTTGGAAAATCCCCAAAATCGCCCCCATAAGCAAAGACACTCTCGCCATCCTGATCCAGGCAGCGTATGCCCTGGTCGACCCAGTCCCAAATGCATCCTCCGATCAGCCTGGGATAACGGTAGATCAGCCCCCAATACTCACGCAGGCTTCCAGGGCCGTTACCCATCGCATGGGCATATTCGCACATGAAATAGGGGCGAGGATCCTTCTCTTCGTTCTTACCTGCTGTTTCAAGCGCGTCTATTGAAGGGTACATCGTACTTACAATGTCAACAAAGGGAGCATTAGCTGCGCCCTCATAGTGAAGTGGTCGGGAGGGGTCATTCTTCCGGATCCAATCCGCCATCTTTTGGTGGTTTTTACCGCATCCGGATTCATTTCCGAGAGACCAGGCCAGAATTGAGGGATGGTTACGGTTGGGGGTCACCATTCTTTCAGCCCTGTCTAAATAAGCGGCTTTCCAATCCGGCGAGTCTGATAATTCTGCCCAGTCACCGGTGGCAAAAAAACCATGGGTTTCAAGGTCCGCCTCATCAATCACGTATAACCCGTATTGATCACAAAGCGAATACCAGTAGGGGTGGTTGATGTAATGAGAATTACGGACTGTGTTGATATTGTTCTGCTTCATCAGACGCGCATCTTTTTCCATCATTTCGGGTGAAACCCACCATCCAGTGTCCGGATCGAATTCGTGGCGGTTGACACCCTTCAGTATGATGGGTGTGCCATTGAGCCATAATTGCTGATCTCTGATTTCCACAGTCCGGAATCCGACATAAACCCCAATCACTTCCGCAGGTTTTTCCTGCCCGGAAAGGGTTTCAATGGTTAATTTATAAAGCACAGGATCTTCAGCAGACCAGGGTTGGATCTGATCCAGTTCTCGAAGGAATGGGGTTTTGGAATGGGTCTCTTGAGAAAAGAGCAGATCTCCTTCGGGTGAAGATAGAGAAAGGCCTAATGGTATTCTGTTCCTGGTATTGTCAGAAAAACGCACTGATAACCGGCCCTGTGCTGTTTCCGGATCAAAATTGGATTGGATGAGGATGTCCCGAAGGTGCTCTGTTGGGCGACAGGTCAGATAAACGTCACGGAAGATTCCATGCAGCCGCCACATGTCCTGATCTTCAAGATAGGCACCATCACACCATTTGTAAACAATCACAACAAGGTCATTTGGTTCTGTAAAATGGGAATGGGATGTCAAATCAAATTCTGTTGTGAGATGACTACCCTTGCTGGCGCCAATGAATTCCCCATTCAAATATACTTCATAGGCGGAACTGACTCCCAGAAAAGTCAGGATCACTTTCTTGTCTGACCAGGCGGGAGGCAGAGAAAATTGCTGATGATAGATTCCCACAGGATTGTGATCAGGAATATGCGGCGGATTAACGGTGAAGGGATAGCGGAAGTTCAAGTATTGCGGTTTATCGTACCCTGATAGTTCCCAGCATCCCGGAACGGTAATTGTCGCGTTGTTGTTTGAATTAAACAGCGTTGATACCTCTTCCGGTAGCTCGGTGGATGAATCAAAATACTTGAAATTCCAGGCACCATTGAGCGGTTTTATATATTCAGAATCCACCGGATAGGTGGGAATTTGCTCGGCCGGGTTGGAATAAGGTAAAAACCAGGCATGAGAAGGCAGTGCATTGATCTGGATCGTCTTTGGGTCTTCAAGATTGAGCATGGTCATTCCTCAGTTATATTATTGACCGTGGTATGATGTTTTCGAATCGGATACAATTAAACCGTCACTATTCTAACACGCGATAAAAGTCCATTATGACCCATAATAAAAAAGAGATGTCGATCTGGCAGCATCTGGAAGAATTAAGGAAACGACTTCTCTATTCATTGGTTGCGTTGATGGTCGGCGTAATCATCAGTATTGTTTTTGCAGATTATTTAATAGAATTGCTAGCCAGCCCGATAGGGGGATTGGAAGCGCTTCAGTCTATCGAGGTCACAGAGAACATTGCTGTTTATTTTCGAGTGACAATGTTGAGTGGTTTTATCATGGCCTTCCCGTTTATCCTGGTTCAATTATTGCTGTTTGTTTTACCGGGATTAAAAAAGGAAGAGCGCAAATGGATTTATTGGGCGATCCCGATTGCGACACTGCTGTTCGTCTCAGGTGCCGTATTTGCCTACTTAGTTATGCTTCCCGTTGCGATCCCTTTCCTTGTTGAATTTCCGGGGCCAGAAGTCCTCCCAAAATGGAAGGACTATGTGGATTTCGTTACCAGCCTCATTTTTTGGATTGGGATCAGCTTCGAAACGCCGCTTATCATGTATGTTCTGGCGAAATTGGGAATTATCAACGCTAAGGGATTGCTCAGGCAATGGCGAATTGCCGTCATTGTCATCGCGGTCATTGCCGCAGTTGCCACACCAACCCCGGATCCGATCAACATGGCGATTCTGATGGTGCCATTGTTGATCTTATATTTATTGGGTATACTCTTGGCAGCATTAGCACAACAAAAGAGTTGAGGTGAATGAGATGTTTAAAACAATAGGTCTACCAGAGCTGCTAGTCCTGCTGGTCATTGTTTTACTTGTGTTTGGTGTCGGCAGGATTGGAAAGATTGCGGGCGAATTGGGCCGTGGAATCCGTGCTTTCAAGGATGGGTTGTCGGGGGAAGATAAGACTGAAGACGAGGGCAATGGTCAGCGTGATTCATCTACTGACGAGGAATGATATTTCATAAGCAGTTCTGATGGAAATTTTCAATGTAGGCATCCTCGAGCTAGTTTTTATTCTCCTGCTGGTTTTCATTTTATTAGGCCCCAAAAAAGCTGTTGAGCTGGCAGGCGAACTGGGAAGATGGGTCAGGGATGTCGCTAAGTCCTCTTTCTGGCAAGAACTGAAAGCGACTTCAGAAGACATCAAGGATATTCCCCGCAAGATCATGGATGAAGCGGAAATTAAAAATACAATCGAAGAGATTGAACGTTCATCGCAAGGCGTCAACAAAGGCCTCCGCAGGTCAATTGGAGAAATCAATCAGGACTTATCAAACAATTCGCCGGCAGAAGATTATGAAGAACAAGGAAACCAGAATCCCACTCAGGATGAGGGCTGAAAATTGATGTAAACAACTGCCGGATGTAAGTCAGGCGGTTTTGCGTGATTAATCAGTAAACATCCCGGTGAGTTCTTGTTTGGTGTAAGTTTTAGTTTCCAATAAGCGTTCCCTTCCTTCATCTACCTTTCCCCATAGATTCCAAAAGAGCAGGCCCTTGATTCTTCCTTCTTTCAGATAGAAGATGGTGCCCTTTTTAAATGGATCGATCCAATCCTCATAAATTTCAAGATCCTTGTTGATCTCGCCGACAGCTTCGTAACCCAGATCAAACAAATCCGAATAAAAAAAGGGTAAGTGGTCATAGGCATGCATCTCACCAGACATATTCTCGCCAGCCTGCATGCCCATAGTGTTTGCATTATCTTCATGCTCAACGCGTAGACGTTTGTTTAATGAGGGGTTGTAGAAGCTGGCTACATCTCCCGCAGAGAATATCGTCGGAATACTGGTCTGAAGATACTCGTTAACCAGGATACCATCACCGACATCAATCCCAGCAGTTTTGGCAAGATCAATATTTGGTTTAATACCAATCCCGGCGATCACGGCAGCGAAACGCCGTTCATCATGTATTTTTGTATTGTGATCTTCATAATGGACAGTATACTTGCCTTGATCACTGACAATTTCATTAACAAAATTCCCGGGTAAAACCTCAACGCCTTTTTCTTCGTAATAGTGAGTCACAAAATTCGAGAGATCCTCTGGAAATACAAGCCCGGAGATTCCGGTTTCTGGAAAAATCATTGTGACAGACTTGTTTTGCTTCGCAAGGGCAGCAGCAATTTCTGAACTGATGAACCCCCCGCCAATCACACAAAAATCGTTATGGTCGTTGACCAATTCACGAAGTTTATGATAGTCGCTTCGGGTGCGGTAATAGATCACACCTTCTGGAGACTCTGGCAGGTGGATAGGTTGTCCTCCAGTTGCGAGCAGTAATTTTTCATAACCAAAGCGTTCATCATCGTGGGTGACAATATGTTGATGCTTTGGATCAATTGAGACGATTGGTGTATTTAGATAAAGGTTGATATCGTATTGATTCATCGGTCTGACGATGTCGTCTATCTCTTTGCCAGTCCAGAGACCTTTTGACAGGGGAGGTCTGTTATATGGACCGAAGGGCTCCTCGCTGAACATTGCAATTGTCCCGGCATCATCATTCTTTCTGATTCCCATTACTGCTGCTGATCCTGTCATGCCGCCGCCGATGATGACGTATTTATAATTTTTCATTTGTTATCCTTTCCAATTTCATGTCTTAAGTCTACCGGCTAATTCTTTGGAACAATAATAGATAAAGCGTTTGGGACCACCCGAATCTCGAGTGGTGTTTTCCCGATTGAATCGCCGTCCGCCTGCGCTGGAATGGGTTCTTTAGTGGCTATCCGACAATAATCTTCGAATTGGATATACTTGACAATGGGGTTCTGCCAGGTGCGTTTTGAGAAGATCGAAATTACGAAGCCAACGATATCTACAAAACTGACTGCTCGGATAATAAAAAGATCAAGCTTGCCATCATTGAGTGAGACATCCTCATCCCACTCAAGGGGCTCAATAGCCACCAGACGGCCGTTGGTGACCAGGACTTCTGAGGCGAGATATGACGATTTGAAGCCATCATGATCAATTTCAAATCGAAGAAGTTTAAGTCCTAGTAGCTGCTGGATAAAGTGGAACAGATAAGCAAATACACCCAACATTTTCTTTTCAGATGAGTTTGTCGTTTTCATAACTTTGGAGGAAATGCCGGCGCTGATGTTTAATACATAATACCGGTTTTGCACTTCAAAAACATCAATGGAATGAATTTGTGATTCATCGTCTGTTAAAACTTCAAGAGCGAGTTCGAGTTTTTGGGGGA
This sequence comes from uncultured Candidatus Brevefilum sp., assembly GCA_964643275.1. Taxonomy (GTDB): domain Bacteria; phylum Chloroflexota; class Anaerolineae; order Anaerolineales; family Anaerolineaceae; genus Brevifilum. The sequence goes on from CAZXRL010000097.1 coordinate 7,155, forward strand.
TATTAATTTCCTTGGAGAGGAGATTTCCCGTACCGATAGGTAGGATTCCCAATGGAAGTTTTATTTGTACTAAGGGACTTGCAATCATTGAAACACTGCCGTCGCCCCCTGCAGCGATAATCAGGTCCACATGGTCTTGTTTGGCTTTTGTAATAATAGTTTGAATTTCATCAGTTGGTTTCGGTATCGTTTCTACCGTTAAATTAATATTGCGCTGGGTGAAGTGTTCCTGAATGAGTTTGATTTGGGAGACACTATCACTCTGACCGGATTTATCATTGTAAAATAGAAGGGCTTTCTTGTATTTCGACATTTTCCGACCTTTTTGATGATCATAATCCAATCACATTGGCTGAGAATATACAAGATAGGCATAATTGATTAAGGGTTATTTTTCTATAAATCTATTGTATACGATGGATGGATTATTTGCACGGTTTTGATTAACCCTTGTTGCTCATAATTAATGTGGATGGTGAGATGAACTGGTTTTGGCGTACTCTGTCAGTTTTTGCTGTTTGGATAATTCTGGAACTGATCGTTCGATGGGTAGCAAAAAAGGGGATCAAAACAGACTTTTATGGCTCTGTTACTCGGGATGTTGTTAAACATCTTCAGGAGAAGCATGGGGTCAAAGTCGTTCAAGAGCCCGGCTGGACACATCTCGGATGGATAGCTGATCCTGAAAGAGAGGATTACGTTGTCCAGAAAATGAAGCCTGACGGGGATTGGGAAACAGTTGCTCGGGTCATTTATGGATCCTGGCTGGGTTACGACGCTCAAGGGCACTATCGAGTTCTTGCAGAGAATAAAATCAGTAAAGAAACGAAAACTATTGGCGAAGTAGGTGTTTATCCAATGGCTGGAATAAATGCCAGCCAAATCCCTCCGGTTCCATTAATCGCTAGTGCGTGGAAGCCTTTTTTTAAACCAGGAAAATATGGATCTTATATCAACGATCACTGCCTCTTTCAGGATGGCAATGGTGATTGGCGGTTAATTGGCATCACAGGTCCGGGTAGCGGGGATTATCAAAGGGAGATGTATTTCGCTGTCGGTGTTGGATCTGATTTCCCTCCCAGCCATTGTTTCGAAGAGGATGACCCAGTGGGAGAAACAGGAGAACTGGCCTGGGCACCGGATGTGGTTCACGATGGCGATCAATATCACCTGTTCTGGTCCCCTCATAAACTGCATCACATGGTCTCGCAGGATGGTATCCGCTGGGAAAGTCATGAGATTGCTATGGCTCGGCCGCATTATCCCTTCTTTCGTGATGCGATGATTTTTCAGGTTGCGACAGGTCAGTGGCTTATGTACGCGACCGGGAGAGGGAGGTGGTTTTCAAGGATTGATATCTATCAGTCCTTTGATCTGAAGCGTTGGCAATATATCAGACCAGCGGTGCGGGCTACCTGGGGTTCTGAGAAGAATTTTGTCACAGGCTCAATGGAGTCTCCCTTCCTGTTTCAAAGGAAAGGGCACTATTATCTGTCCTTTACCTATAATAATGAATCTTTGTTTTGGGGCGCCCTTCTGCTTCAGCTGAAAATTTTCCTAAACCGAAAAGCTTATAACAACACATTGATTCTAAATTCGAGATCCCCCTATGCGTTTGGGGTTTATCGGGGAAGAAAACGGACTTCAAATCTGATAGCAAGTATTCAAGCCCATGCGCCTGTCTACCTTGAGCAGGGAGGTGCATGGTACCTGACGACCTGCGGCTGGCCTTTCGCGTCGACGTTAACGGCTGGTGAAGTGGCTTATGCATCTCTTGAATGGGACGAGAATGAGTGACCCTTTCATCAACCGTAAACATCAAGTTTGGTTTGACAATTTTCAGTCATTAGCATTATAATAAGAGCACAAAGCTGAATTTTGTGTATTGAATTATGAAAGAGCTTCCATAGAAGCAGTTTTATTAAGGATTTGCAAACCATCGATTAATAACTTTTGTTGATTTAAACGTTTCTTAAGGTATAGTTCGAGTGAAAGGTTATCCACATCCCAGGAGTTATCTGTGATCTATAGTGGTTATAATTCCGACCCACAGCAATACGAGTACATTAATCAGAAGACATAATAATAAAGGAGGTGAGTCTATCGAAGAGGTGATAAAGGATTTTCACAAAACCAACTGTTTCACAAAACTCAAATCTGTATTTCGGAGGAGAATTACTTAAGATGAAAAAGAAATTTCTATTGCTAGCGATTTTGGTTATACTCTCCCTGGTTATTGGTGCTTGTGCCCCGGCTGCAAATAATGAGCCCGCAGAAGAACCTGCCGTTGAAGAGCCAGTAGAAGAACCTGAGGTTGAAGAACCGGAAGAAGTTGAAGAAGTCATTGAGCCTCTTCCCCAGGGTCAGGAACTTGCAAATGCCTATGCGGGCATGTATGCTGGGACCACTGTGACCATGGCTGGACCCTTTGTCGATGCTGACGCTGTTATCTTCGAAGAATCCATGAAGGATTTTGAAGAAGCTACTGGCATCACAATCGCTTACGAAGGCTCGAAAGAATTTGAAGCGAATATCACCATCCGCCTCGATGGCGGTGATCGTCCTGACATTGTTGACTTTCCTCAGCCTGGTCTGCTCGCAGTTTCAGCGGCAAAGGGTCAAGCAATTGACCTTTGGGAAGTTATCAATCCTGACTGGATTATGGAAAACTACAGCGAAGCCTGGATTGAACTAGGC
>CAZXRL010000098.1:0-7093 GCA_964643275.1 uncultured Candidatus Brevefilum sp.
CCCCTCAAGACCGGAGAACTTTCTGTATTACATCTTGAAGAAATATCAGGCCACACCGGAGGGCAAGGACCTCATCAAAGCCCAGGCGGAATACGAGCAAAAATCCGGGATCCACCGCTTCCCCAGCGAACATGCCTTCGACCTGGAAGCCCAGATCATTGACCTTTCCACCCTCAACCCAGATACGATTGACCCGCGGCTCACCCCTGAGACTTTCGCCGGAGTCCACGTGGACTGGTCCTTCTTGGAAAAAAGCGATGCCCTGATCCTGAACATTGACTACCCCCTGGGTCTGGCAGCGTACAATTTACTGGTCAAGATTGCGGAACATACCAGCCCGCTGCTGGGGGTCTATGTGATGGGGAAAGCAGCCACCCTTAATGGTCGCAGAGGCGATGTGATGATCCCCAATGTCACCTATGACGAACACTCGCACAACACCTTCATTTACAACAATTGCTTCACCGCTGGCGATGTGATCCCCTACCTCGTCTATGGCACGGTCCTAGACAATCAGAAATCCGTTTCGGTCCTGGGTACCTATCTCCAAAATGCCCAGATCATGGAGGTGATCTACCGGGAGGGGTACACCGATATTGAAATGGAAGCCGGGCCGTATCTCTCAGCGGTTTACGAGCTCTTCCGCCCCAAACGCCACCCAATGGATGAGATTATCAATCTGTACAACCTCCCCTTTGACCTCGGTATCCTGCACTATGCCTCGGATACACCATTGACCAAGGGCGAGAACCTGGGTGCGGGAACACTCTCCTACTTTGGTGTGGACTCGACCTACGCAACGTCACTGGCCATCCTGCGCCGTATTTTGCAGCTGGAATATAACCGGGTTACCAGACCCATTTGATTAAGGTGGATTAAAAAGTTGTTGAGTTTATAATGTGGAATTACTAGCGTTTACGCTCGATCATAGACCAAATCATGAGGCCCAATATCAAGTGATTCAATTACTTTTTCCCCATCTATTATTTCGTATCGAAATGTAAAAACATATCCCTTTGTTACATGTCCCTCCCATACACCTTCTTTACCTTCCATTTTTTTAGTCCGAAGAGAGGGGTGGTGAGGATTCTCTTGAAAAAATTCGAATTTTTTGTTAGCGAGCAGTTGTATTTCGTAAGGAAGATCTCTGAATGATTTCCAGAACCTATCCGCCGTTACGTGCTTCATTATCTGCAATTACCTTATGCATAGCTTTTATGAAGTCTTCACCATTGTTATATGTTGTGTAACGACCATTTTCTAAATCAGCCACAGCTTCATTGTGCCGTTCTTGCCAACCGTCAGACCAAAACCATTTCTGTGAAATTCTGATTCTTTTCAACTCTCCTTCAAATAAAATATATGTGAAGTCGTCAGAATCTGTTGAATTCGATAATTCCGATGATTTAAATAAATTTAACACACCATATTCAACGCAATAATCAGTCATTGATATTTTCCTTTGATGCGGACTCCTTCTCTGCAAAACTTCTAAGATTCTTGTTAAGAACATCCAAAAAATCACTCATTACTTCTGGTGTCACAATGATTTTTGCTACAGGTGTAATCGATACAGAGTCAGGTAACTCTTCTTCAGTCAATCCAATTGTTAACGGTGGTGCCACATGACCGAAGAATATATGGAATTCCTTTTCACCAGCATGCGAAACGTATATATGGTTTGCATAAGCAAAGGGAAGAGTCTCGTTGGTCTCCCATATTAGACGTATTGCTTTCTCTTTAATTTCTTGATCTGACATTTTCTTACCTTCTTTGCGCGATCATTGCAATTACGGATATATACTGCAAGGACAAAGTAATAATTTAAGAAGCATATCTTGAATAATCACTCACTTAAATAGTATACCAAATAAGAGGTTAAAAGAAAGTCTTTTTTGATTTGTGGTTTCAGCTCTGTGCATTTTTAAAATTATTAATCATTATTACAAGATTTACTTTCCTTTCATCCATAATCTTTCAACTGAGAAATTTTTTCTTCCTCTGTGGTTGATTTTATATTCTGATTGAGTTGGCATGATGCGGTGAATCAAAACAAAATACATTTTTAATCAACCAGCTTAATCAGACAAAAGGGTTATCGATCTGAAACTATCTGTTGTTTTAGCCTCTCAGCAGTTTCCTGATACCCAACCAGCCTGGCCCGCTCTTTTTCAACCACCTCCGGCGGTGCTTTCTCAGCAAACGAACTCCCGAGCAGTTTTTCCAGCCTTTGAACCTGTGATTCGGCCTCCGCCAGCTCCTTCTCCAGCCGTTCCCGTTCCGCCGCCACATCCACCAGACCTGCCAGCGGGAGCGTGATCTCAACCGGGGTCACCACCAGCGTGATTTGCTCACCAGATTGGGTCACTGGTGAGGGAGTCACAGTCAACGCTTCCGGATCAATCCCGGCGAGTGAGACGAACGTTTGGCGCTGGGCCTGAATGAGGTCCGCTTTTTCTCCCGCACTGATCGTGCAGGCGATCTTATGTCCTAGCGCCACCTTATACTCCGCCCGGATATTGCGGATCGAGCGCACCATCTCCTGGATCAGGGTAAAGTCCTCAACAGCGCCCCGTTCCCAATCCTCGGTTGCCATCATCTCAGGCCAGCGCGCGATGATCAACGCATCTTCCCAGCCGTCCTCAGGCGCCAACAGGTCAGACACTTCTTCACTCGCAGATTTGAGATGGCCCCAGATTTCCTCGGTCACAAAGGGTGTGAAGGGATGCAGGAATCTCAAACAGGTATCCAGCACCCGGACAAGCACCTGTGCCGTGTAAAACGCCCGGTCACCGCCCTCAACGACCTGGTCTTTGGAGATTTCGAGATACCAATCCGCAAACTCGCTCCAGAAGAACTCATACACCTGCCTGCCGGCCTCACCAAACTGGTAAGTCTCAAACAGGCGGTTCACCGTCTCTCTCAGTTGTTTCATCTGAGCCCAGATCCATTTGTCCGCCAGGGTCCATTCCGGTTCTTTTTCAGGTTTCGGCGGGATCGCGTCCAGATTGCGGAGCACAAACCGCCCGGCGTTCCAGAGCTTGTTCGCAAAATTCCGGTTCGCTTCCACCTTCTTGATCGACAGGTTCATATCGTTGCCCGGCGTGGAGCCCACCAGCAAGGTAAAACGCAGAGCATCCGTCCCCAGTTCATCCATGACTTCCAGAGGGTCTATCACATTTTCTTTGGTCTTGCTCATCTTCTGCCCGTGTTCGTCCCGGATCAAACCATGCAGATAAACGGTATGGAACGGCACTTCGTCGGTGAAGGTCAACCCGGCCATGATCATCCGGGCGACCCAAAAGAACAGGATGTCATACCCGGTTTCCATCACCGAGGTCGGATAAAAGTACGCCAGGTCAGGCGTCTCATCCGGCCATCCCAGAGTCGAGAAAGGCCACAACGCCGAGGAGAACCAGGTATCGAGCACATCGGGATCCTGTTGTAAATTCGGACTCCCGCAGGTTTCGCAGACCTCCGGATCTTCCCTTGCTACGGTCATCGCATCGCAATCAGCGCAATACCAGACCGGGATCCGGTGTCCCCACCAGAGCTGGCGGCTGATGCACCAATCCCTGATGTTTTCCATCCAGTTATAATAGACCTTCTTGAACCGTTCGGGGATGATCTCAATCCGGCCATCCTTCACCGCTTTCAATGCTTCTTCTGCCATATCCTGAACGTCCACAAACCATTGGGTTGACACCATGGGTTCAACCAGCTCGCCACCCCGCTGTGATCGGGGCACATTCATCATGTACGGCTCCACCCGGATCGTCAATCCAACTTCTTCCATATCCATCCAAAGTTTCTCGCGACATTCAAACCGGTCCAGCCCTTCATAAGGTCCGCCGTTTCCATTGATCGTTGCATCTCTATTCATCACGTTGATGAACTCAAGCTCATGCCGCATCCCAATCTCATAGTCGTTCGGATCGTGGGCGGGTGTGATCTTGAGCGCACCGGTGCCGAATTCCCGGTCCACATAATCATCAGCGATCACGGGGATTTCCCGGTTCAGTATCGGCACGACGGCCATCTTCCCGACCAGGTCAGCAAAGCGTTCATCATCAGGGTGAACCGCAACGGCTGAATCGCCGAGGATCGTCTCCGGCCGGGTTGTCGCCACTGGGATAAAGGCATCACTCCCAGCAATCTGATACCTGAAATAATAAAGTTTGCCTGGTTCCTGCGAGTATTCCACTTCCAGGTCGGAAACCGCGGTTTGCAGACCTGGCGACCAATTGATCATCCGCAGGCCGCGGTAGATCTTCCCATTCTCATAGAGCGAGACAAAAGCCTCCCGCACTGCTTTTGAAAGACCATCATCGAGGGTGAACCGCTCCCGGCTCCAATCACAGGAAGCCCCTAATCTTCGGATCTGCTGGGTGATAATGCCGCCGAACTTTTCCTTCCAGGCCCAGACCTCATCCAGGAATTTCTCACGGCCCAGTTCCTGACGGTTCTGTCCCCGTTCTCGCAGCATCTTTTCCACCTGCAATTGAGTTGCAATGCCGGCATGATCCACCCCCGGCACCCACAGTGTGGGTTCACCCTTCATGCGATGATAGCGGACCAATAAATCTTCCAGGGAAACAAACATGGCATGCCCCAGGTGGAGGCTGCCCGTGACGTTTGCGGGCGGGATCGACACCACAAAAGGTTTGACGGTGGGATCAAAACCAGGGTCGTTGGGATCGTTCCAGGGCTTGAAATAATCCCGATCCGACCACCACTGGTACAACCTTGCTTCAGTTTCATTAAAATCGTATGTTTTAGCCAGTTCTTTCGCCATCTTGGTTCGACCTCCATTAAATTAAAAACCTCTCGTCACTGAGGACGAAAGGCTTGCTTCCGCGGTACCACCTCATTTCGCTGCGCTGGCAGCGCACTCAGCCCGGACCATCATCCGGCTGCACGATAACGGGTGCTCCCGTGCTGTTCTACTCACCGAAGGGCTTTCTTCAGCAGTTCGCTGCGGGGACTTCATCCAATACCGGTTCTGAGGACGCTTTCAGCCTGAGGCGTTCCTTCTCTGTCAGTCGTCATTGGATTACTCATCCGCAGATGTCGTACTTAAGACAATTATAACAAATCTTTGTCTAATATCAACCCGCAAAATTGAGGATTATCGCCCCATTGATACAACCTGGTCCTCCCAACGGTGCCAGCCAGAGAACTTCTCTTCGATGATTTTCCGACCCTTGCCTGGTGCTTCCAGCCCGAGCAGTTCGAGGTCGGCATCAACCATGATGCGCACCAGCTCCTGAAACTTGATCTTTGGCTCCCAGTTGAGGTCATTTTTCGCTTTGCTCGTATCGGCTTCAAGGTAGTCCACTTCGGTCGGGCGATAATACCGGGGGTCAATCCGCACGTAATCGTGCCAGTCCAGGTCCACGTAACCAAACGATTCATCGAGGAATTCCTCGATGGTGTGCGCTTCCCCGGTACCCACAACATAATCTTCTGGTTTATCCTGCTGAAGCATCAGATGCATCATTTCCACATATTCCGGTGCATAACCCCAATCACGCCGCGATTTAAGGTTGCCAAGGTACAGGTTTTTCTGGTTGCCGGCCATAATATTCGCCAGTGCCATTGTGATCTTGCGAGTAACGAAGGTCTCGCCCCGGCGAGGCGACTCGTGATTGAACAGGATCCCATTGACTGCGTACATCCCATACCCCTCACGGTAATTATGCGCCATCCAGTAGGCATAAAGCTTGGCTGCTGCATAAGGGCTGCGGGGCTGGAAGGGTGTTGTCTCGTTTTGGGGAGGTTTCGAAGCGCCATAAAGCTCGCTGGAAGAAGCCTGATAAAAGCGGGAGGTCATCCCGGCTTTCCGAATGGCCTCCAGGATACGGGTGGTCCCCAATGCGGTGACGTCCCCGGTATATTCCGGCATGTCAAAGCTTACCCGCACATGGCTCTGGGCGGCGAGGTGATAGACCTCGTCAGGTTTGACATTGTAGATCACATCAAAAAGGCTGTCCGCTGCAGTTACATCCCCATAATGCAAATAAAGCTTGACTGTCCCGCCGTTCCCGTGCGGGTCCCGGTAAATATGATCAATCCGGCGTGTATTGAAGGTGCTGGCGCGGCGGATTAATCCATGGACTTCGTAGCCTTTATGTAAAAGCATTTCAGCCAGATAGGAACCATCCTGCCCGGTGATGCCAGTAATCAATGCAGTTTTCAATTGAAACCTCCAACATGTTTTCTTGAAATTCGACCTGAAAGTATATCCCTTACCCGAGGCGCTGTCAAACAATCCATTTGATTCTAATTCAATAATTTCATTTAGAAGGGTCGTTGACAAGAGCTCTTTTTAATGGCATGATAACGCAGATCGTTCTTAAGTATAATTGATATTTACCATGCATAGACGCCAATTCCCAATCTTTCGTTGGCTTGCCATTGTCCTGATTATGATCACGGTTCTTTTGGCAACAATCCAACTCATCAGTTACAGCCGCATTCGTAATAATTTCCCTATGGGACTCCAGGTCGGACAGGTCCCAATTGGCGGGTTAACCTACACGCAGGCAGCGGAACGCATCTATACAGTCTATCGCTCTCCAATAGAGGTCACTTATGGCGGTAACCGGATCCATGTCAGGCCAGCCGTTTTGGGATTCGAGCCGCAGGTGGATAAAATGCTCGCCGTCGCCGATAACCAACGGGTCACAGAGCCTTTCTGGTCAGGGTTTTGGAATTTCCTTTGGGATCGTAATATTGAGATCATTAATATCCCTCTCAATGTCAGCTATGACGAAGACCGCATCCGGGAATTTCTCAGTAATGAAGTTGCCGTCAGGTACGACACTCCCGCAACACCACCAAAGCCCATACCTGGCACAACCCAATTTGAATCCGGTGAACCCGGCACGCAACTGGATCTTAACCGGGCAACATTGCTGGTCATTGACGCACTTAGCTCGCCCACAAACCGTTCGATCACACTGCCGTTGGATCAGGCAGCAATTACCCGCCCTTCCCTGAACGATCTGGAAATCATGCTAAAACAGATTATCGATGTGTCGGGCTTTGACGGCATTGTGGAACTTTACATGAAAGACCTGAATACCAGCCG
>CAZXRL010000098.1:7193-9760 GCA_964643275.1 uncultured Candidatus Brevefilum sp.
GAATTCCTTTTGGGCCGGACATTTTTACCTTGGCGCGCCCTTGTTACAACGTTTTACAACGCCTGCCAATTCACGCGATGACATCAATACCAATCCGGATCAATACAACGAGACTACCCCGGCGGATATGGGCATGTTGGTGGAGGATATTTACCAATGCGCCGAACTCGGCGGAGGTGCGCTGATTGCGGCTTTTAATGGCGAGATCACCCGGCAGGAATGTCAGATGATGATCGACTTCCTGGCCGAGAACCGGATCGCCGTTCTCATTCAGGCCGGCGTCCCCTCAGGCACAAAAGTCGCACATAAACACGGTTGGGCAATAGAAAATGACGGCGTGATGCACACCTTTGGCGATGTCGCCATCGTTTACACGCCCGGGGGGGATTATGTCCTCTCAATTTTCCTCCATCACCCTGTTCAGGCCGTCTTTGACCCCGTGAACGAACTCTACAGCCAGCTCAGCCAGGCGACCTATAATTATTACAACAACCAGTAATCCTCTCTGAAAATAAAAAACACCGGCAAATGATCAGCCGGTGTGTAAATTCAATGAAGTTCAGCTATCAGCCGATAAAAACCTCCACTTCATCACTGTCAACGCCATCCTGGTCCCTGACATGCACATAGAAAGGTTCATCAGGAGACAAATTCTCCAGGATAGATATATATTCATCCAGAGGCTGGTCTCGTAATCCGGGGATCCTTTTACCATGAGAAGATAAAAACCAGCGGGTTAACCGAATGGGCAAGGGCATGCTGATTGAAATCCTCTGGTTCCTGGCTCCGCTTTTCTCATTGACCCGTACATGAAGCCATAGACTGTGACTGGATTGAAAACTGATAGCGAGAACAAAAATCCCCAACAGAAACGGAATCCAGGCCAGCCAGAATCCAATGCCAAACCCATTGGCGAGGTATCCCGTATACATCCAGATTGCGCCAAGGGTCGTGATCAGCAATCCGATGCCGAAAGGCAAAACCCACCAGCGTTTCAATCTTGCCAACCGGGCTTTTTCGGCTTCTGAAATCTGCGGCCTTTTTGGTGAAAGGAGATCTTCTTCTTCGGGAAGTGTGTCATCAACCTCAAACGATTCGATCCCGTCTTCCGAAAGCTCCTGCCGGCTCTGCATGGCGTTGATCAGGCGCAAGCCCTCATCTGCGGAGATCTGACCCTGCTCAACCATATCCAGAATCTTGCGTTCAGCTTTATCAACCATCCCGCACCTCAATCGTCCAATGCTTTAAATAGAGTTTCTGCTTCATCAACTGTTATCAATTTATCCTCGAGCATTTTGAGAATCATCAACCGCTCTTCATCAGACGCGCCTTTTTTACCGACCGGCCTGTTCACTGGCGGCACGGGAGGACTCTGAGGGGATGTCGGTATATGAATATCAGGGTCAATGTCAATATTGAAGCCGCGATGTTTATCAACCTGATCCCGGATTTGTTCCAGTCGCAATTCCGCCGCCCTGATCTTCGCCTCTGCCAAACGGGTGGCGGATTCGACCTGTTCCTGGATCAATTCACTGAAGACCGATTCTTCATGCGTGAAATGTTTGGAGAGATCCCCAACCAGATCAACCTCCGGTTCGCTGATGTGGCGAAGTGAGATTGCACCGCCGGCAGCTCCGCTCAAATTGGGGCCGCCCTCGCCAAGGTTGTAGGTGTAAATACCATCGTGAATCTTCAGGTCGTCATCACCGAGTTTGATCCGGATTTCAAACGCGCCTGATTTTAAATCAAATACCCCATCCTTCAATTCATCACCAAGCTCAAGATCAATCGACCCGCCTGCTTTCATATTGATCTGATCATCGAATTCAAAGCCGCTCAAATGGATTGACCCACCCGCCTTGAGATCATCGGTAAGATTGAGATACCCGGCGTTAAAAGAACCTCCTACTTTTTCAACCTGCGTTTTTCCAGAGATTCGCTGGCCCAGGAATTTTCCGCCAATTTTCAGGAGCTGGAAATCTCCCCGGACGTCTTTGACGTAACAACTTCCACCGGCTTTTTCACAATGGAAAGAACCCACATTCTCAACAACGACCGTCGCACCCACTTTTTCAATGCTGACATCGCCATCTACATTCCGAATGGAGAAGTTCCCACCTACTTTTTCGATTCCAGTTGGCCCGACATCAGACAAAACAAGATTTCCTAAAACCTTTTCAATGTTGATCTGGCCAGTGACATTGTTTATGCTGACGGACCCCATCCCCTTTTCAAGTTCGATCGATGAGGAGACTGGGACAGACAGATCGCAGGAAGCGTTGGCTGTGATATAGACATGTCCATTCTCTTCAACCATCGTTGCAAGCTGCGGCGCGTCTATCCTGCATTGCACCTCAGGCTGGTCAGCCCCGCAGATTTTAATCCCGCCATACGCCTTGACATGAATAACTGGAGTTTTGGTCGTCAGATTGATGGTATGAGTCATCCAGTACTTCCTTTCATATTAAATAATATCATACGATACCTGAATTTATTTAAAGCTATGATATCATAATTTTAAGTATTGTCAAGTATGATATTAATTATATTAATGTGTCGACAAAGCC
>CAZXRL010000099.1:0-9739 GCA_964643275.1 uncultured Candidatus Brevefilum sp.
CGATCAGTTCCTCGATCAGTTCAAAACTTAGGTGGTGGCTGAAATAAAAATCCGCCAGCTGGTCTCGCACGAATGTTTTCCTGCGTTCCCACACCTCGGCAGTTTCCTCAATTTGAGGGCGTTGGAGTCCCTCGCGTTCCTGAGATTGGATCGCTTTGCGGATCACTTCCTGTTCAAATTCCTTTGAATCGAGAAAGCCGCGGTTGAACAACTCCCGCCGCATCAGATCGCGGATGCGGGTGGAAAGCACCGGATACTGCGATAAAACCAGATAGATGCTCAGGAGCCGGTCGGTTGCACTGGGAGGAAGGGTCATGATAAGCTGCCTTCTCGTTCTGGTGGATGAATTAATTCTAATTGATAATTGTCTGAATGGGAAAAAGAGATAAAAAAAAGGCGCTTGCCCGGCAAGCGCCCTGTAATTTGTTTTATTTATCGATCAGCCAATGTGCATGGGCATGATGATGTGTTTGAAATGATCGTCACCTTGCGGATGGATCAGTCCGGGTGTGTTGGCGGCGTTGGTTTCCAGCCAGACATTGTCAGATTTGATCACTTCAAGGACTTCTCGCAGAAAGCGGACGTTGAAAGCGACCAGTAATGGTACGCCGTCCACTGAGGCATCCACCAGGACTTCCGAGGTGCCTGTTTGCTCTGATTGTGCAGATATCTCCAGTGTGCCGGGGCTGGCTTCATCCGTCTCTGGAATGATGTTCAACCGTGCGACATTGGTACCCTCACGAGCAATGATCTCAGCCTGTTTGCAGGCCTTGAGCAAACCAGCAGTGGAAAGCAGGGTATGCGTTTTGAAACTCTGGGGAACGATGGCCCGATAGTCGGGGAAGCTGCCCTCAATGAGCTGGGAGGCTAGTTCCAGATCGTCAAGGTGGAAGATCACCTGGCCCCGGTCAGGCGGGAAGGTCATGATCAGGGCGTCATTGCTGCTACCGATGATCCTTGCGAGTTCCACCAGCGCACGGGCAGGGATGATCGCTTCTACGGGTTGGGAGACGGCATTGGGGATAACGTCCTCCCGGATCGAAATCCGGAAGCCATCTGTTGCTGCCATGCTGATATGATCGCCATCAAGTTTGAGCAGGACACCGGTGAGCACCGGGCGGGCTTCGTCGGTGGAGGCGGCAAAAGCCACCTGCTGCACCATTTCCTTGAAGTTCGTGACGTTCAGCGGGACGCCTTCGTCAAGATCAGGTTCGGGGATCGGGGGGAATTCTTCAGCATCTATCCCCTTGATATTGGTTTCCGATGTGCCGCAGCGGACGTTCAATGTCTGGGTGCTGTTATCCAGAGTCAGAGCCACCTGGTCGCTGGGCAGGTTACTCACCAGATCCGTGAAGGTCCGGGCAGGCACAGTGATTGCGCCTTCGCCTTCAATCTTAGCGCCGATCCAGCAGGTGATCCCCAGTTCAAGATTGGTCGCTGAGAGCCTCAGCCGGCCATTATCTGTCTTAACCAGAATGTTCGAGAGTACGGGCAGGGTGCTCCGGGGTGAGACCGCCCTCGAAACCATACTAACGCAATGAGCTAGTTGTTGCTGTTTGACATTTACCTTCATCGGACGCTCGCCTCTCCTATTGCCTTTTGGTTATCTTAATGATCGGTTAAAAGTATACATCGAAGGGCGTTTTTTTTCCAGTTGGCAGGACAGGGTTTATTGACAGGCGCATTCCCCTGAAGTATGCTTAACCGTGTCCGGGTGGGACCGGCGCGGCGGAGCCCTTTGAACCCCGTCAGGTCCGAGAGGAAGCAGCGGTAAGGAGGTTTCTCCGGGTGCCGCCGGTAATCCTGCCCGGGCCTTTTTGTCCCTCTCAACATTTGCCATCCCGTCTGTTTCGTGATATAAACCCATCCATGAGCGACCGAACACCCCCTGTTTGCAATTATGAAGGATCCGATTACCAGCAAAGCTTCTGGGAGCAGGGCGGGCGCGCCTATGAGGATGCTGCTGAGGCGATTGCTCTCAGACATCTGCTTCCATCCGGCGGTGATCTGCTGCTGGAGCTTGGCGCGGGCGCAGGCCGGAATACACCCCGTTATCAGAACTTCAAGCGGGTTGTCCTGCTTGATTATTCCCGCACCCAGCTTGAACAGGCCCGTGATCGATTGGGAGATGCTGAAAGATATATTTTTGTCGCAGCGGATGTCTACCGGTTACCCTTTGTCGACCGGTTGTTCGACACCGGGACGATGATCCGTACATTGCATCACATGTCGGAGCCGGTGAAAGCCCTGGCCCAGGTGCAGCGGGTGATGGCTCCGGAGGCCGTCTTCATCCTTGAATTTGCGAATAAACGTAACCTGAAAGCCATGCTGCGTTATCTCCTGAGGAAGCAGGAATGGAGTCCATATTCACCCAAACCCGTTGAGTTTGCCAAATTGAATTTTGATTTCCATCCCAAATCCATTCGCCGCTATCTAAGGGAAGTTGGTTTTAAAATTGAGAAACAGCGAACCGTGTCCCATTTCAGGATGGGGATCCTGAAGCGTAAACTCCCGACCCGAATCCTGGCCGGGTTTGATGCGCTGCTGCAATGGACGGGAGCGATTGTCCAGGTCAGCCCAAGCGTCTTCACCCGCGCAAGAGTTGTAAAAGAAGGCTCAGCCATGTTAGGTGAAACCTTCTTTCAATGTCCAGCCTGTGGAGAAGCCCTGGTTGGGATGGGGCATGACCTGACCTGTGGAGGCTGCGGTGCGATCTGGGAATATCGGGACGGGATTTACGATTTTAGAGTGTCCTGAGCTTTCTTATTTAGGATAATTAATGAGACCACCCCGGTGCTGCAATCACCGGGGTGAATCTTAAAAAGAGGGGTTGAAGGAGAAAAAGTGCTTATTGATATTGTTCCCAGATATTCAGGACCAGATCTGCATACCGGTAACCCATATCAAGTGGGCCATATTTAAAGAGCGCTTCCCGGTAGGAGCCATGTTTGAGTGAAAGTTCTGAGAGATACTGGCTGCCATAGCGCACATTGAAGGCGGGCTCCAGGAGTTCTTCGGTGGATGGGCGGGAAGCAAAGCAGGGGCCGTTGATGCACATGAAATCCGCAGCTTTTCCGTCCCGGGGCATCACCTGCATGAGTCCGACTGCGCCGCTGTGGGAAATCGCGCTCGGATCGCCACCGCTTTCCTGCAGGATGACGGCAGCGATGAGACTCGGCGGCAAACCGGTTTCCGCGGCAGCTGACTCAATCGGGCTGCACCATTGTTGAATTTTGTCCGGGTAGCTGGCGGGCAAGGTGCAGGATTGGGTTTCGCTGGCGAGCGCTTTTGAATCTGGCTCAACGTGGGGTTCTGCTGCCTGGCTCTCTTCAGCAAAGGCCGTCTGGGTGGGGGCAAGAAGACCCTGTGGCGGTATATTGGACGCCGCCATGGTACCGACCCAGATCACGATCAGACAACCGATAAAAACTGCTGGGATGACAATGATACGTTGCATTTTGATACCTGCTCTCGACAATAGAACGAATATTCTATAAAGTAAAACCATTATAGCACGATTGTTCTAAAGTACAAGCAGAATCAGTCGAGTCCAGTAGATTTTAAGGTTTTGCAAGGCGGACCCTTACCCCATATTCGAATTAAAACTAAAAACCGGGAGAAAAAACCATGGTTTCCTCCCGGTTGACATTCTTCTTCCTCAAACTAAATTATTCAATAGGTCTCAGGTCAAACGGTATGCCTGCTGACGCGCCGGCCTCCTTAAGTGATTCAACAATCTCCACCATGAGCGGCACGCCCTCTTTCTGATATTTTTCCATCAGATCGAATTCTTTTTCCCCGTGGATGTATATCCGGTCCTGACCGGGCAATTTAGGCTGTGATTTCAAGGATCGGATGTAGGTGTCCATGTCCGCTTTGAAGAAATCAACCGGACGAAAGTTTTCAATTTTGATGGCAGCGAAGAAATGACCGACATCGGCATTCCGCGCCTCAGACACCTGCCCGACATCCCCACCGAACGCAGCTCCTGACAACACACCGGAGAGCAGGTCTACAAGCAGGGACAGCCCATAGCCTTTATAACCGCGCAGTTCCGCCGGACCGCCCAGGGGAAGCAGCGCACCGCCGTTCAAGACGTCAATAGGATCCTGAGCGAGTTCTCCTTTGGCAGTGATTCCCCAGCCAATGGGAATCTTCTGGCCTGCTTTTTCGTGGACTGCGACCTTGCCGATTGGTACGATGCTGGTCGCCATATCCAGAACATAAGGTCTTTCTTCTTCAGCTGGCACAGCCACCGCTATCGGGTTGGTTCCCAGGATTCGATGCAGGCCAAAGGTAGGCGCAACCAGTGGCTGGCTGTTGGTCAAGCTGATCCCGATCATATCCTCCGGCAGTGCCATCATGGCGTAATAGCCCGCGATCCCGAAATGGTTGCTGTTGCGGACAGTCGTAACTGCCAGGCCCGCTTGTTCCGCTATCTCAATGCAGCGGGACATGGCCCGGTAGGCGATGACCTGTCCCAGGCCGTTTCCGCCATCCAGGGCCAGCGTGGCGGGACTTTCCCTGAGAGTCTTGAGCGGTGAGGTCGGATTGATTCCTCCTTTTCGCAGCCGGTCGCCGTAATAACTGTGAAGACGGATCACGCCGTGGGAGCTGATCCCACGCAGGTCCGCCGAAACCAGGACATCCGCTGCAATCCTGGCATCAATTTCCGGGACATCCAATGCAGTGAAGAATCGAACGACATAATCGATAAGCGCTTCAGCAGGAAAAGCGATGGTTTTCGGCATATTTCTCCTCGGGTGGGATGGTTAAAGGATGGAAACAATTATAGTTTACCCCGTTCGCATGACGGAGGTTTTTTCTGATATTTCTGTCAAGGCCAAGGTAAACTATGGTGATTATCTTTCCAGGGTTACACTCTGCAACCCCCGTGCTATAATTACTGGAAATTCAGGAGAAGAGAAACTATGGAGCCGAAAATCATCGCGCATCGGGGCGCGAGCGCGCATGCACCTGAAAACACAATCGCCGCATTTCAATTAGCCCTTGAACAGGGCGCAGACGGGATTGAATTGGATGTCATGCTGTCGAAAGACGATCAGCTTGTTGTGATCCACGATGCCACGGTTGACAGGACAACCAATGGAACCGGGAAGGTCAGGGACCTCACCCTCGATGAACTGAAAAAGCTGGATGCAGGGAATGGAGAGAAGATCCCAACGCTGACTGAGGTCTTTGATCATTTTGGTGGAAAATTTCTCATCAACATTGAACTGAAAAATTACGCCTCTCCCTTTGATCGGCTTCCCATTGAGGTCGCCCGGGCGGTCGCCCGGTATGACCTGGTTGACTCCGTCCTGATTTCTTCTTTTAATCCTTTCAATTTCTCACGGTTTAGACGCCAGGTCCCGGAAGCTGTGATCGGATTGCTCACGCTGCCAGGCAAGGCAAAAAGCTGGCTTTACCGCCTGTTCCGTTACACCGCCATCCACCCTTATTATGCGGATGCGGATGCAGACCTGATCGCTGCGGCTAAGGTAAAAAACCAGCAGATCAATGTTTGGACCGTGGATGACCCGGATGAGATCCGGCGGCTGACTGATTCAGGTGTGGACGGGATCATCACGAATGATCCCCGGCTGGCAATGGAGTCGCTGGAGTAATCCCTGTGAAGATCAAAGCGTTCATCTGGCGGATTCTGGCCATTCTGGTGCTCTTATTAGCCAGTTTTGGCAGCGCGCCGGTCCATGCCGATAATTTTACGAGAACTGAGGCAATACTGCAGGAAATGACGCCTCGCGAAAAGATCGGGCAGCTTTTTCTGGTGACGTTTGACGGCATGTCAATGGAAGAAGACTCTCCCATCTATACCTTAATCTCAGAATATCATATTGGGGGTGTGGTACTTCTTGCAGAGAATAATAACTTCTCTTCGGAGGATACGCTTTCACAAACACAAGCTTTGATCACATCTCTGCAGCAGCTTGAATGGGAGACCTCGCAAGAAGCGATGTTTATGGATGACGTGGGGACCTTAACCAGACCGGCTTATGTCCCTTTGTTTGTGGGTATTCCTCAAATCGGGAATGGATCTCCGGGAGACCAGATTCTGCACGAACTGACGGTGATGCCTTCTCAAATGGCCTTAGGCGCGACCTGGGATTTGGAATTAGCCCAGGAAACCGGGCAGATCTTGGGCCGGGATTTGGCTTCACTTGGTTTCAACCTCTATGTCGGCCCCAATCTGGATGTGCTTGAACAAACCAGCGGAGACGCCGCTAAATATCTGGGTGTCAACACCTACGGTGGAGATCCCTTTTGGGTTGGCGAAATGGGTAAAGCATTTATTAACGGTTTGCATTCAGGTAGCGAGGGGGGAATGCTTGTGGTCGCACGTAATTTCCCGGGCACGGGCAATTCAGACCGTCCTCCAGATGAAGAGGTCGCTACAGTCCGAAAATCACTTGAACAACTCAAGCAAATCGAATTGGCGCCCTATTTCTCAGTAACCCACTCAGAACTTGAGGCAACTGAACAGGTGGATGCTCTCATGGTTTCTCATATTCGTTATCAGGGTTTTCAGGGAAACATCAGGGCGACCACCAAACCGATCAGCTTTGATGCAAACGCTCTCCAACAGATCATGGATCTGTCGCCGCTTACGAGTTGGCGCTCAGATGGCGGGCTGGTGATCAGCGGTGATCTTGGCAGCAGTGCTGTGCGGCGGTTCTTTGACACGACCAATGAGATTTTTGACGGGAAACAAATTGTCCGGAACGCTTTTTTAGCCGGGAATGATATTTTGTTCATGGATAATCTCATCACAACCGGTGATCAGGATTCGTACACCACGCTGCTCTCAATCCTTGACTTTTTTATCCAAAAGTATCAGGAAGATTCAGCTTTTGCACAACGGGTGGATTCCTCAGTGCTCAGGATTCTGAATTCAAAGCTGGGTCTTTATGAGGAATTTGAAATTGAGAATGTCCTTCAAGGTCTGGATACTCAGCCCGCTCTCGAAGATTCTCAGAATGTCACCTTCGATATCGCTCAGGACGCTGTAACCCTGATCAGTCCCAGCATCCAGGAGCTGGACGCTCTTTTGCCCGTGCCTCCCTTATGGTATGAGGAAATTGTGATCTTTTCTGATGTGAGGCGTGATTACCAGTGTGAAAGATGTCCGGCATTGAGTGTGCTGGATGTTGGTTCTTTTGCAGATTCCATGGTGAGTCTCTATGGCCCACAGGCCAGTGGTCAGATCCGTCCTTATAATCTGGCCTCCTTTACCTTCAACCAGCTTGTGAATGCGATGGATCAGGTTGATGACGACACCAATGAAGCTCTGTTCTCAGCATTGAGTGGCGCTGATTGGGTTGTTTTCAATATGCTGGATGTAACAGAAAAAGTCCCGTCATCAAACGCCCTCCACCGAATCCTGGAAGAACGCCCGGATTTATTATCCGGGAAACGGGTCATTGTATTTGCCATGGACTCGCCGGTTTATCTGGACGCGACAACCATATCGATATTGACAGCCTATTATGCGCTGTACAGTAAAGGCCCGGCTTTTGTGGATGTCGCAGCCCGGGTCCTGATGCAGGAGATCACGCCATCCGGCGCGCTGCCAATTTCCCTGAGCGCTGTGGGCTATGACCTCATTGCAATGACAGCGCCTGACCCAAATCAGGTGATCACATTAGCACTGGTTGTTTCTGAATCCGTGTCTCCGGAGGAAGAGGAAGTGGAGACGCCTGAGGTCACGCAAACCCCTGAACCGAGCCTAACCCCAAGTTTCGATATTGGGGATACCCTAACAATTCGGACGGGAAGAATTCAGGATCATAACGGAAATATTGTCCCCAATGGGACGGTTGTCAGGTTCACCTTCAGGATTTTGGGCGAGCCCAATATCACCCAGCAATTTGAGGCGGTGACCAATGGCGGGGTTGCTGAATATGATTACCGGATTGAATCAGGGGGAAGAATGGAAATCACAGCAATCAGTGAGCCGGCTGCCCAGTCGGAGACTTTGAATATCGAAATCAACCCCAATGGCGAGGCCGCAGTGTTTGTGGTCTCACCGACGCCTGAGGTGACCGCCACACCGACCGAGACACCTACCGAAATTCCCACCGAATCAGCGGAAGACAATGAAGATTCCGTTACACACCACAGTGATTTCCCAACGCTGGGTGATTGGGCGCTGGGTGTGATGGTGATGGGGTTAGGGGGAGTCCTCACTTATTTTGTTGGGCGGTTATGGTGGGGCTCAACCAGGTGGGGCCTGCGTTCTTCCCTGTGTTCTGTGATAGGAAGCCTTTTATCCTATTCGTATTTGCACTTCGGCTTGTCAGGGACACGTCATTGGATGCAACAATCCGGGACCGCCTTTGTGGTGGAGATTGTGGTTGTGGGGTTATTGCTGGGGTGGATCTGTGCGCTGGTCTGGTGGATGCGGACGGAAGGCCGATACCCCAGACGGAACTAACGTCCATCAATCCCCCTGTTTATCCCATTTGGGGAGTCGTTAAAAGAATCTGACAAATCCTAGAAATTGCGCAATAGTGTGAGCAAGAGGCTGATCACCGTCAGGCTGCCGGCCACAAAAATCAACACCCGTTCCGGGGTCTGGATGACTTTAGGGGGGACCCGGCTGCCGCGAAAAGGCCTGGTAATTGGGGCGTCCTCAATGAAGAGCGCTTTGATAAAAGTGTCGATATCTTCAGGACGGTCTTCGGGGTGCAGTTGAAGCGCCCAATGTACGGCTCTTTCTGTCCGAACGCTGATGTCCGGATTGATCTGACGGATGGGTGTGAGGTTTCCCGGGTTCAGGAAGCGGTCGCGCACGTTGACCGGAGGTTCATTGGTCAGGAGGTGATAGAGGGTGCCGCCAAAGGCATAAATGTCACTGCGGGCATCCGTATGGCCCGAATCGCCGCCGTATTGTTCCAGTGGGGTATACAGCGCGGTTCCCTGGCCTTGCAGGATTGTGATGGTCACCTCTCCCGGCGCCAGCATTTTTACAAGACCGAAATCGACAAGTTTCACCAGCCCGTTGGGGGTAAGCTTGAGGTTGCTGGGCTTGATGTCTCGATGCAGGATGGATGGATCTTGCGTATGGAGATATTTAAGGGCATCGGCAAGCTGGCTGGCCCAATCCAGAACCTCTTCCTCAGGGAGAAAGGTGTTTTTTTGACGCGCTTCCATCATCAACTGGCGCAGGTCCTTGCCGGGAACATAGTCCATCACGAGATAATCCCGGTCTGAGATCGAGAAAAAGTCGGATACTTTGGGGAGGTTGGGATGGTCTAACCGGGCCAGAACAGTGGCTTCACGCTGGAACTGGTCCCGGGATTCTTTGACCATGTCCTTCGGCATGGCGCGGTCATAGCCCACCTCTTTAACCGCACAGAGGCGTCCTTCCAGGCGAAGGTCTTCTGCCAGGTAGATACATCCCATTCCACCATGGCCGATGATCTTGTCAACCTGGTACCGCTTTCGAAGTACCGTACCAGCTTTCACTGGGACTGGCATCGCATCAAACCTCAAACAATATCTTTCTGACCTGACTTACGGTCTTTGTGATGTTCAACGGTCTCATTTTCGGCGTGTGACCGCGATTCCGGCAGCGGAACTAGCCCCTTTAAGTTGTGTTGTTGGCGTTGAAGAGAGAGGGGTTGTCCTCGGTAGCCAAAATAACTTTGGTAATTTTACCAGAGATGAGGTTGAAATGTTACACCCCCTGATGGGTGTCAAGTGTCCTTGGATTTATTTC
>CAZXRL010000100.1:0-9521 GCA_964643275.1 uncultured Candidatus Brevefilum sp.
GATCACGAACAGATCCAGAATTGTGCCAACCCAGGTATCCCGATGATAAACGACGGGCAGCCGCAGAATTTTCTTTGCCCTGAGCCACAACCAGCCCCACAGAATGCCGCCGAGAATTGGCAGGCTCCACATCACAGAAAGGGGGACTTTATGGATCGCGCCGAACCAACCCAGGATTTCCGTTCCCACAATCAGATAACCCGCCCAGATGATCGCGGTTTGAACCAGTGCCATCCGCCAGTTTGGCTCCCGTTCATTATTGCCAACAACGATCCAAATGACCAGAAAAGCGAGGATCAACAGAAATATCATTCAATCTCCGAACTTATTATTTTGATAATCCACATCTTGATTGAATCCAATCATACCAGAAGGGCGTATGAGCGGGAATATTCTTATTTTGCTGATAATGAAGAAAAATTTTCTTTTTCGATCTCTTCCCAACTCTCACCCTGTGGAAGGTCCATGAAGGCATACAAAGATGGGTAAATGGAACGGATCGACTCTGCCACCCGAAACGCAAGGTGCCGGATTGAGAAGTGGGCATTCTTTGCAGCACGAAGCCGGCAAAATGTGAAAGCCTCCCGTAAATTCATTGTGAACAATACCCGCCTGTTGAAACCATTTGGAATGACATAACTTGCCGCATCCGGGTTCCATCTGACAAGTTTATGATAGATATCTGCCGCTTGTTGCATCGCAGTTCGATATTCGGCTTCGTACCCGGCTGCAACAATGCCTGATGGAACTGCATACCCAAGATCCGCAGTCAACGGCTGAACGGTCTGGGTCATCATCCTATGGCGTTTGAACTCAAAATAGGCCCCCTGATCCATGACAGCCTCAAAGGTCATCTGGGCGTATTCAAACTCGCGCAGGGGCTGGTCAAACCTGCCCCGGTTATCCATCATTTCGTGGATCAGATGATCCCGGCCCTCTCTATTCAGTCCGCGGACGAAATCCAGACAACTCTGATAATCTGCCGTTTGTGTAAATCGGAAGAGTACGGCCGCCAGGATCTCGTTCTCTCCTTCCAGATGGAACGAGTGCAACTTCAGACTTTCATCCTGTGCCTGAATTTTGATTTCACCAGCAATGACCTGCATCCGTTCCCGGGTTTCAACGAGATAAGTGTTACAGGCCGCATACTTAATCAGAGTGGGAGTCTCTTTCTGACCGACCTCCCGGATCCGTTCTCCAATCTTTTGGACCTCATCAAGCGGAGAACTCAGCATTTTACAAATCGCATATTCCAGCGCACGGGCGTTGATCGTTACACCCACATTGGCCAGAGCGGCCGCAGGCAACAAGAATCTACAAATGTCCACGGCTGCGGGTTTGATCCGTCTCTGATAGGCGGAATCCGTTTCATCCACGCCCTGTGGGTTTTCATCACGCAGCCAGCGCTCCACCTGAGGAATGACCTCCCCATAGGTCGAGAATAAAAGCTGACAGACTTCCCGATAGTCCGGTTCCAAAGCATGGCCTTTGATCTCATCGGGGACGTAATATGCATCTTTGTCCCATTGCTGATAGCGGGTCGATTTCTCAGTGTAAGATGCCAGCCGATTGCCTTCGATCGTTTCAATAGCCAATCGGGAGACATTTTCAAGCGCCAAATGCAAAACCGCATGTTCTGCCACAGACGCGTGACCATAACCAACCACCCACTTCTCATGGAAACGGGCTGATTTCAGATCGTTTAATTCTTCGGCAATTTCATCAAAGGGCTGAGGAGAGCGGGAGGTCTTCGCGAAGGTCACTGCGATAGTTTCCGGGCTGAGATCTTTGGGACTAAGCAGGTAAATCCTTCTAGGTTTCGTCATTATTGAAGATCCTTGAGGCGGTAACTTTATCGCGTTTTATCTGTGCCAGAAGCTCGTCCACACCTGAGAATTTCCGTTCATCTCGAATCTTCTGGATAAAATACAGCGAGACTGTCTCCCCATAGATATTACCATCAAAATCAAGGAGATGCGTTTCAATATTAGGCTGTTCCTGAGTTTCAAATGTCGGTCTCAATCCCACATTTGTGATCCCCTGATAGGTTGCACCTTTGAGATCCATCAGGGTGGCATAAACCCCGATAGCGGGCAGTTTCTTCTTTGGCCAGGGGATAAGATTTGCTGTCGGCAGGCCAATCCGGGAACCCCGGTCAGAACCATGCGACACAACCCCATTGATCCGGTAGGGACGACCTAAGAGCAGGGCCGCGCTTCTTACATCACCCGCATCCAAATCCTGCCGGATCCGGGTCGAAGATATTTCCTCAGCGTTATCGGTCACAGGCGGGATCACTTCGACATCAAACGAGAGGGTGTCCCCAATCGTTCGAAGAACCGGAAGTGTACCCGTTCGGTGTTTTCCCAACGCGAAATCATGACCAACCACAAGCGTTGCAAGCTCCAGGTTCTCTTTTAATCCCAATAGGAATTGTTCTGGTGTGAGATTGGCAAAACCGCGGTTGAATTTAAAAACAATC
Organism: uncultured Candidatus Brevefilum sp.; assembly: GCA_964643275.1. GTDB lineage: Bacteria > Chloroflexota > Anaerolineae > Anaerolineales > Anaerolineaceae > Brevifilum. The sequence goes on from CAZXRL010000100.1 coordinate 2,483, forward strand.
ACCGCGTCCACCCCTAACTGAAGAAGCTGCTCCTCTTTTTCTTGCGGGGATGATAAATAATACGGGGTCTCCTCCCCATTAAAATAATCTGCTGGACTGGGAAAGAATGTGACCACTAGCACGGGCCGTTTACTCAGATCCGCTTCTCGGACCATGCGTTGGATGATGGCCTGATGCCCCCGATGGACGCCATCGAAATTTCCAATGGTAATGCAGGAGTTCTTGTAAGGCTGAGGACTTAGTTCAGTAAATTCAAGGATCTCAACGTTGCTCATAATGTCATCAGGCATCGGATTGAACTTCCTCAATCATTAAAGCACCCTCTCCGCAATTGAATGAAGAAAGGGTTAATCATATTCATGTTTGCATCAGATCTGATACCCGATATCAGGTAAAGAAGACCTTCCGCGGCTGCCATTCCTTATCCTCAGGGACGTATTCGAGCAGAGCAACAAGCTCTCCCTGCTGGCTGATGGCGCGGACCCAGTGATCAGGATTCTCAGGGGCTTCTTCGACCTGGATGCGATGACCATGACGGATCAAATCCACTTCATCAAAGGTCAGCTCGCGAGAGGGCCAATCACTTAATGCTTCCGCCGCTGGGATCAGGTATTTGTACCAGTCGCCATTCTCAAAGGCATCCTGCAATTTTCGAAGCTGGATGGCATCTCTCAGAGCAAATTCACCGCTTTTTGTCCGGCGTAATCCAACCAGGTGGCCGCCGCAACCGAGGACTTCGCCCAGATCGTTGGCTAATGAGCGGACGTAGGTGCCGGAAGAGCAATAGACATCGACAATCGCTTCCGGTGAATCCCACTCCAGCAATTCCAGGTGATAAACGTCAATTTCCTTGGTCTCAAGTTCGACTTCTTCACCTTTACGGGCCAGCTCATAAGCCTTCTGGCCGTTGATCCGTTTGGCAGAGTATGCCGGTGGCAGCTGCTCAACTGTCCCCTCAAATTGGGTCAGAGCTTCTTCAATTTGTTCAGCCGTGATATTGACCGGTGATCGCCGGGTAATCTCACCATCGCCGTCATACGTGTCAGTGCTTTCGCCCAGCCGGATAATGGCCTGATAGCGTTTATCTGAGGCGGAGACATATTCACTCAGCCGTACAGCAGGGCCCACAAGCACCACCAAAACACCCGAGGCACGCGGGTCCAGCGTTCCCGTATGGCCGGCCCGGCGGATACCCGTACCTCTTCGGACAACCTGAACCACATCATGTGATGTCATTCCAACAGGTTTATCAATAACCAACACCCCCGAGACTGCATTTTTTACATCGAAATCTTGTTCACTCATAATTTTCTCTACTCCCCGTGGGGTATCTCTGTTAGACTCCTCTTATTGTTTTCTGATTCTCAATCAAATTCCGTGTTTCTTCAATAACACGCTGTATGATATCATCCAAATTGCCTTCGATATCAGCGCCAGCCGCAGCCGCATGCCCACCGCCACCGAACTTAAATGCGATCTCGGAGACATCCAAATGTGGCCTTGCCCTCCAACTTACTTTGACTTTGTTCTGCGGTTGTTCGATGAAAATGAGTGCAACCTCGGCATCCTGCACCGATGACAGCACATTTACCAGATCGGCATCATCATCACCAGCATACCCTATTTTTTCACGGTCAGCAAGGGTCAGGCTTGTCCAAACCAGACCGCCCTCACGCGCCAGGCGGCTTAATCCCGCGCCCCAATATCGGATCGCCTGGAAGGGCCTTTGCACAAGCTCTGAACGATAAATATCCGGGAGATCAGCGCCGAGGTCCATCAAAGCGGCCGCTTTCCGCATCACATCAGCGTTTACATTGGGCGTTCTGAATCCAATGGTGTCGCCAACAATGCCGGATAGCAGACAGGCTGCCACATTCGGTGTTATCTCCAATCCCCAGGCCGGGAGATGGTCAAAGAGGATTGCGGCCGTCGCTACCTGTTCAGGTTCGACTACATTAATTGTGCCAAAATTGAGGTTGGTCTTATGGTGATCAACCACCAGATCAGGGGCACCGTAATCTTTTAATACCTCGCCTACCCGGTCAGGATCAGAGCAATCAACGACGATAATCATGTCAAAATCACCGTCAGGTTTTTGGAGGATCAGATCGCTCCCCGGTAAGTACACAAACTTACCTGCGCCGTCTTCCAGTACCATTTGAACCGTCTTGCCCGCAGATTGCAGCGCCAGCCCTAAACCCAGCAGCGAACCGGCTGCATCCGCATCAGGGCGGACATGGGAGACAATTAGAAACCGATCACTTTCTGAGATCTGATTCTTAATCTTTAGATCAATGTCCTTCACCATCTACATCCTCAGTTTTTTCTTCGTTAGTCTGATCTGGATCCAGGGCTTCCCGTTCCTCTTTGATCTCATTGAGCAAAGTCTCGATCCGATCCGCGCGCTCAGGCGTGTCGTCCCAGCGGAAACGCAGCTTTGGCATCGCCCGCAGCTTCACTTCCTGGCCAAGCGTATAGCGGATAAAGCCTGATGCTTTTTCCAGCCCCTCAAGGATTTCTTCAGCCCGATCGCTTCCGTCAAGTGAAGAAATGTAAATGTTGGCATAATCCAATTCACGATCAACCGATACATCAGTCACATATGCGCCTTCCACTCGGGGATCATTGACCTTGGTTTCAAGGATCTCCGTCATAACACGCTGGATCTGGTCTTCGATTTTCTTCAGCCTAATTCCTGATGGCATTCATCCCTTCCTTTCTGGTGAATGTACCCTACACAGGTTTCTTTTCGATAATATAACATTCAAGCAGATCGCCTTCCTTGAAATTATGGAAGTTCTTCAGTGCGATACCACATTCAAAACCCTCGCGGACTTCCCGCACATCATCTTTTTCCCGTTTGAGAGAGCCGATTTCGCCCTCAAAAACAACATCTTCATCACGGAGGACCCGGATATGTGCATTCCGCCGAATCTCACCTTCCATCACCCGACAGCCTGCTACAGTGTTGAATTTTGAGACATTGAAGGTTGCCAGGACTTTTGCCCGGCCAATCCGGCGCTCGACCATTTCAGGTTCAAGCAGCCCTTTGATGGCTTTTTCGATATCTTCAAGCAGCCGATAAATGATGGTATACAACCGGATGGAGACCCCTTCGGTCTCTGCCAGCCGTTCCGCTTGATTATCAGCATCAACTGCGAACCCGATCACAATGGCATTGGAAGCAGCAGCGAGCATCACATCACTTTCGCTGATATTGCCTGTCTCCTGGTGCAATATTGCAATCGAGACATCGGGCACTTTGTCAGCAAGCTCATTCAGCGAATTGACAATCGGCTCCAAAGAACCCTGGACGTCGGCTTTGACAATCAGCCGCAATTCACGCACTTCGCCAGCCTGAAGGCTTTCATAGAGGTCTTCCAAGGTGGCACGGTAGATAGCAGGACCAGCTTTTACTTCGGACATCATCTCGTTAACTATCGCACGGGCCGACTTTTCTGATTCAACAATCCGGAAAACATCACCTGCACGGGGGACATCGTTCAAACCCATCACAACAATCGGTGATGATGGGCCGGCCTCATCAATCCGGTTCCCGCGGTAATCAAACATCGCTTTTATCCGGCCGTGAGCCTTCCTGGCCAGAACTGTGTCGCCAACCTTGATTGTGCCATTCTGCAAAAGCAGCGTGGCCAGTGTGCCCCGGGATTTATCCAATTCCGCCTCGACTACAGTACCCAGTACCTCGCCGTTGGGATTGGCTTTGATGCCCTTATTATCAGCAACCAGCAGGATCGCTTCCATCAGATCATCAAGCCCTTCCTTTTGTTTTGCTGATACTGGCACAATTATCGTATCGCCGTCCCACTCATCCGGCACAAGTTCGATCTCCGCAAGCTGCCGTTTGACCAGATCAGGGTTCGCAGCGGGAAGGTCCATCTTGTTGAGCGCGACCACAATGGGAACTTGGGCCGCTTTGGCGTGGTTGGCTGCTTCCCGTGTCTGCGGCATCACCCCATCATCCGCTGCAACCACCAGCACAACAATATCCGCACCCTGAGCGCCGCGTGCCCGCATGGAAGTGAACGCGGCATGACCAGGTGTATCCAAAAAGGTGATCTTCCGCCCTTCGTGTTCAACCTGATAAGCGCCGATATGCTGGGTGATCCCACCCTCTTCGCCGCCGGCGACATCCGTCTGACGGATCGCGTCCAGCAAAGAGGTCTTCCCATGATCGACATGCCCCAGCATGGTCACAACGGGAGGACGGGGCATCAAATCCTTTTCGTCTTCTTTTTCGATGACCTGCCGCCAGAGGGGTACTTCTCCCCTTTCCTCAGGCGATTCTTCTTCAACCTGTTCCAGTTCGGGTTCAAACCCAAGTTCACTGGCAACAACCGCAGCCGTATCAAAGTCAACTGTCTGGTTGATACTGGCCATCACGCCATTGGCCATCAGAACTTTGATGACATCAATCGGACTGGCTTCCATCTTCTCTGCCAGATCCCGTACACTGATACTGTAAGGTAGGATGATTTTATTATTTTCGTTTTCGCTCACACAACACCTCCATTAGATAATTCCCCTTCCCTGGAAAAACATTACTATCTAGGGCTTTTTTGTTATTCAGACTGCTGAGGAGCGATCAGATGACCTTAGTTCATCCTGATTTTCCTTCTGCCCCCTCCTGGGCCGACCCTTCTTCGGGAATATGAGTTTCCATATATTCGCGCAAACTCTGTATTTCCTGATCCGTTAGTTCGGTTCTCAGTGCATGGTCAAGCGCGCCTCTGATTCCACGCTCCCAGCAAGATCGTTGATCGTGGAGATAGGCCCCACGTCCATGGGCTTTCCCGGTGAGATCAACAGCAACACCGTCCGGCCCTTTCACGACCCTGATCAAGGAGCGCTTTGTCAAGACTTCCCGGCATCCCACACAGGTCCGCCGGGGAATATGCTTGCTGCGGCGCTTAGGTTTCCTGACCATCTAATCGCTGCTCATGATGTCACGACCACTCTTCCCATTCATCCTTATCGTCGAGATTCTGACGACGTTTTTTGGTTTTCTTCTTCTTGGCCGGTTTAGCAGGCTCTTCCGCTTTTTCATCATCAAACTTAGGTGTTTCCGGCGCATAGTAGCCATATTTCCTTGCATCGTATGAGAAGAGTTTGTCGAATTCGTCTTTTTCCTCTTCTTTCTCTGGATCGGCTTTGGCTGATTCCGGCTTGGCTGTTTCAGCAACCGCGGGTTCTTCAGCTTCAACAACAGGTTCCGCAATGTCTTCAGAGGCAATGTCTTCAGAGGCAATGTCTTCAACAGCATCGTCCAAATCTTCCGCAGCAGGCACTTCGACGTCAACGTCTTCAATCTCAGCTTGTTCCTCAGGCGCTGCGGCAGCTTCCGTTTCAGCAGCCACCTTCGCTGCCGCTTCTTCGGGCGTCACCCGCAGACCGTCAGTTAATGCCTCAATTTCCTCGAATGATTTTGGACCGATCCCATTCAACGCCAGAATCTTGTCGGGATCAAGACGCATCTGAAGGACAAGAGCGCCCAGGGTTTCGATCCCGGCTTCCTGAATAATAAAGAGAATATGTTCCTTGAGGTCAACATCCAGGATATCGATATCAAAGGTCAGCTCAGGCACAGTTGCCAGGGCTTCTTCATAACGCCGCTTTTCTTCCAGATCTTCTTCTCGGCGTTTCTTCTCAACCCGTTTCTCGACCCGGTCTACAAGACCACCCATGAAATCGTAATCTTCGGGCGGCAGAGGCCGTCCTTCCGCCTTCTTCTCCAGCATCACGGCCACTTTATCAATCGACTCGGCTTCGCGTTCGGCCATTTCCGCATATTCAGGATCTTCCCGAACTTTGACAATGGCATCACCCGCTGCTTCGACCAGGCTCTTAATGTCAATCCGCCATCCTGTCAGCTTTGCAGCCAGACGAGCGTTCTGTCCATCCCGGCCAATAGCCAGAGAGAGTTGATCTTCAGGCACTACCACTGTGGCTGTTTTTCCTTCCCCTTCCATTTCAGAAAGGTAAACGCCAAGCACACGAGCCGGACTGATCGCCTTGGAAATAAAAGCGGCGGTATCGTTGCTCCATTCAATCACATCAATTTTTTCGTCGTTCAACTCTCGGACAATTGCCTGGATCCTTACCCCGCGTACGCCCACACAGGCGCCTACAGGATCGATTCCCTGCTGGGTGGCTGAAACGGCCACTTTCGCGCGCTGACCGGGTTCCCGGGCAATAGACCGGATCTCAACAACGCCATGGTAGATCTCCGGCACCTCATTTTCGAGCAGCCTTCGCAGGAACTTGCGATGCGCACGCGAAAGGTAGATCTGCGGACCTCGGCTTGATTCCTTGACATCATAGATTAGGGACCTGATCCGGTCATGAACTCGGAGACGCTCTCTCGGGATCATGTCTTTCCGGAGCATCATCCCTTCGGCTTTCTTATCAAGGCCGATTGTCGCGCCGCGTCCGGTCACAGATTGGACAATCCCGCTGACGATCTCGCCGGCTTGTTTCTCGAAATAATCGAACTGGATTTCACGTTCCGCCTCGCGGATCCGCTGTTGAATGACCTGCCGTGCGGTCTGAGCGGCCACCCGGCCAAAGTCTTCCGGCGTGGTCTCAACAACCACCATATCACCCAGTTCAGCATCCGGATCAACTTTTCGGGCTTCGCTTAGAAGCACCTCGGTCCGTTCATCCTGGACATCTTCCACAACTTCTTTTTCAGCAAAGATCTCCACCTCTCCGGTGTCCATATCGACCTTTGCCTCAATAAGCTGGGCATTTGAGGCATTAACAGCCCTGCGATAGGCAGAGACCATGGCAGATTCGAGCGCTTCCAGAATTACTTCTTTAGAAAGCTGTCGATCTTCCACGACCTCATTGAATGCCAGTGCAAATTCGCTTTTCATCGTTCTGCTTACTCCCGTATTAATTCCTGCATCATACACAGAAAAGTGGGGGGCACCCACTTTTCGACGTAAAAGGTATGAAAGGAAAACAAGTGCTTATCAACTCAACAGTGATTTTAGCACAAATTAAACAGAGGTGCAAG
>CAZXRL010000101.1:0-631 GCA_964643275.1 uncultured Candidatus Brevefilum sp.
GATTTTTAAATACATTGTAACCACAAAGGACACCAAGGATCACGATGGGAAAGATAAGATTAGGGCTTTTATTACCACAAAGGCGCACGAAGGAGCACAAAGCAAAAGAATAATGAGTTTTTATAGGACCATTCGTTTGATGCCATCCTTAAGGTGAATGACATTGAAATTGATCAAATAACCCAGCCTGATGCCAGATAGTTTGAGATAGGTCAGCAATTGGGCCTCATAAAGCGGAATCATTTTTTCTACGGCTTTCAATTCAATGATCACACCCTTTTCAACGAGAAGATCCACTCTTAGGTCAGCATCCAATTGGACCTCATCATAATAGATGGGTAGTCTCATTTGGGTTTCGACGGTCAGTCCTCGTTTCGCTAGTTCATATGACAAAGCTATTTCATAAACTGATTCCAATAACCCTGGGCCTAAAGCCGTGTGCACCTTAAAGGCAGCATCCAGGCATTGCTTTCCAATCCCTTCGGTCTTTAGAGGTATAGATGGATATTTCGTTGGTGTAAGCTGGTTCACATGGCTCATATTCCCTCCAAATATTATCAAATTACAGAAAAATGTATAACCACAAAGGGCACTAAGGGACACAGAGATTTGAATTATTTTTAAACCTTAG
>CAZXRL010000101.1:731-9459 GCA_964643275.1 uncultured Candidatus Brevefilum sp.
TGTTCTTTGTGTCCTTCGTGGTTAATGATTTTTGATTACGTTTTAACCACAAAGGGCACTAAGGGACACAGAGATTTGAATTATTTTTAAACCTTAGTGTTCTTTGTGTCCTTCGTGGTTAATGATTTTTGATTACGTTTTAACCACAAAGGATCACGAAGGGACGCAAAGTAAAATAATTAAGCCTTTGTGCTTCTTTGTGTCCTTCGTGGTTATTCTTCTTCTGCCAAGCGTAATAAATACTCACCATAGCGGTTCCCATTGAACACATTGGCTAACTCCCTAAGTTGGTTCTTCCCGATGAATCCCATGCGATAGGCGATCTCTTCCGGACAGGAGATCATCAGCCCTTGCCGATCCTCCACAGCCTGAACAAAATTTGAGGCTTGCAAGAGAGAATGATGCATACCGGCATCCAGCCAGGCCACGCCCCGCCCTAAGGCTTCCACCCTCAGTTTGCCCTGTGCCATATAGACTTTATTGAGGTCGGTGATCTCAATTTCACCCCGCTTTGAGGGTTTTAAGTTCTTGGCAAATTCAACAACGTCATTGTCATAGAAATAAATACCGGGGACTGCATAACTGGAGCGCGGCTTGGCAGGCTTCTCCTCCAAGCTGAGCGCCTGGCCTTCTTCATCAAACTCCACTACGCCGTATCTTTCCGGGTCGTGGACTGGATAAGCAAAGATCACAGCACCTTCGTTGAGGCTGGCAGCTTGCCTGAGGACACTCGGCAGGCCTTGTCCATAAAATAAATTGTCACCCAGGATGAGAGCAACAGGATCATTCTCAATGAACTTTTCTCCGACAATAAAGGCGTCGGCTAATCCGCGTGGTGTTTCCTGGATCGCATATGAGAACGCCAGCCCCCATTGGGAGCCATCCTGAAGAAGACGTTTGTATTGATCAGCATCTTCAGGCGTTGTAATCATCAGAATCTCATGGATGCCCGCCAACATCAGCATTGACAAAGGGTAATAAATCATTGGTTTATCATAAACGGGCAAAAGTTGTTTGCTGACGCCCAAGGTGAGGGGGTAAAGCCGGGTGCCCTTACCGCCGGCCAGAATTATACCTTTCATTGATTTATCTCCGTTGATAATTGAGTTCTATCCAGCTGCTGTAATCTTTTTCCTTAATAATCGCATCCAACCATTCTGCATTATCGAGATACCATTGAACCGTCTTGCGTAACCCCTCCTCGAGCTGATGTTTGGGTTGCCAGTTCAGCTCTGAATGGATTTTGTCAGTGTTCATAGCGTAGCGCCGGTCATGACCAGGCCTGTCTTTCACAAAAGTGATCAATTGCTCATAAGCCTCTCCATTTGGAGAGGGTCGCAATTCATCAAGAATATGACAAATCGTCCGAACAATTTCTGTATTAGCCGGCTGATTATCACCCCCAATGTTGTAACTTTCACCAACCCTTCCCTTCTCAATCACCTTCCAGATGGCTTCACAGTGATCTTCAACATAAAGCCAATCCCGGATTTGCATGCCATCGCCATAGATCGGGAGGGGTTTGGTCATGAGTGCATTCAGGATCACGACAGGGATCAACTTTTCAGGGAATTGATAAGGCCCATAATTGTTTGAGCAATTGGAGATCGTGACCGGCACACCAAAAGAATGGAAATATGACCGGACTAAGTGATCGCTGCTTGCCTTTGAAGCGGCGTAAGGCGAATTCGGTGCATAGGGTGTGGTTTCCTGAAAAGCAGGCTCGTCAGGTGCCAGGGTGCCAAAGACTTCATCCGTTGAAACGTGGTGAAAGCGAATATTCTCAGAATTAAGTAGACTCTTTTGCTGCCAAACTTTCCGGGCAGCTTCCAGCAGAGAAAAAGTCCCAACGATATTTGTTTGAATGAAAGCAGAAGGGCCCTGGAGGGAGCGATCAACATGAGATTCGGCGGCAAAGTTTACAATGACATCAATCTCATGATCTCCTAAAAGCGTTTCGATAAGTGGTTGACTGCAAATATCACCTTCTATGAAGTGATGATTTTCTGAAGCAGGCAGATCTTTGAGGTTTTCAAGGCTGCCAGCATAAGTCAGGAGGTCCAAATTTATTATCGTTGTTTCAGGAACAATGGTTTGTACATATCTGATAAAATTTGACCCAATAAAACCTGCACCCCCCGTGACTAATATTCGACGTTTCATGCGAAGACCTCCGCATCAATGAAGGATGCGGCACCCGCATCTTTGGTTGAAACCAACGGGGCAATCCCTTTTGGGATTGGCCATTCAATCGAGAGGGTAGGATCATCCCAGCGGATACAACGTTCACCCAGTGGATCGAAAAAATCAGTGGTTTTATATACCACATCTGCCCGTTCTGAGATGACATAAAACCCGTGAGCAAACCCTGGTGGGATCCAAAACTGTTCTTTATTTTTTTCTGAAAGAAGAACACCAACCCATTTGCCGAAGTTTTGAGAGTTTTTTCGTAAGTCAACTGCCACATCGAATATTTCGCCCAAAACAGTTCTGACTAATTTTCCTTGAGGATGGGTGATCTGATAATGCAGACCCCGTAAAGTGGAACGCCTCGAGGAAGAATGATTGTCCTGCACGAATTCAAAATAAATACCAGCTTGAGCAAATTTATTTTTTTGATATGTCTCCATGAAATATCCACGTTCATCCTGAAAAACTTCAGGCTGAATCACCATAACATCTGGAATAGCTGTTGAAAGAATCTTCATTATTAACCTCATTGACAGTAATTGAAGATTATTATATCAGACCAAGGAGAGATAAAAACCAGAACCTGAAGTTAAATTTAATAAAGTTAGAAAAGTAAAGGGGAGGGTTTTTAATTACTTAATGCTTTCTTGTAGTCTTCACAAACCTGATCTGAAAGTCCAATAGTTTGGATTTCCCCATGATCCAACCACATTGCTCGTTTGCAAAGCGTACGAATTTGTTCTATTGAATGAGAAACCATTAAAACAGTTGCCCCGCTATCCCTGAAGCCAGCCATGCGTTCAAAGCATTTCTCCTGAAAAGCTGCATCTCCCACTGACAGGACCTCATCCAGGATCAGGATATCCGGTTTCCAGGCCGTCGCAACTGCAAACCCCAAGCGCGCTTGCATCCCGGAAGAATAAGTCCGCAGGGGTGCTTCAATGAAATCCCCAATCTCCGCAAACGAGATAATTTCGTCAAGCTTTTCACCCACCTCGGAGCGGTTATGCCCTAATAAGGTGGCGTTCAGATAAATATTCTCTCGACCGGTCAATTCGGGATGGAAACCCGCACCAAGCTGTAAAAGCGGACTAATAACCCCCTTAATCCAAACTCTCCCCTCAACCGGAATAAGGACACGGGAAATGACTTTGAGTAAAGTCGATTTGCCCGCGCCATTACGTCCTAAAACACCAAAAATCTCACCCTGCTTGACATTAAGGTGAATATTTTTAAGCGCCCAAAAAGCCCTGTGTTTTATCTTGCCTTGAACAAGACGGATCACATATTCCTTGAAAGTCGTTATTGATTCACTCGGAATACGGTAATTCACCGATACATCGTTTAGAAAAATCGCACTATCCGGTTGAGGCTCAGAAAAATTCACGTCAGACATGGTATGCAAAAGAGTCAGCCTTGCTGCAGAAGAATAACCATCCAATAATCAACATTCCAAATGAGGCTAAAGCTGTTACGCCCCATGTCTGGAAATGTGGCACAAAGCCATCCACAATCAGAATCCGGAAAAGGTTAACAATGTAATACAAGGGATTCACATAGAGAAGGAGGCCATTGAGAATCTCTCGATAGAACTCAAGAGGCATAATGATCGGCGTAAGATACATCCAGGCTGTAAGAAGTACAGGATAAAGGTCTGCGACATCCGGGAAATAAGCCGCCAACGTGGAAATGAATAGGGCTACTCCCAGGGAAAATGAAAAAAGGAAAAGCATTGAAACCGGCAGAAGGAGTGCAGATGGCCTCAACGGCACTTTCGTGATGAGAAGAATAAGACCAAGGGGAACCAGTGAGAGCACAAAATTGACCAAACCAGCCAACACTGTTGAGATAATGAAAGAAGTACGTGGTAAATAAATCTGTTTATATAAACTGCTGCCCCAAACCATTGAATTCATTGACATACTCGTGGACTGAGAAAATGTCGTCCAGCAAATTAATCCCGCTAATACATAAGCGGCATATGTTTCGGGCTGATTGAAAGCTCTTGAAAAGACAACCACCATGATTAACATCGTCCCCAAGGGGTTCAACATAGTCCAGGCAATACCCAGAACAGATCGTTTGTACCGTGCAACGATATCTCGCCGGACTAGTTGAAAAATTAAATCACGATACTTGAACAATGCTATTAATTCTTCAACAGCAGGATGTTTTCTTATTTCACTATCGTATATCATAGAACTCATTCATTGAGAAAATCATCACAGAGTAAATAAGCAAAACAAGGTTACCGTAATAGATAGTTTCTGTCAAACGATTTTCTTCCGATTTGGAGATCACTTAACAACAAAACTGCACGCCGCCCCCACCCCCTTATCAAATATTGTATAATGCATAGGTTATCACAAATATACCTGCAACAGGAGCTACGATGCAGAAAAAACGCACTGGCGCGGAAATTCGCCAGGATTTTATTGATTTTTTCATTGAACATGGGCACACCTTCGTCCCTTCTTCTTCTCTCGTCCCGGGCGGCGATTCAACTTTGCTCTTCACCAACGCCGGCATGGTCCAGTTTAAGGATGTCTTTCTTGGCACCGATCAGCGCCCCTATTCCCGGGCGGTCAACTCGCAGAAATGCTTGCGTGTTTCGGGGAAGCATAATGACCTCGAACAGGTAGGCCAGGATAATACCCACCATACCTTCTTTGAAATGCTTGGGAACTGGTCCTTCGGCGACTACTACAAAAAAGAAGCTATCGCCTGGGCCTGGCAGCTCCTGACCGATGTCTGGGAACTCCCCAAAGACCGTCTGTGGGCAACTTACTTCAAAGACGAACTCGGCGAAATCCCCGAAGACCGGGAAGCAGCGGATATCTGGCTGCAGCAGCCTGGTTTTGAACCCGACCACCTGCTCCCCTTCGGGCGCAAGGACAACTTCTGGGAGATGGCCGATACCGGCCCCTGCGGCCCTGACACTGAAATCCATTTTGACCGCGGCCCCGATTTCTGCGACATGGCCAAGGTACCGGGCCATGTCTGCCAGGTCAACGGCGACTGCGAACGCTATCTCGAAATCTGTAACAACGTCTTCATCCAGTACAACCGCCTTTCCCAGGACACGCTGGTTCCTCTGGAGAAAACGCACGTCGACACGGGCATGGGGTTTGAACGGATTGTTTCCATTCTGCAGGATGCTCCCTCCAATTATAAAACCGACCTCTTCATGCCCCTGATCAAACGGGTACAGGAGATGACCGGACATTCGGACGAGGAGCGGGAGGCTAACCTGTCACCCTACCGTGTGATCGCGGACCATGCCCGGGCAACGGCTTTCCTGATCGCTGACGGCGTTGTGCCCGGCAATGTCGGCCGGAATTACATCTGCCGGATGTTGATCCGGCGCGCCGCCCGGTTCGGGATGAAGCTCAATCTGCATGAGCCCTTGATGGCAAAGATCGCCCAGGTCGTCATCGACCAGTATGGTGATTTTTATAATGAACTCAAACGGAATGCCGGCACGATCCTTGAAAACCTGACCCGTGAAGAAAATCAGTTTCACAAGACATTGGAACAAAGTGAAAAACGGCTTGAAGAAATCATGCAAGACCTCAAAGAAAAGGGTCAAAATCAGATCAGCGGCGAGGTTGCCTTTGATCTATACGCAACATCCGGCAGCCCGTTGGAAATAACGAGAGACATCGCAGAGGAATACGGGTTCACCGTCAGCACTGAGGGCTTTTATGAAGCCATGGAAGCCCATCGTCTGGCTTCCGGCGCCGGGAAGAAATTCGGCGAGTTGGGCGGGGATGACGTAGAAATCTATACGCAACTCGTCGCCGACCTCACCGCATCAGAGAAATTGAATTCGGAAGGTGTTCTCAATAACCCTTATGCACCCTCTCAGGAACCGGTTGAAATCCTGGCCCTGTTCCGTGATGGCCAACCGGTCAAGACTGCGTCAGCAGGTGATCCAGTTGAGGTGCTGCTTCCCAAAACCGGTTTCTATGTTGAATCCGGTGGCCAGGTCTCTGACACCGGACAGATCGTCAGCGCCAATGGCAAGGAATGGGCCATTGAGATCACGGGAATGCGTAAACCCGCCGCAGGTGTCATTGTGCATATGGGCGAAGTCAAAAAAGGTTCTCCCAAGGTCGGCGATTTAGCCAGAGCTGAAGTGGATCTGGAACGCCGGAAGGCAACCATGCGCAACCACACAGCGACACACCTGCTGCACACCGCCTTACATGAGGTATTGGGTGACCACGCCCGGCAGGCAGGTTCCCTGGTGGCGCCTGACCGGCTGCGGTTTGATTTTAATCACCCCCAATCGATGACCCGTGCCGAAATCCTGGCGGTAGAAGCCCAGGTGAATCAGGCGATCCTTGCCAATTATGAGTTAAGGATTTCTGAAAAGCCCCTGCAGGAAGCGCTCGCCGATGGCGCAACTGCCCTCTTCGGTGAAAAATATGAATCTGTCGTCCGCACGATCAGCATCGGTGAAGAAGAGCTCCTGTCCTATGAGTTATGCGGCGGCACGCATGTTGATGAAACAGGCGATATCGGCCTGTTCCTGATCACCTATGAAGGCAGCATTGCAGCAGGCATCCGCCGGATCGAAGCCATCACCGGCTGGCAGGCCTATCAACTCGCCAGGGAACGAATGAATACTCTGGATGAAACGATCAAAGTCCTCGAAACGTCGCCAAACGAGATCGTTCAGAAAGCCAGGTCTCTTACAGAGTCGCTCGCTTCTGCTGAGAAAGAGATCGAGAAACTTCGCAGCCAGCTGGTTGCCAGCGCCTTTGATGAACAGCTCGGTGATATTGAAGAGATAGAAGGAATCCCGGTTTTGCGCACCATCTTACCCAACGCGGATATGACCGCCCTCCGTGAGATGGCCGATAAATTCCGGGAGAAGTATGCCTCTGGGGTCGCCCTCCTGGCATCGGAACAGGACAGCAAACCCATCCTGATCGCGTCTGTGACAGACGACCTGATCAAAAGGGGGTTAAATGCCGGCAAGCTTGTCCAACAGGTCGCAAAGATAGTCGGCGGCGGCGGCGGCGGCCGGCCGAATCTTGCGCAGGCCGGGGGCAAGGATGCCAGCAAGCTCGCAGAAGCGCTTGATCAGGTCCCGGTCTATATCTGGGAAAACCTGCAATAAATAACGGTGATTCGCCATTAGAATAAGGGTGAGAGCTAGAAGCTGTTCACCTTTATTTCACATCAATTTTCTGGAAACCTGATTTTCTATGTCCAAAGTGACCCCGCTCCGCCAGCAGTATCTCGACATCAAACGCCAGCATCCCGACGCGATTGTGTTCTTCCGTCTCGGTGATTTTTACGAGACCTTTGATGAGGACGCAAAAACCGCCTCCCGTGAACTCGATATCGTCCTGACCTCGCGTCCTGTCTCCAAAGGCATCCGCGTGCCCATGGCCGGTATCCCGCACCATGCAGCCGAGAACTACCTCTCCCGGTTGATCAATAAAGGGTATCACGTTGCCATCTGCGAACAGGTTGGGGATGAACCTGAGGATGGCCTGGTGCCGAGGGAAGTCGTCCGGGTGGTGACACCGGGAACCGTCATCGAACCGGGATTGCTCCAACACCATCATAATAATTATCTGGCTGCTGTTTTCTATGAAGAGAACCGAGGGGGTATCGGATATGTCGATATCTCCACCGGTGAATTCGCGGTGACTGAGATTTCCGGGAAAGACCTCCCCAGCCAGCTCCGCTCCGAATTATTCAGGCTGCATCCCTCAGAGATCCTCTGGCCGGACACCCTGCCGCAACCTGAGGGCGTGCCAGGTTTTATCTCAAGCTATGAAAGCTGGCACTTCGAACTGGGATGCTGTACTGAGGGGCTCAAAGATCATTTCAGCGTGGCCATCCTGGATGGATTTGGACTGCGTGGAAAGCCCATGGCAATCCGGGCAGCCGGCGCGATCCTGGCGTTCCTGGAGGACACCCAGCGCCAATCTCTCAAATTACTGACCAAACTGAGCACCTACACCCTGGATGAGTTCATGGTGCTGGATGCGGAGACCCGCCGCAACCTGGAACTGACCGAAACAATCCGCACGGGCAAAGTCCAGGGGTCATTGCTGAGTATCCTCGACGTCACCCAGACGCCCATGGGGAGTCGTCTGCTTCACCAATGGGTCAGCAAACCTTTGCTGGATATCAACCTGATCAACCAGCGCCTGGATGCGGTGGCTTATTTCCATAAAAATGGACTTGTCAGGGCTGAGGTTCTGGACACGCTTGATGATTTCGATGACCTTGAAAGGTTGACCAACCGGGTGCGTTCAGGGCTTGCCCTGCCGCGGGATCTGGTCGCTTTGCGGGAAAACCTCATCCACATCCCAGACCTCAAATCAATCTTCACTGAAGAAGCGCCTGCACTGAAAGAAACGCTGAACCGCATCCGGGAGTGCAAGGATCAGCTCGCCCTGCTCAAAGCAGCACTGCAGGACGATCCGCCCGCCACCCTCGCGAACATCGGCATCATCCGCAAAGGGTTTTCAACGGAACTGGATGCTGTTCTCGATTCCTCCCAACATGCCCG
>CAZXRL010000102.1:0-9400 GCA_964643275.1 uncultured Candidatus Brevefilum sp.
TTCTACGAGGGGATGTTTGGGGATCCCTGGGAACGCAGCCTGGCCGTCGAACCCTACCTGCTGGCGGGGACCAGCCAGCCCGAATTATCGCTGCCATTCGCCCTGCGAGAGGACTGGAGCCTGACCGGCGGCCCGCACATCACCTGGCAGACGGGCACACCCTGGGGCGCAATTGACTTTGCGCCGATCACGGGCGAGGAACGCTGCGCGGTCTCCTTCCGCTGGGCGCTGGCGGCAGCCCCGGGGCTGGTGGTGCGGTCAGAGCGCGGGGTGGTCGCGCTGGACCTTGACGGCGATGGGGATGAGGGCACCGGCTGGGTGCTGATCTATCTGCATATGGCCACAAAAGGCCGGGCATCTCTTGGAACCTGGCTCGAGCAGGACGACCAGGTCGGTCATCCTTCCTGCGAGGGCGGCCGGGCCAGCGGTACGCACCTGCACTTTGCCCGCAAGTTCAACGGGGAGTGGGTCAACGCGGGAGACCCCCTGCCGCTGGTCCTGAGCGGCTGGGAGGCAGTGGCGGGTGCGGTGCAATACGGTGGATTCCTGCAAAAGGGAGAGGAAATGATTGCTGCCAGTCCGACGGGTTCCCGCGGGGCGACAATAATCCGGGAAGATTAATATAACGTCAAGGTGTGGTCAGAGTCCCAGCGCACCGGCATGACCGGGCCGGTTTCTCCAAGCAGCGGGGGAAGCAGCTCTTCAAACACCTGCGGATCGCCGCTGGTGTAAAACTGAATCCTTCCGGGAGACCCGGCAGGTTTGAGCAGTTCCCGTTCCGAGAGCAGGTGCTGGGCCTGGCGGGCGATGGCGGGTGCGGGGTCAATGACGCGTACGCCGGGGCCGGCAATAGCCGTGATCAGGGGGATCACAAAGGGGTAGTGGGTACAGCCCATCACAACCGTATCAATGCCCGCCCCCAGCATGGGGCCAAGGGCCTCTTCCAGAATGCGGCGTGTGTCCGCGGAATTCAGCCTCCCCACCTCGATCTCTTCGACCAGACCTGGGCAGGTACTCTGGTAAATCTCCACACCATTGGCAAAACGTTCCACCACCGAGGCATACAGCTCACCGGAGAAGGTCGTGGGCGTTGCCAGGACGCCGACCTTGCCCGTATGGGTCGTCTCTGCGGCGGGCTTGACCGCCGGCTCCATACCGACAAAAGCCAGATCCGGAAAACGGTCGCGCAGCGCCTTCAACGCGGCAGCCGATGCGGTGTTGCAGGCAACCACCATCAATTTAGCACCCTGAGCGAGCAGAAATTCGGTAATCCCCATGGAATAATCCTTGATTTGTTCCTTATCCCGGGGGCCATAAGGGACATGCGCCTGGTCTGCCAGATAAAGCACGTCCTCATGGGGCAGCGCACGCCTGAGCGCACGCAGGACGGACAGGCCGCCCACGCCGGAGTCGAAAACGCCAATAGGTTGTGAGGGTGTCTGTATTTGAGTCATCCGTTCTCCAGGATCTTCAGGCAAAAACGCCCGGCCAGTTCAACCCTTCCCGATCGTATGTTTCTCATCAAAGGTGTTGAGGTCCATTATACATCAGGGAAAAACCAACCTGGCTTTATCATGTCCCAGGGGAATCATAATGTCATTTGTTTCAGTTATCTAATTTATTGACTCTTTAGAACCACCCCTTCCCGCCCTTCGGGCACCCTTCCCCTCGCAAAAAAACGAGGGGAAGGGCCGTGGATGGGGTCGAATGATACCCAATCGATATCAGTATTCGGTTTTACCAACCTGGCATTAGTCTGGCAGCTAGCACAAAGGCTGCCTGAGAACCCTCAGGCAGCCTTTAACTCAGCGGTCACAGCGGACGGCGAAGATCGTTTGATTAACCCTGGGCTTTCTCACCCCTGGGCTGACCCAGCGGATAGGGTTTGAAGAGGAAGTAGGATACGATGCAGGTCAGTGCCACAATGGGGCCGATCACCACCACGCCCAGCTGCCAGCCCAACAGCAGCGCGAGGACAGACCCTGACAGACTGCCCATGAACTGGTTGATCACACCCTGCACGGCAAAATACATCCCGGCGCGGTCCTTTCCGGTCTCCTTCGCCTCGGTCGCCGCAATCTGGGCTGGGAAGGCATAGGGGATGGTGAAGAACACGCCAATCGAGAAGCTTGCAATGCCGCCGGCGACTATGCCGACCACCATCGGCGGGACGGGCAGGTTCAGCCTCGTCCAGCCGAGTGGGAAGATCAGCATCGCAAAAGCGAAGATCAACAGCGCCAGCCTGAACGCCCATTTTGCGCCCTTCTTCTTCACGATCCAGTTGAAAAGGAGCAGCATGATCGGGACAGGCGCGAACGCCGCGGCGTTCATCAGACCCAATTGCGAATCACTGAGCCCCATCATATCGGCGGCCATAAAGGCGATCCCGCCCAAAAAGAATTGCAGCCCGAAATAGAAGGTCGCAACCGAAAGTATGTAAATCCGGAAGGTGCGGTTGTTGAGCGTCATCTTGACGCTCTGCCACAACGGGACATCCTCCACAGCTTTCTCACCTGCCACTTCAGCCTCCTTGAGGGTGGACGTCTCCTTGATCACCAGGATCGGACCCAGGAACGACAGGAAGACCGGCACTAGAAGCCAGATCGTCCCGCGGATGCCGAAGCGGTCAAACAGGATCGGCGCGACCACAAACGTGAGCACATACCCGGCCGTGTTGAAGAAGGTCTGCCAGCTCGCCACCCGTACCCGGGATTCCTCGTCCCGAACCAATTCGGAAAGCGACGCCAGATAGGGCACCACGATCAAGGTGTGGAAGAAAAAATAAAGCGAGGAAGCGACTGCCACAAAAATGGCATTACCCCAGTGCCCGTCCGCGCCCAGGCTGTTGCCTGAGATGGGCGGATACCATAAAAGAAGAAAACTTAGGACTGTGGGGATGAATCCCAGGATCATCAACGGACGGCGCCGCCCCCAGCGGCTCTTGAGGTTGTCCGTCCAGGTGGCAATGGGGATATCCACCACACCGTCCAGGATCCGGGCAATCAGCAACCCGGCTGCGTAGGCCCCGGCCGGCGCAAGGATCAATGCGCCTGTCTCCACCCGGGACAGGGCTGGGCGGTAGTAATAGAGGAGATAGGTCATCACAATTTGATACATGAATCCGGGGCCAAAGCCGCCGATGGCGTAAATGGGTTCCTGCCAGCGTTTCAAAGTCTTCATAATGGAATTTCCTCCGTTTAATAATATCCATCAGTCCCCTCAGCCGATGGGTTAACGCGGTATCAGCTCATGCCTGAAAATATTCCTGAACTCTGTTGACAGAAGAAGTGTCACCGGACAAACCGGGCTGAACGGCTGCCATGGCTTTGATCATCGTCTCCAGCCGTTGAGCTTCCTCCAGAATGGCTTCCTTGTTGAGCGGTTTCGGGGCAGCGCCTGCAAAGCGCTCAAAGTTCTGATAGTAGATCTTATCCAGCACATCCTCCGGAAGGTTGATGCCATAAAATTCCGCTTCCCGCCCGCCAAAGAGGAACCCTGCATGGGTCAGGTTGAAGGGGCCGTCATTTTCCAGAAAGCCCCGCACCACCTCGATGCGCGCCAGGCTTTCCTCGGCTTCAATGCCCGCTTCCCGGTCCCGCAAGAGGGCGCGTGCGCCGATATCCGTGCCGTAGATGATGCGGTCCTGATACTTGATGAAGAACTCACGGGTCTTTTCGGGTTCACGGGCAAAGTTGAAATACATTTCGATGCCGGGAGTCAGGTCAACATGCATGTTGGGATAGCGGTCGAGGTAATCCGCCAGCCGGTCGAGCTGCGCGGAGAGGAAGAAGAAATGCGCAAAAGCCACCTTCAGCGAAGGGTGCCGGTCAAGCACAGCCAGCACCTGGCGGTACTGGTCCTCATTATCAATATAGGACCCGTCCCCATAGAACCAGCCCATCTCCCGCGCCCAGCCCGGAACCTTATCAGCATCCCAGAATTCCTCCGGGTCGTTGACATGAAAGATGAGGGGCATCCCCAGGTCCGCCATCTTCTCCCAATAGGGCGCATAGACCGGGTCGTCAAAATCGGGGATCGGCAGACGTTTACGCATCTCAGCTTTGCCTTCGATCATCTTGACGCCATCCGCGCCCAGCCCCCGCAGGACATCCACATAATGCGCAAAGGCTTCTCCCGCAATATCCGGCGCCATGAAAAGCGATGAGATATCCAGCCCGCCAAACACATAGACCCGGTCCGGATAGGCGGCTTTCAACAACAACGCATCCGGCACCAGACTGAGACGCTGTTCATCCGGGGTACAGACGACAGCGAGTTTATCAATCCCGGCTTTATCGAGCAGCCTCATCAGGGAATCCTGATAGGCATAATGGGCATAGTGGACATGCCCATCAATGATCTTGCGCTTTGGAAAATCCATCTTCCCTCCCAAACGCTTAGATCTTCTGACCCGTAAGTTCCTTCCAGGTTTGGATCAGGGTGGTGACGTTGTTCATCGCCAGCGGAGTATCCTGGCGGACATTGTCGACCGGGGAAAGGATGAAACCATCCGGGCCGAGTGACTGCATCGCTGCAGTGACCTCGCCTTTGACAGCCTCTGCGGTGCCTTGCTCTACGGTCAGATGTCCATTCACACCCCCCCACAGGCAGACCTTCCCGCCCAGGAATCTTTTCGTCTCTGCCAGGTCATAGGCCTCGGGGTCAACCCCGATGACGACATCCACACCCGTCTCAGCAATCAGGTTCAACAGGGGCATGGCGCTGGCGGTGATGATATAGCCAAATTTCGCACCCGCCTGATGCGCCAACTCAACATCCCGCTGCAATTCGGGCTGGATCATTTTCTTCCAGATCCCCGGCGTGAAGAAATCGGCGTTCTCATACCAGGCCCGTTTGATGTAGAGGTCGATCCCGGCTTCCAGAACCATTTCCATCCGTTTCCGGTTCCAGACCGCGATCATGGCCAGTAATTCGCGTACGAATTCCGGGCGGTCGTAAATGTCATAGACCAGCGAATTCAGCCCGTGGACCCAACCCATCATGTCAGCCCCCACCCCCCAGCCGCCGGCAAGGAGCAGGTCCTGTTCCCGGGCAAAAGCCAGGGCAGGATCGGAATCGGCTTTGAAAGCCCTCACTTCCTCATCGGTCGGCGGCACCAGTAAATACTGGAAAGCCGGCAGGTCTTCCGGCTTCTCGACAATGAACTTGAGAGAGCGCGGGATGAGGTAGTCATCGAGGAATGGTACCCGGTCCCCCCAACGCCAGTCATCGGTCTGCCGCACCCTGGCCGTCAGGTCTCCATCAGGCGTTTGATAAGTCCGGGCCAGAATAGGATCTCTCTCGCCCGGCGGGTGGAGGACTTCTTCTTTAATCTCAACATCAGGGTGATATGAGACCGGCAGGCCGTGGAGGTTATAGGACTCATTGATGACCAGCGGCGGCCTGGGCGGGAGCATGACATAGGCGTCCAGTCCCATTTCAAGCTGGCGCTCAACGAAATCGAGATAGGTATCGGCAAGCTGATGCAGCGCGCCGTAGATCATGAAACTGCAAGGGGGAAAGTCGGGGGTCTGGCAGCTCAGGGCGGCCAGCATACGGTCACGGGAGGAGGTTTGTTTTGGCATAGGATCAATGATAGGTCGTGAATTTCTCTACGATTATATAATTTTTTTTAAAGATTTTACAAACTTTTTTTAAAATTGGTCAGTAATCAGGATTTATCTCGTTTCCCGTGTCTTAAACGCGTTGATTACGCCCATCAGGGCAGCGACATCATCCAATTTTGCGCCGAGTTTGGAAGGGATCAGCCTCGGCAGCTGCCGGGCTTCCCCGCCGCCGTGTCGTAAAACCGATTCACGCAGAGGTCCCAGCAATGCCTCGCCCATCAGGTCACCCGGATGTCCAAAGACGATCATATCCGGGTCGAGGAGGGCCGTCAGCCAGACCAGCGCACGGCCAAGGTGTTCGGCGGTCTCGGCTGCCACAGCAAGCGCCTCAGCTTCCCCGGCCTTGATGGCCTTGACCAGGTCATAGGGCCAAGGCGGCGCAGGCCATCTTTCCGGAAATCGCTGACTGGCAAGCTCTGCCATCCCAACTCCGCTGGCGAAACCTGTCAGAGAGCCAGGCTCGCCGAACCCAGCCGGACCATCAACCGCCATCCTGATCCGCCCAATATCGCCGGCGGCATCATTTGTGCCATGATAAACTGACTCGCCCAATACCAGGCCGGCACCAACGACCGGTTCCATATCAACCAAAACCAGGTTCTCGATCATCTCGCCAAACCCGACCCCGGCCCCAAAAGTGTACTCAGCCAGGGCAGCCGCCTGGCTGCGATGCTCGATAAACACCGGGAGATTATACCGCACGGTCAGACGTCCCTTAAGCTGAGCGGCATCCCAGTGCAGCAGATCGGGTGGTGAAAGGACCTCACCCCGCAACCGGTCCACCGGCCCACTCACCGCCACAGAGATCACTTCAGGGCTGCTCAGCCGCTGTGAGCGGCTGAGTTTTAGAAGTTTGTCCGCCAGGGTGCAGATCGCATCAAAGCACTCTAAAAACGAAACATCAGAGGGGGTCTCCATCTGCATCCGCTCATAGATCAATCCATTCATATCCCCATAGACGGCAATGGTCTTGCTGCCGGTGACATTCAACCCCAGGATCCTGCTATTGATCGTGAGATCTTCCAGGGGATTGTGAATGGGGCGAGTGACCATAACTATTATTTCCTTTCGGGGTTAAACAATAATAAGCACGGTAATTATACGTCAATCCCACGCTCCTCAAACGAGGGCCTGTCTTCACAGCGGGCAAACGGGTAAGAGCTAACGCCACCCTCACAAAACAGAACCCTTTCCGCCAGCTTTCCAAATCCAGACCTTGACACCTGGACATATTGTATTATAATGGCGTAAATTACATTATTAAACATCTGTCTATATTCATACATCCCAATTTATTCTGTCTTTTATTTCAGGAAGGAAAGAACTATGGCCAGACGGCTAGACCGCCGTGTACAGCGAACACGCAAGCTGCTCAGGGAGTCTCTGATGGCTCTGATCCTGGAGGAGGGTTATGATGCCATCTCAATCCAGGATATCACAGATAAAGCGAACCTGGGCCGGGCTACCTTCTATCTCCACTTCAAGGATAAGGATGAATTGCTGCTGGAAGTCATGGAGATGTTTATGGGTGACTTCATGGACCAGGTCCCCCAGCTTTCCAAAGCCCAATGGCGGCTGGAGGACACCAAAGCAATCATCAAGCTCTTTGATTTTGCCGCCGAGCATTATGACCTTTACCGGATCCTGATCATCGGCAGCGGCGGGATCACAGCCTCTCGCCAGCTCCATAATACGGTTGCAGAGAATATCAAGGCCTGCATCCAACAGGAGATTGACGAACTGGGTGCCAAACCCGTAATCCCGCCCGATTTCATCGCCAACCATTTTGCCGGCTCCCTGCTGGCGACGATTTACTGGTGGCTCGATAACGATCTGCCCTACTCCGTGGAGGAAATGGCGACCATGTTCCAGAAGGTCAACCGCCTGGATCGGGAAGCCCTGATGGGATTGGACCAAAAAGAAGAAGAGCCTGATCCTGTTGACGATAAGGACCGCAAGCGAAAACAAAAACCTGAAAAAACCAATCCCAAAAAAGACGGAAAAGCAACCGAAGCTGTCGCTGAGAACAAGAACGGGGAAAAACCGCAAGCCGCACCTGAGGAAAAAGTGAAAGAATAAGGTAAGAGAATGAATGTCCTGCTGATTTACCCCGAATTCCCCGACACATTTTGGAGCTTCAAGCATGCGCTGAAGTTTGTCCGCAAGAAATCGTCTTCCCCGCCTTTAGGGCTCGTGACCGTGGCTGGCATGCTGCCGGGGACCTGGGATAAGCGGCTGGTGGATATGAACGTTGAACGTCTCAGGCAGAGTGATATCGCCTGGGCGGATATCGTCCTTGTCAGCGCAATGACAGTCCAGCGTCAATCAACAGTGGAAGTCATTGCACGGGTGAAAAAAGCGGGGAAGATTATCATGGCCGGCGGGCCGCTCTTTACGGCGGAGCCCGAAGAATTCCCCGAAGTTGACCATCTCATCCTCAACGAAGCCGAGATCACCCTGCCGCTGTTCCTTTCGGACCTCGGCCGCGGGGACCCCAAAAGGGTTTACGCAACCGATGAGTTTGCCGACCTTACGAAAACACCTGTGCCGCTTTGGGAACTGGTGGACCTGCGCCACTATGACTCCCTGAGCCTGCAATTCACGCGCGGCTGCCCCTTTAATTGTGACTTCTGTAACGTCACTGCCCTGTTGGGACACCGGATGCGCTTGAAGACAACCCGGCAGTTGATTGCGGAGCTGGATAAGATTTATTCCCTTGGCTGGCGGCGGGGCATCTTCATCGTGGACGATAATTTCATCGGGAATAAACGCATCCTGAAAGAAGAGGTGCTTCCTGCGTTAATTGAATGGCGCAAAGATAAAAAAGGATGTTTATTCACAACCGAGGCGTCAGTCAACCTTTCTGATGATGACGTCTTGATTGAAATGATGGTCAAAGCGGGTTTCACCCAGGTCTTCGTGGGGATCGAAACGCCCGATGATGTGGCGCTTGCGGAATGTTCCAAGAGCCAGAACCTTAACCGGGACCTGGTCGGCTCGGTGAAAAAATTGCAGCAGATGGGTTTGCAGGTGATGGGAGGGTTCATCGTCGGGTTTGACAGCGATGACGAGACGACTTTCCAACGGATGATTGATTTTATTCAGCAAAGCGGGATTGTCACAGCCATGGTGGGTCTGCTTCAGGCGCCGGTGGGCACCCAGCTTTACCAGCGCATGCTGAGGGAAGGGCGGATCCGGAACCAGTATTCCGGCGACAACGTTGACGGGGAGACCAATATCAAACCCAAAATGGACCTTTCATTACTAAAAGAAGGTTATCGTAAAATTCTGGACTCCATTTATTCCGGAAAAGGATTCTACGAACGGGTTCGGACCTTTCTGAAAGAATACAAACCCCACCGCCACGCGGTCACCATCCAGTGGCAGGAAATTGCCGCCCTTTTTAAATCCGTGTTCGAAATTGGGATCAAGAGCAAAGAACGCAAAGAATATTGGAAGCTGGTTTTCTGGACTCTTTTCAATTGCCCTAGGAAGTTCCCGCTTGCGATCACCTTCAGTATTTACGGTTACCACTTCCGCAAGGTGAACGAACTCCACGTGGTCTGAGCCGTAGCGCAATAAAGGAAATCTTTTCAGCTATAAACCCGACCAGTTCAGTTTCCGCCTCCCTAACAATGTTTAGGGGGATGAAATACACCCGCCATCCGGGTATACCATCCGTGATCGGGTGTTACTTTTTAAAGAATCATTGGGGCTTTTTCGTCTCCCTCTGCCGCAATCCTGTTATAATAAATTCCGATGGCTGAGGAGGG
>CAZXRL010000103.1:0-9343 GCA_964643275.1 uncultured Candidatus Brevefilum sp.
CGCCAGCACCTCTCGGGCTGCATCTGAATCGGTCACCAGGATATTGATCAGACCGCCGTTAATAGCGCCCAGAATCGCGCTGGCTTTGCCCTTGCTGCCTGCAACACCGATCACCGTCTCAAAATCCGCCAGCTTCTGGATCTGAATGGACACCGTGCGCTTATTGAAACCAACATCGAGGATCTGTCCATGCTGGTCGTAATGCTTACCGCAGATCTCGCCCACTGCGCCGGCTTCCCTGAGGGAATTCAATTCTTCCTTTGTGATGAGGTCGTTCCTCAGGATCGTGGAGATGTCATGCGCCATTGAACCCATCCCAACCAGTCCAATATCGGCATGTTCTGCCACCTTAATCGCATCCGAAACACTCGGCTCCTGCAGGATCAATTGGCAGGCGTCAATGCTCTTCATCATCCAGGGTGAGGGGATGATCATCGAATCATTGCCTAACTGGCCTGAAAGGGTCTGGGCCAGGTCTGTCCCCTCCATCAACTCATTCTCGGTCGCACCTTGCAGCCGGACCACCTTGACATGCATGGGATTAGTGATCGTCACCTGCCGGACTGTGGCCGCAACCGCCATCCCCAGTGAGATCCCCAGAGTCACACCGTCACGCAGGTTATCTTCCAGCGTCCGCGCGGCAAGACGGCCAAGGTCATGGATCAGCTCCCGGTAAGAATTGCCGGAGCTGGGCATCACAAATACATCTTTGAGGTTAAAGCGATTCTTAAGCGTCTGCGCCAGAGATGGCATTGTCTTAAATGGGTAACGGATGATCACTTCCACGATTTTCTCCTCGTGTGCTTCCTTGATCATCCGCGATACAGTCGAATGGGAGATATCAAACAGCTCCCCGATCTCCGCCTGGCTCTTACCATCTTCATAGTAAAGCCGGGCGATCTCTGCGATTAATTCCAGTCTTTTTTCATCTGACATACCTGTCAAAACCCCTTTTTAAGTTTATTTTTGGCAGGGAAAAACCTGTCCGATAATAACAAATCCCCGCAGGCCGTTCAAATCCAACGGGGAGCTCTTTTCGACTTTATTCCCGTTCAATGATTTCCTGGGCTGTTTTCCTGATCTCTTCGATAACAGCGTCTTCACCAAAACCGGTCAGCAAAGCAACACCTTTGATGACAGGGACATTAATTTCACCAGGAATGGGACTTGTCGTCACAACGAAGTCAATACCGCCGCGTTCCACATAACCCTGAACCGAGGTCGGTAACAGGCCGATTACTTCCGCTTCAACGCCCAGTGGGGAGAGAATATCCTCAATTTTTTGGGCAATCATTGATGAGCTGACTACACCAGAACCACAAACGGCCAGTACAGTGAGTTTACGTTTTGCCATGATACTTTACTTCCTCCATATGATAATTTGAAAACTGTCTGCAAAAATTTGCAGAGCAATTATAGTCTAAAAAATCTGATTAAGAAAGGTTACAAGTTCAGGCTTGCTTTTCGAATCCCGAATCTTTTCAAGGGTTTCTTTGCTTTTGAAAACCGTGACCATCTTCTTTAAATACGTGATCTGATCTTTGGGATCTTTCAAGGCTAATAAGAAGATAATTTCCGCCTGAATATTGCGTTCAGGGGTGCCCATCTCATGAAATTCAACCGGCTGGGCAAGGGTGCCCACTGCCATTGCACTTTGATTTACATATTGAGCTTCCGTATGACACAAAGCCACGGGGATCACGGTTGGCAACCCGGTGGGAAATTCCTCTTCCCGTTTCACCACGTTTTCATAATAACCTTCTTTTACAAGCCCTTTGGCTTTGAGTTTGTCAGCCAGAATCTTGATCACGTCTTCTTTTTTTGTTGCCGTGATCCCTAATTCAATCAAATCTTCGGAAAGAATAACTGCGGCCATAATACAACCACCACCTCACTTAATAAAATAAGGGGCACCAGGGCATCTGATGCCCCCTATTCTTCTTAGCTGATTGACATAACCCATCGTTGTAAAAATGGGGATGTCACTTTATTCAGCTGAAATGCTACTCAGTGATAACATCAAGCGCAGCCTGCTCTTCCATAAAGGCATGCACTTTGACCTTGTTCTTCCGCCAGAGTAAATAGAGCGGGATCCAGATGACGAACAGAACGCCAGCCGCAACCCAACCCCATTGATAGACCGGGTACCAGAGCAAACCACCTGCAATCGGTTTGTTGGCGATCATACCGGCGGTCACGAGGGAACCCTCGGCCAGCGGTTCAGAGGCGAAGCGGGAATACACTTCGGTGAAAACGGGGGCAGTGAAGGTACAAACATATAGACCAACCGAGAACCAGATGGCGCTCAGAACAACAGTCTTGAAGATATTGCCGTTGGAAGCTGCAACAAAAGGCTGAATGATGAACGCAATCGCGATCAGGTCAACCAGTAGCAGGGTGCGGTTGCCGGGCAGGATAGCGCCCAAACCGAGCATAATCGGGATCAGGAGAAGACCAGAGATCAAAGTGGCGGGTTCACCATAACCGGTGGCGTCGTTGATACCAATGTAAAGGTCCTGGCCTTCTGTCACGCCTTTAGTGCTGCTCTTGCGAGCGGCTTCTGTGATGGGCATGAAAGCGCTGGCGAAGATGTTGGCCACACGGGGGAAGATTGCCATAATAGCAGCCGTCGAAACAGCAACCGTCATGATATTACCCCAGGCAGCCAGGGTACCCAATTGCTGCAGGTTACCCAAAAGACCGATCAAAAGACCGAGGATCAGGCCGAGAACGATTGGCTCGCCAAGGAAGCCCAGGCGTTTGCGGATCGCTTCTGGGCGCCAGCGGATCTTGTATGCGCCAAGTTTGTTGAGCAGCCAGTTGCCGGCAACTGCGAAGGGTGTCCCCGGAGCGATATGCAGAGCGGGGATCGTGCAGTTCGGATAACCGTAATAGGTTGACCAGCGTTTGGAGTTCATTTCGACGAAGATCACGTTATACAGGACCTGGATGAACATCAGCGCCATCGCCAGCCAGATATTGTTCGTCACCGCAAAGATCATAGAACCCCAGAACATGTAGGAGTAGTTGTTCCACAGATCACCGGGCATAAAGACGTTGGTGACTTTTGTGAGGAAGAGAATGATTTGGAAAAGCAGGCCGAAACCCAGGAACATCATCCCGGCTTCTGTCGCATAAGCAATCACCGAGGTGGCCTGCCAGCCGATATCAACAATCGGCAGGTCCAGACCAGTGGTGGCGACAAAGTTGTTCACAGCCGGAACAATGATCGGGATATAGGAATTGGTCAACCAGCCAAAGCCTGTGAGACCGATACCTGCATTCAAACCTGAGAAAAAAGCCTTTTTGACATCAACACCCAGGATCAGGGCAATGACAAAAATGATCACAGGCACAAAGATCGCAGACCCAAAAGTATTAAAAACATTACTTAGGGCCTCCATAAAAGTAGTTAGATCCATGATTAATCCTCCTGAGAAAGGTAATGATTAGTAAAGATAGGACTGCATTGAGACTTGAACGAACGGGAATACATTACTGCAAATGGGTATTCTCTTGCCAATCACCTCCTTGTCCTTTACCGCATCAAATGATTCTTGTTGATGGGGTTTGAAAGAAGTTTTCCTTCCGACGTGCGCAGCGTAAACTGCCGATCCATAAACACCAATAATCGCACACGTTTCGGGTTTTTTCTGAAATACCGTCGGGCCATCTTTCCCTGCACAATTTTGCACAATTTCCTACTACTTGCAAATACTTGCACTTCCATCATATCAAAACGGGAAATTTTTGTCAATACATCTTAAGTTAAGGTTTGCCGGTCGAGGAACTCCTGGCGGCGGGCTTCCGAGAGCGAGTCGACAACGCCGTTGACGGCAGTCCGTTGCTCGTCTGTCATTGCAAGCTCCTTCCCACTCAGTTTGAGATATGCGCCTAACCAGATTAGAGTCAGATTCATGCGACGTTGCAAGCGGGTCGGATCAGCGGAGACGGGATAAAGCTCGTTATCGCTGAGCACAAACCGGGCATTCCGCCGCACAAGGTCCTCCCAATCCGAAAAGACCCATTCATAATATGCATCGAGGCTGAGGCCAGGGTTCTCTTTTAGGGCAGGCTCAATCCCCGTCTTGACGCGGTCAAACAGGGCTTTTTTAATGCGCTTCTGCTGATACCTGCCAGCCAGGAAAAGCGAAAACCACGCAAAGAGGAGCAGAAGGGTGATTTGTTGAGGTCCAAATTCCATGAGCGGCCTTTCTGAGACAGGCGATAATATGTTGCCGATAAATCATTGACACACCTAAACCCATTTGCTATAATGTGAGTGTCTCTGCACATTATTGCACACTATAAGAAATTTTGCAAGGCGCAATCGGCTTTTGAAAGCTCTTGAAACCCAACCTGATTAACCCTTTTATCCAACATAAGTTATGAGGAGGAAGACGATGCCAGAGATCGAAGGTTATGTTGACTACCAACGCCGGGAGTTCTGCCATGCGGTTGAATGTCCGGTACAAATTCTGCTCGATCAGGAAGAAAGCGGTTCTACACGATACGAGTTCATCCGCCAAATCTGCAAAACGGATTGTCTGCACACTTGTCATGAGTTTCATGCCTGGCTGAACTCGCAGGGTTTCGTTGTCGTCAAACCGGCTTAGCCCGTGATAGAATCATCAAACACAGAGATTGAATCCACTCAATTTAAAGGAGGATGCGTTATGGATTGGGGTTTTACCAACCGTATGTCGAAATTGATCAAAGAAGATGGTCATTGCTTCTATCTGGCAATGGACCATGGTTATTTCCTTGGCCCGACTCACTGCCTGGAAAATGTCGGTGAAACACTGGCGCCCTTGGCCCAGTATGCGGACGCGGTATTCGTCCCGCGGGGGAGCCTGCGCTACAGCGTCCCGGCAAAGACCCACCTGCCCATTATCCTGCGTGTCTCAGGCGGGCAGAGCATTGCTTCGGACGATCTCACCAATGAAGATGTGACCATCTCGATTGATGACATCATCCGCTTGAATGCCAGCGCCGTAGGTTACTCCGTTTACCTCGGCAGCCCGAATGAACACCAAACCCTGATGGGGCTTTATGACCTGATCAATATGTGCCGCCCCTACGATATCCCCGTCATGGCGGTTACGGCTGTCGGCCGCGAGCTCGATCAGAAACAGCAAACCCGGTTCCTCTCCATGGCCTGCCGGATCTGCGCGGAAGCCGGCGCGGACGTGGTCAAGACTTATTACTGCGAAGATTTCGAGAAAGTCGTGGAAGGCTGCCCGGTCCCCGTGGTGATCGCAGGCGGACCGAAGACCGACTCTCAGCTTGAGGTGCTTCAATTTGTCCATGATGGCATGCAGCGCGGCGCAGCGGGTGTGAACCTCGGCCGCAACATCTGGCAGGATGCCTGTCCCCCCGGAATGGCCGCAGCCCTGAAGGCCGTCATCCACGAAGAAGCGACCCCCAAGGATGCCTACGACCTTTACGAGACCATGAAAAGCAAGGCCAAATAGATTTCCCCTCAGGGTGAAGCCGCAAGGTTTCACCCTGAGTTTTCACACGTCATGATTCGCCCTTCAACCCCACCTCAAGGATGATCTATGGAAAATCGATGGCAACCCAACCCACCAGACGATCAAAGCCAGACGCAGCACCTTTGCAAGCTGCTGTGCGATGCGCCTGAACTCCTGTTCAGGGGCTTTGGCTGTGCCTCAATTAAAAGCGAAGCGCCTGGCCCCTTTGGTGACCCGCAGCAAAATCTGAGTCTGACCGTGCAAAAGTGGGATACAGCTGAAACAACAACCTATGCCCTTGACCAGCTCAGGCAGCTGCCCCTGCTGAAAGACCCCAGCCAGCTTATTACTGAATTGCGCAGGGCCAGCCTTGACGCGGAAGTCGGCATGCCGGATCCACAGGCGATGGTTCAGGCACTCCTGCCCGGTCAGGTTGCTCTCTATTGCTGCCCGACAGCCATGATGGCAATGGGCCTGCAGTCAAACCCCGAGACCAGGTTTAAAAACTTGTTCAACGGACGCGTCCAGTGGCTTGAGGACGCTCCCATTCTCCCACTGGCAAAGCGGCTGGCATCGGTAAACTACTCAGACCCGACCCAGGCAATTTTTATCCACCGTTTCGGTCTTTTTGTTTTCGGCGAAGACCCCCAAAGCGTTTACAACGACCTGGTTGAAATTGTCTCCCAGGCCGAAGAGACCTTCAAACCGTCCCCCTCAAGCCTCTGTGCGGAGTCGGAGATATCCACTCTGGGCGAGACAAAAAGAGAATCCCTGGCTGCCTTACGCCAGCAGATCTCACACGCCGCCGGAAAACCGCTGTTGATGCAAAACCTGTCCAATCAAGCTCTCCGAGAGGTGCTGGATGAGCCTGATTTGATCAAAGTCCTGACTTCCGGCCCACTCTCCCACCCACAGGCAAAGGTGTTTGGCAATGGGTTTTTAGAGTCGAACAACTTACCCAAAGCACTGCCCGCCAGCAATATTCTGCTTGATATTGCTCTGGGCCTAACCGTCACCGGCGAAACTTCTGCTGACCTCGCGTCAAACCTTAAGTTGACCTGCCTGACTTTGCAGTCCGCCCTGCTGGCCTGGCAATCTGGCGAGATGCAAAAAAAGACCTTGCAAAGTGCCGGCCCACCAAAACCCATCCTGCCCCGGGACCATGCCAAGGACACCATGTTCACGGGCGAGGTGGCTCTGGTGACAGGGGCAGCCTCCGGCATCGGGCGGGGCTGCGCGCTGGCCCTGCTTGATCGGGGCGCTGTGGTTGTCGGCTTGGATGTCAATCCGGACATTAATCAACTCTCGGATTCACCCGCTTACCTTGGGATGGTCTGTGACCTGACCGATGAAGCCGCCGTGCAGGCAGCGTTTGAAACCACCGTGCGGACTTTCGGTGGGCTGGATATGGTTGTCCTGAACGCCGGCATCTTCACCAAAAGCGCCTTGATTGAGGAGCTTGACCTCTCGATGTGGCAGCGGGTGATGAAGATCAATCTGGATGCCAATGTGACCATTCTTCGAGAAGCCTACCCTCTGTTAAAACGTGCCCCGGCTGACGGCCGTGTGCTTGTCAATGCCTCGCGCAATGTCCCTGCGCCGGGACCGGGCGCAGCCGCGTATTCCACGTCAAAGGCTGGCCTGACCCAGCTGGCAAGGGTCGCAGCGCTGGAGTGGGGTAAGGACGGGATCCGGGTGAATATGATCCACCCTCATGCCGTCTTTGACACCGGCATCTGGACAGACGAAGTCCTCAAGAGCCGGGCGGAAAAATACGGGTTATCCGTTAAAGAATACAAAACCAACAACCTGCTCAGGGTCGAGCTCACCAGCCGCGATGTCGGCGAACTGGTGTGTGAGATGCTGGGACCGGTCTTCTCCAAGACGACGGGCGCACAGATCCCTGTGGATGGCGGCAGCGACCGTGTGATCTGATCAGCATTTATCTCTCCTGTCCAAAGGGGTCGGCTACGGCTGACCCCTTTGGTGTTTAATCGAGACGGTGTCTGGTCTGTCAGAAAATGTCACTCCTTGACAAATCCGTGTCATTAGATTATTATCTAACAGCTGGAAACCTGGTGCCCGCGGATTGCAGCTTCACCGCCACAACAAAGATCAACTACGTCCAACCCCCCACTACAGCCCTGTTTGATCTCCCGGGCACCGCCAGGTTTCCAGTAGAGGTGAACAAGGATGGCCCAACAACCGCAAATCATTTGGGAACAAGGGAGTGCCTACGATCTATTTGTCAGCCTGTGGATCATCCATCGGCCGGACGAATTCGGCCTGCGCCCATCATGGGCGGCCGGCGTTCGTTCACGTCTCCCCCTCCCGCTCAGAGACGTGCTGGAGCAATCCCAGGTCTTCATCAATGTCCCTCTGAACTGGGTCTATACCCTGCCCCAACCCAAGGACGCCCAGACAGCTTTGGACACGCTTAACGCCCTCCCCCCGGAAGACAGGCTTCCTGCGCTTGTCTTTGACCAAAAACTGGATGAACGCTCGATCGCCTATCGCGAGTTCCTATTGGCACTGGATGGGAAACAGCGTCTGACCAGCAATATTGAAAAAGAGATCAAAGGTTTTTTTACAAAATCCAAAAAGGCAACCAAAGCCTTCAACCGGGCGCTCTTCGATGCCTGGTCCAACCGGGCGAGCTTCGGCGAACAATTCACAAAAGCCCTGGAGGTTTATGTGGAAAACTTCTTCCTCGAGGAAGAAGCGAGGATCATCCCTGCCCAGGCAGAGGCACTCAAAAATGCGCAGCAGCGAGCCAAAGGAGAGGATCTTCTGTCAATACTTGAAGACCTGTCCGCAGGAGTCCGGATGGACTGGGCGTCCGGTGTTTCCGAACTCATCCTCGCGCCCTCATTCTGGGGGTCGCCCTTTGTTTTCTTTGATGCGCTGGATGAAGACACAGGCATCATCCTCTTTGGCGGTCGTCCGAAAGGCGAGACCCTGGTGCCGGGCGAACTGGTCCCCGAAGATCTGTTGAATGCGCTCAAGGCGCTGGCCGACCCAACCCGGCTTCGTATTTTGCGGTATTTACAGGAAGAACCACGTACCCCCAGTGAACTGGCAAAAATCCTCAGATTGCGCCCGCCAACGGTAATCCACCATCTGCGCAGCCTGCGACTGGCAGGGCTGGTTCACGTCACGGTATCCCCAAAATCAGACCGTAGATACGCCTATCGGAATGAAGGCCTGGGTGAGACCATGAAGACTTTAGAGGTATTCATTTCAGGAGATTGATCCAGGTGTCATTCCAGGACAGGAACAGAAAACCCTCGCAAGGGGGTATTAAAAACTATATCGAACGCGTCAGTGCCTTCAGCCCAAACGCAAGGAAATACCTAATCAGTCTGATCATCTATGGCGCCGGTATCGGGATCCACCGGATTCTATTCAACTTCTTCCTGCGCAGTCTCGGATATGACGAAGCCATGATGGGGCTCTTATCTACGGTCAGCAGCACAACCGTCCTGATTGTCGCGCTTCCCATGGGGTATCTGGCAGATATGTTCGGGCGGAAGGTTTCCCTTGTCCTCTCCGGTCTTCTGAGCGGTCTATCTATTATATTGATGGTCCTCTTTCCTAGCGTACCCATGTTTATCGCCATGAACATCCTGTTTGGGATTGGGTCGAGCCTGGCAGGTGTGGTCAGCGGTCCGTTCCTGATGGAAAACAGCGGCGAACTGGAACGGACCTACCTGTTCAGTATCAGTTCCGGACTGCGGATGGCTGCCTTTTCTCTCGGGGATTGGCTTGGTGGCTATTTGCCCACGTGGTTTAGTGGTGTGTTCGATGTCAGCGCCGTGAGCCCGACGGCATACGCCTGGGCAATTGGCGTCTCAGGCGCGCTGGTACTT
>CAZXRL010000104.1:0-9250 GCA_964643275.1 uncultured Candidatus Brevefilum sp.
CGTCGAATCCGGCCGCTGGGGAGGGTTCCCCTACCCCGGCCCCAACACAGCCCAATTCGCAGAAAAATTCAGTGAGATCCAGGGCGGCGGTTATGCCGTCCCAATGATGAACGGTACCATCACGATGGAAGTCGCCCTCAGGGCAGCCGGGATTGGCTGGGAAGACGAGGTGATCGTCCCCGCCTATACTTTCCAGGCAACCGCTTCCGCACCCATGGCGGCCGGGGCCATTCCCATCATTGTCGATATCGACCCCGACACCTATTGCATTGATCCAGCGGCTGTGGAAGCCGCCATCACCACGAAGACCCGGGCCGTGATCGTTGTGCACTTAGCCGCCCAAATGACGGATATGGACGCGGTCATGGACATCGCCCGCAGATACAGCCTCGTCGTGATCGAAGATGCCGCCCATGCCCACGGCGCACAATGGCACGGAATGGGTTCCGGGACGATTGGCGATTTCGGTTCCTTCAGCCTCCAATCCGCCAAAAGCCTGACGACAGGCGAAGGCGGTGTTTTATTATGCAAAGATCCGAAAATGGCGGAACGAGCCGCCAGCATCATCGACTGCGGCCGGCCTAAAGACCCGGCCGGAATGGAATACTCTTTTGGCGTGAATTACCGCTGGTCCGAATTGCACGCGGCGTTGGGCTTGGTTGCACTGGAACGTTTCCCGGAACAGCTTGAGGAACGCGCTGCGATGGCCGATTATCTCGAGGAGAGCCTGAGTGATATCCCGGGGATCAGCCTCCTCCGGCGTGACCTGCGGCTCACCAGACGCAGCCTCTACCGGTATATCATCAGGATCGACCCGGCATTCTTCGGTTGCAACCACGATGTCTTTTGCAGAGCCCTCTCCTACGAGGGTATCCCGGTGGATAGAGGATATCCGGTAATGACCCGCTATGACCTGTTCCAGCCCGGCCTCTCACGCCTCCCCGTCCCATCGGCATTTCCCGAATATTTCGACTTTGAAAAGCTCTCCTTACCCGTCACCGAAAGGGCAGCGAACGTGGAATCCGTATGGATGGGTGAATCGATCTTCCGTGCCGGACACAAGGGAATCGACGATTTCGTAAGGGGTGTGCAAAAGCTGGTTGAGAACCGGGAGTCACTAAAAGAGATTGCCGATCAGGAAAAAGGCGTGGGTTTAATGCCCGTTGCCATCTGAATAGTTAACCAGAAAGCAAGGATCACCTTGCCTTCTGGTTCTTTCAGCGGCAACATCTTTCCGCCTTTGAAGACCTTTTGGAGTTTTACGGTTCTCTCACTCAAAAGAACGGACTGGTCCGGGCCGAAATCACAGACAGAAGCCTTAGCAGGATGAATTCGGATTATTTCCTCACCAGAAAATCGTCAATCCGAATCGTCGCATGGTCACCTAATTCATCCAGATAAACAATCGCACCCAGGTCTGAGTCCATGACAACCACATTTTCCACAATCTCTCCGACAAAGGCTTTTCCATTGATCCCGTATTCATAGATGATCACGTTATTATTCTGGTCAACATACCGGGACATGGTAAATTCATTATTTCCCAGGCGGTTCACCTCGACCGTGGGGTTGGGTGCAGATCCTGAATCATAGAGGACAGTAAAATAACCATCCCGGACAGCCAGCAGCATCAGGTTCCCCATTGGCGTGATCAGCGCAGCATCGAAATGACCACCATCAATGTAGTTGGTCATCAGACCGTAATAAACACTCTCTGAAAGATCCGCTCCTTCGATTGTCAGAGAATATATGAATTGTTCTGGCAGATCTGAAATCGTCTGATTGACATAAAAGTAAATGAACTCGTCCTTTGAAGTGATGTCAATCGTGTAGGCATCCAGGTCGTAAAGGGTCTCACCTCTGGCGAAGTCATCATCGAATGTTTCCGCATTCCAACTGGCGTCCATGGTGCTGAAATCAAAAGAATAATGCTCAGTTGTAAACCCGGTAGCGACGGGTTCTCCGGGAACTGACATAATCATGATGGGTTTCACCCAGTCGATCGCCAGATAACCGCTTTTCGTCCCGTCTGTGGTGGCAACCTTGAACCATCCTTCCGGCACCCCGCCCTCATCCAATACATTCAGGATATCACCCTGAACGACCTTTGTGGACCCTTCCGCGTTATAGTCTGGACTCTCTCTGAGATAAGCCGAGCTGGAAGAAACTTCCACAAACCTGGCGGTATAGGCCTGAAAAGTTTCAGTTCCTACAGCGCCTTCCTCTGTCACACTGGAAACTGAATCAGGGTCGGTTTCCTTTGGAACCAGGCCGCCAAGACCATCTCCGGGGCCGTCGGTGGCGGCATTCCCATTGTTTCCCGCAATCAGTGAACCACCGATGACAACACCCAGAATGATGCAAAGACCGACAACGCCCAAGCCAGCCAGACTTATAATTAACTGGTTCTTCTTTTTACGGGCGTTAATTGCTGGAATATTCATCGCTGCCCGGTCAATCAGGAATTGGAGTTTTTGCTTCAATCCATCGACAAAGGCTTTCTTCTCCGGAAAGTCTGAGACTTCCCCCAATTTCGCAAGGTCGGATTTAACCTGGTCAATCAGCGGCTTCAATTTCTCAGGCGCTTCCGGATAGGGACCGTTCAAATCCAACGCCGGCAGCTTTCCCGTCAGACTTTCAACTTTCCGGCGGGGGTAGACCTGATTGATTTTTTCAAGTTTGGCCTGAAGCTCATCCTGAAGGTCCTGATTGACCCCGGATTGCGGTTTTTCCCGCAAAGCAATCAGGTCGGCTGGAATTTTCTCCCGTAACGCCTCCATCTCCTCCAGGGTAAGCTTAGCAAAATCAGGATATTTGTCGGATTGAATATCCTTTCTCAGCAGTTTTACCTCGACCCGGTCATAAACTGACTGACACTTTTCCCGCTCAGCCTTCATCCGTTCTAACCTGTTCATGACCGGAACGATATACGCATATGGAGAGAGCCCTTTGATGATCTCATCCAAACCGACAATATCCTGACGGTAATACGCCAGCGAGTCCTCCCATCCCGGTTCCAACCGGGCAATCTCCTGGCGCAGACTACGGATATGCAATCGGATGTCATTCTCCTGCAGGAGCAGCTCGCCAAGTTCTTCGTTCAGGATCGGCCCTGGCTTCAACCGTCTTTTGGTAGCCCGGATCTCCGCAGCCAGCGAGTTGAGCTTCATCTCATCCATGCTGATCAACTGGTTGATCTGCATCCGGCGCAGTTCCACCTGGGTCACAAAAGCATTCTCTTTGAGGGCGGATGAGGTCATCTCCCCCATCTCATGGATCGATTCGGCGAGTTTCTCAATGATCTTTAGCGTGATATAGCCTTCCCCGCGGTCTATGCCAAGGGTTATCTTACAGGATGGGCAAATGATCGTGTCGGCTCCTTCCGGAATGATAACCGGTGCCCCACAGGAAGCGCAATCCATTCTAACTGTTTTCATGATTCACTTTATGATCCTTTTCTTTAATTCTCAATAACTTCTCGTTACTCATCCAAATCAGTTAACGCTTCAAACCCTTGAATGAATCTGAAATTCTTTCAAGGTATCCTGTTCGGTGAATGTATTAACAATAAGGAATTGCAGTGAGTCAAAAGGATCTTTTTGCTGGGAAAATCAGGGGGGAAGATGAAATCGGCTCACCGGATTTCATTATAATACCGCTATTATGATTTGAGTAGCCATGAATTTTCTAAAGGACAACCCTGTATGCCACCACCCCTTGTCACTTTAAATGCACTAACGCAGCCAATGAGATCAACAGCTTAAGCAATATCTAAAATCCCAGGGCACAGCCATCCTTGCGGGGGTCGGATCCTGCTATCAGGACCCCGGTTTCAGGGTCTCGCCGGATGACCTGCCCGCCGCCAAAGACCGCCCGTGCCCGGCCGCTGATGGGTGAAAGCCGATGACCTTTCGCACGCAGCCCAGCCAGTTCATCAAAACTAAACCCTTTTTCGATCATCACCTCGCCGCCAGGATCATCAGCCCCCACCCCGCCGCCGGCATCCACATTCAGACAGAAGCGCGGCATGTCAAGAGCCTGCTGCGGGTTGTGCCCGCCATCCACCAGGTTTGAGAGCACCTGCAGATGCGCCTGGGGCTGCATGAATCCGCCCATGATCCCGTAACTGGCATACAGCTCGCCGCCTTTCGTCAGCATAGCCGGGATGATCGTATGGTAAGGTCGTTTGCCGCCTTCCAGCGCGTTGGGGTGCGCCGGGTCCAGGCTGAAGAGCGCCGCCCTGTTCTGCAGGAAGACGCCGGTACCCGGTACGACCAGCCCCGTCCCTCCGCCCATATAAAGGCTGTTGATAAAAGAACAGGCATTGCCCTCTCCATCCACCACGCTCAAGTAAACCGTATCCTCACCCACTGGCAGGACACCGGTTTCGAGATGTCCGTTGGCTTTCCCAGGATTTACCATCGCCCGGCGGGATTGGATATAGTCCTCAGAGAAGAGCTGTTCATAAGGAATTTCGGCATGATGCGGATCAGCCACCCACTGAAGCGCTTCCGTGAAACCCAGCCGCATACACTCGATCAGCGTATGGGTGCGTTCGATGGACGACATCCCCGCCAGGTCAAATCCATCTGCAATCCGGACAGCCATGATAGCGGCCAGTCCCTGCCCATTGGGCGGGCACTCATATAGCCTGACACCGTGGTAGTCGGCATGGATCGGCTGGACCCATTCAGCCTCAAACCCATGCAGATCCTCCGGCATCAACCAGCCGCCGTAACGCTGGACATGATCACTCAGTTTCTTTGCGAATTCGCCTTCATAAATAAAGGCTCTGCCCTCGGCGGCGATCCCGCTAAGCGTCTCACCCAATGTCGGCAGGGTCATCACTTCGCCGATTTCCGGTGCTTTTCCATCCAACAGGAATTCGCTTCCGCTGGGTTGAATTGGTCCCGGTCGTTGGAGATGCAGGGGCAGGCTCTCATCCACCGTATCCCGAAGGAGCCGGCATTCCATCAGCTTCCAGCCGGATCCGATCCATTCGGTCACCGGGTAACCTTCGAAAGCATACCGGATCGCTGGCTGCAAAACTTCAACCAGCGGCATCGTCCCAAAGCGGTCCAGCATTGCGGTCCAACCCGCGACAGTCCCGGGGACGCTGACCGCGTGTCCGGTAAACAGCGGATAGTGTTCATAACCCAGTTTTTTTAAGTCGTTTATATTTGCCGCTTTAGCTGCCGGCCCGCTCCCATTGAGGGCAAAGACCTTTTTCAAGCCCGAATCCCAGTAAAGCGCAAAACAATCTCCACCAATCCCGGTGGAGAAAGGCTCTACCACAGACAGCGCAGCAGCGATGGCGATGGCTGCGTCAGCAGCATTCCCACCTGCCCGCAGCATATCCAGCCCCGCCAGAGCAGCCAGAGGCTGGCTGGCTGCGGCAATCCCTTTGGTGGAAATGACATTGCTTCGACGCGACCGGAATTCAAAATCAAAAAACATGTAGGGTCTCCTGCGGTAGGGTCAGTTAATTATTGCCAACCCATTATACATCAGCCAGCTTGCCCATCATGAAAACCATAGTTTTTTATTTCCTTTCACAATCACGTTATAATGCTTTTGGTAACCTAACCAATGATACCCACAAACCAGCACGGAGAATCAATCTGGACCCTTTACGCTCATTCTTTGAAAAACTCGCTTTGAGCTGGGATGCTTCCCAGCCGCCGGACCGGGACGAAATTTTAGAC
This sequence comes from uncultured Candidatus Brevefilum sp., assembly GCA_964643275.1. Taxonomy (GTDB): domain Bacteria; phylum Chloroflexota; class Anaerolineae; order Anaerolineales; family Anaerolineaceae; genus Brevifilum. Next base: position 5,706 of record CAZXRL010000104.1, read on the forward strand.
CGTCTGGTTGCTCCCTTTCATGAGGCACTTAATCACCGGGGATCGCTCCTGGAAGTCGGCACAGGAACCGGCGCGCTCATTCCGATCCTAAAACAATACTGTCCTGACAGCCGCCTGGTTTCAATTGACCTGGCGGGGCAAATGCTGGTCAGAGCAAAAATGCGCGCTTGCGGGGCCAAGCTGGTCCAGAGTGACATCCACCACTTGCCATTCCAGCCCAATTCTTTTAATGCCGTCATCTGTCATAACAGCTTCCCCCATTTCTGGGGGAAACCTGAAGCCCTGCTGGAGATCAAACGAACGCTCAGACCTCAGGGGAAGGTCTTAGTGCTGCACGATCTGAGCCGGGAACGTGTGAATGACATTCACCGAAACGCATCCAACCCGATAATTCACAAGGATCTTCTCCCTGAAGGCTATGAATTGGCTCAAATGCTGGAAATGGCTGGCTATCAGCCCCTGCTGTTGGAGGATATTGAAGAACATTATGTCGTCTACGGTGAATTAAAAAACTCAAAGCCTGACCCAAGGAACATCCCGTGAAGACATTTTTAAGAGCCCTTCCCGGATGGCTGGGTGATCCCAAGGCACGGGTATCGCTGCGTCAGGGAGCCGTAATATACGTTGACATGTTTTCCACAACAAACCTACAAGACCGGGGTGGATACAATTTATCAGGGATGGGAACGGTTTTTCGCCGACACAGTATGCCTTAAGGATCATTATTTATGTGTTTGATACTGCGTTATTCACGTATTTGGGGATTATCGTAGTATAATATACACATCATGATAAACTATGCAAGAAACCAGGGCTTATCCCTGCTGGAAACCATCATTCAGAATACAGGGCCAATTTTTACATTTGAACAGGCCTATCAAGCGGGTCATGAACGGGGGATATCGCGCCAAAATTTAGGAAATATCCTTAGCAAAATGGCTGCCAGTGGCTGGATTGCACGTCTGAAGCGCGGTCTCTATGTTATTCAATCTCCACTCTATGAAGCCGAGATCCATCCCTTTGCAATTGCTCAAGCTCTGGTAGAACCAATAGCCATCAGTCATTGGTCCGCCCTGGCATATCACAGCTTCACAACTCAGATCCCTCCCATGGTTCAGGCTTCCACCCCAACCAAGGTGGTTACACCTGAAATGCGTTCCGGCGAAGCCTATCGCCCTCGAGGAACGACGGCATGGAAGGTTCTGGATCTTGAAATCGAATATATCCATGTGAATAAGGATCAGTTTTGGGGTTCCACCCAGGAATGGGTCAGCAACTGGCACCGTGTGCAGATTACCGATCCAGAAAGAACGACATTTGATCTCATTGCCCGGTCAGATTTATTTGGTGGAATCTCGATGGCTATTGAAACCATCAACCTGCAGCTTGATAAAATAGATGTCCCGCAATTGGTAAATTATGCACTACGATATGATGTTGGCGCGTATATCAAGCGCTTGGGTTGGATCCTTGATATCACCGAAACCCCGGATAATGTTCTTGCCCCGCTGCTGGCCTATGAGACTCAGAATTACCATCTTCTGGACCCCCAGGGCAGAAGTGAAGGCACTCCAATTACCCGCTGGAAGCTGTACAATAACCTGCCAGGAGTCGCTGATGCATAGAATTCATGCCCTGCTCAAGCAAAAAGCTTCAGAAACAAACACTGCTTTATGGATTATTGAGAAAGATTATGCGCTGAGCTATCTGCTTATGGCAATTTCTGATATACCCCTTTTACACGACCTACTAGTTCTAAAAGGTGGAACTGCGTTAAGAAAAACCTATTTCCAAAATTACCGGTTTTCAGAAGATCTGGACTTCTCAACCAACGCTGAGCTTGATGAATTGGAGATTAGGAAAAGCATAGCAAAAGCCATTCAAAATATGGAAATCAATCTTCGCGAAAGAGGGCCGTTTAACATTCAAAGCGAGTCCTTGATCCTACGCGAACCTCATCCCGGGCAGCAAATTGCTTATGCCATCCGAGTCCAATTCCCCTATCATCGGGAAGCCATGTGCCGCATAAAAGTCGAAATAACCGTTGACGAACCCGTTTTACTCGTCCCGGAATCACGTAAAGTTCTTCATGATTTCGATGAGCCCTTGGAAGCGAAGGTGAATGTTTATCAGCTTTCAGAAATTATTGCCGAAAAGTTTCGTGCTCTCTTACAGAGCCTCTATCGTTTACAGAAAAAGGGCTGGGGAGCTAACCGGGTTTGTCGTGATTATTACGATCTCTGGTGGATACTGAAAGAATTAATAACACCGTACGATGATATCCCTTCCCTGACAAACCAAAAATGCGGAGTGAGAGACGTTGATTATCAACAAATGGATAATTTCTTTGATCCCTTATTAATTGAAGTCGCCCGAAAAGAATGGGATAAATTATTAGTCCCATTCATTCCAGAAAATGTTGCAGTCGAAACCGTATTAACAGAGCTTCAAACCTTTACCAGAGATCTATGGAATAAGGCGCTATAGAGCTGTTGATACCTCACTATTCCTCAATAAGAGAATAAGTCACAACCGGCATATTACCGGCAAATGGGCAGCTGGCAGCGCTGCCGCACCCCGCACAGGTTACACTTTCGCATTCAACAACGGGTTCCGCGAGCGGGCCATGGCTGGCTTTGAGCCTCCCCTTCCTAACCAGGGTCTCCAGCATTCCCTCTAATGCGCTTTTTTCAACATCCAACCGCCTGCTGAGTCCCCCCAGACTCAGCGGCGTTTTGGAATTCCTAAATTCAGTCAAAATCTGTGAGAACATCAATAAACCTCGTTATTAAACCTCGTTCAGCCAAGCCCCAAAAGCAAGCCGCCCTGGAAAATCAGGAATGCGACCAGCCAGGCAACGGCCAGCTGCCCAAAGATGCTGAGCCAGCCCCATTTCGCCCCAAGTTCCTTAAACTCCACAGCGACAGCGACCATACAGGGGGTGTAGAGCAGCACAAAAGCCATGTAGGCAACCGATGCAAGCGCGCCGTGTCCGCCGCTGGATTCATTAAAACTGGCTTCGACTGCACTCATCAGGGCGGTAGGTTCTGACTCCTCTTCCGCCTCAAACACGTCCACGCCAACAATCAATGGTATGGAACGGACCGTATCCCAGGTCGCTTCGAGGAAACTCATCAGGATCTCCCCAAGGTCCTCGAAGAACGAGGGCTGTTCTTCCTCAAGCTCCGGCTCTTCCAGATCATAGACCTGATTCATCGTACTCACAACGACCTCTTTTGCCACAAACCCTGTGACAAGGGGGCCGCTCATTTCCCACTCGCCAAAGCCAAGGGGCTTGAAGGCGGGTGCGATTGTGCGTGAGACGGCGGCAAAGGCGCTATCCGCAACCGGTGTTTCGGTAAACTCGCCGCCTGCCACTGGGAGAGAGAGAGGAACCAGATGAACACGCTTGTGACCAGAATTAGGCCCCAGGCCTTGCGAACAAAAGCACCTGTCCGCCCCCAGGTAATGAAACAGATCCCTTTAAGGGTGGGTACCCGGTAAGGCCGCAATTTCAGGACGAAGGGCGACTGCTCTTTGCCTTT
>CAZXRL010000105.1:0-9151 GCA_964643275.1 uncultured Candidatus Brevefilum sp.
GGGGCGCGATTTGGAACCCGATCTGACTTTCATTGAGGGCATTTGGATTTATTTCCGCATTTCTGAAAAGCGTTTGAAGACCGGTTCGGGCTGTTTTTCTGAGATGCACCAATCCTCTTTGGAGTAAATACCGGGTGTCACCTTTCAGCTCGGCAACATCCGCAATGATCCCTAAAGCGACCAGTTCGAGAAACGGTCCAGGCTCAAAGGGCATGGAAAGGAATTGGTGCAATCCTTCGATCAGTTTGTAGGCCACCCCAACACCGGGCAGTGTCCGTAAGGGATGCTGCCCCGGGAGTCGTTGAGGGTTGATGACCGCGGCAGCCGGTGGGAGAGTTTGGGGAAGCGCATGGTGATCGGTCACGATCACGGGGATCCCGGCATCACAAACCGTCTGAATGTTTTCGTGTTCTGAAATCCCGGTATCGCAGGTGAGCAGTAATTCAAAACCTTTATTCAAGTATTCCTGAAGGGCTTTGGCCGTGATCCCGTGAGATTCCTCAGCCCGGATGGGGATGTGGTAGATAACGTCAGCGTTTAATTCCCTGAGACCTTCCACCAGGAGGGTGGTCGAGGTTTGACCATCGACATCAAAATCCCCCCAGACCAGGATACGCTGCCGGTCATGGATGGCCTTTGCCAGCAGGCTGCAAGCCTTTTGCATATCCGGCAATTCATCCGCTGAGGCAGGGATGTATTTGTCCGGATTAAGGAAAGCTTCCGCTTCGGGAAGGGTCCGGATCCCTCGGCGGTAGAGGGTCTCGGCGATCAGAGGGTGGCCGCCGATCGCGTTTTGAAACTCTTCGGGAACGGCTATTGGACCAGGTTCACGCCATTGCAGTTCGGGAGCCATTAAAACTCAATCTCGCCAATCCGGTCAAAATCCAGCTCAATCTGCTCATTGTCCGGTTCAATGTCGAACTCATCAAAAGAATCCAGCGGACCTGCTTCTTTGCCCCGGTCACAATGGGACCGGTAGACGCAAAATCGGCATTTGTCAAAGTCGCTTGTTCGAAGGAAGTCTTCAGGGTCGCGGCTTTGGATCTCCCTGATCACATTCGTTAAGAAGACCTGGTCTTTTTGGTATGCCGGCGGGTCGTATGCCAGGGTAATCGTGGATTCGGGATGGGCGGCGAACCAATAATGCATAATAATCTGTTCCGGTGTGGTCTTGTCTTCTCCGGTCAGGACCTGTCCTGAGCGGGCCAGGATGAACCGGTAGAGCCGTGTCTGGACCCGTTCCAGCAGCCAGGTCTTACGGACGGGCTTCTGCGTTGTTTTCCAATCGAAGATGACCAGGCTTCCATCCGGGGAGATCAGGATGAGGTCATATTTTGCCGTCAGCCTGCTCCCAGCTAAATTTGTTCTGAGGACAGCTTCCGGAAATCTCTGACCCTCGAGCAGGGACGGGACGTGGATTAAAAAACTATCCCACCAACGCCTCAGTTCAGGGTTGGGATCAGCGGATGCCAGATCGCTTAGCCGCTCCTCGGGAACGCCCAGCAGGTATTGCTGGGCAAGGCGGTGGAACCTGGCGCCAAGCTGACCGCGCGCCTCGAAATCCAAGGCATCATCCACGATCAAAGCCGGCCACCTTGCGCGAAGGTAATAGCGTAAATAGAACCGGTAGGCACAATCATCGTAATCCTGGAGATTACTTTGGGTGAATGAAAAATCTTTGGGGAGGTTCATGGGCGTTTCTCCCAATAATTGACCAGTTCCAGAAAAGCTCGGGCCGGGACATTGCGGACAGAAGTCCGGCCGGTGTTATGGGTGATCGTCAGCCAGCGGCGGGCCCGGGTGATCCCCACGAAGAACAGGCGTAAGCGTTCCCGGATGAATTCCTGGCGGGCATGCAGAGAAGCCTGACCGGCATCGTTCCATGCCAGCGGGTCAGAGTCCAGCAGGGACTTCAATTGTGCGATAACCTCAGCTTCAAGGTTCAGCCGTCCCTGAACAAACCATTTTTCAGGCTGATACTGGTCATATTCCTCACCGGAGGGGAAGTTGTAGTTATTAACAGCTGTCAGGAAGACAGCGTCCCATTCCAGCCCTTTGGCTTTATGCATTGTCGCGACCACCACCTGGCCGGGGTAAAGATCGGGGTTGAAGGCTGTGTCTTCTTCCGAGAACCCCAGGAACCGCCTCTGATTGTCCGCAATCTGTTTCATCTCTTCGGTGAATTCTGGCAGCCGCCAGTCAGGGTGCGCATTGCTGAATTGACGCAAGAGGGCGGAGAGTTTGTGCGCCAGTGCCAGCTCTGCCGGGTTCAGGAATAGGTCCTGGGCAACCGTCAGAACGAGTTGATCAATGGGGAGGAAAACCAACTCATGCCAGCGGCGGATGACATCCCGGAAAGCGAAAAGCTCGTCAAATTTTGCGGGGTCGTCCTGGGTTTGGTCGATTTCATTCAGCCACTCATCGGTCTCTGTTGGCCAGAGGTAGTCTTCGACCTGATCGCAGGCTCGAATCAGCCTGGCGATCTCCTGATGGAATGCCCAGCGTTCCTCATCCTCCCTTTCACCCCTGCGCCAGACCCGGTAAGCCGTGGAGAGTTTTGTGCTGGACCGCGGATCGCTGAGATAATCGAGGACATGATAGATAGCGCTGGTGGAGAGTCGGGTTGATGTGGTGGACTGGAGCAGGCTGTCAACGAAGGGCAGGTTCCGCCGTTTGAGTTCGTCAACATATTTGAAGCCGCGTTTGTTGCGGGGGCAGAGGATGGCGACCGTCTGCGTAGGATTCTCAGCCAGCCAGTCTTCAACAGCGTCCACCACAAACTGAAGTTCCTGATCCGGTGTGAAAGCCCGGTCTATCAGTTGAACGTACTCGGGGCAATCGTCCGGGTTGGGCTGGGGATCTTCGGGGGGTGTCGGCCGGATCAACGGCGGGTTGAGGGCGTTGCGGACTTCGTTGTTGGGATGCTCGTTTTGAGTCCAGGTGATCAAGTGGTTGGCAAGATCAATGATGCTCAGCGTGGAGCGGCCGCTCTCCGGAAGGGAACGGGCGTCCACATCCGTCCGCTGGATGAAATCCAATAAGAACTGAGGGCTGGCGGTGGTGAAGGTTTCGTAAATCGCCTGATTAGGGTCGCCGACCCGCACCCAATTGCCGGTCTCTCCTGTCAGCAGGGTGAGGATTTCCTGTTGAAGCAGGCTCGAATCCTGCGCTTCATCCTCCAGGATATAGGGCCAGCGCTGTCGGAGGATCTCAACCAGAGCTGGATCCGACCGAAGAGCACGCAGAGCCAGCCTGATCAGATCGTCAAAATCGACACTGCCCCGGTAACTCAAGGCGTCCTGATATTCGCGGTAGATCTCGGCACCCATCTCAACTAAAGGTAAGGGAATTTGGACTTTGTTAAGTAGGTCGTGAAGGGCATTTGGCGTAAGCTGGTGGTCTTTAGCCAGGCGGATGAAGGCTGTGGTGATTGTTTCGACCATCCCCGGCAGGTTCTGACGCCGTTCGTAGATCTTTTCCCGTTGGGCGTCATCGTAGTCTAGATAGGGTTCAAAGAAATCAGGGTGCGCCTTAATCCAGACGTCAGCGAGGCTGCGTTTGATGCGGGTTGCTTCCACTTCGTCGATAATCTGGAAATTGGTGCTCAGGCCGGCGAGGTCGGGCCGCTCCCGGATGATGTCGTTAGCCAGGCCGTGTAAGGTCCGGACCCGGTATCCCAGACCGGGCAGGAGGTTGGCAGCCTGAAGCTGCGCTGAAATGCGGGCTGAGAAGTTGTCAACCGCCGCATTCACCAGGGTGACGATCAGGATCTCCTGATCAGGGCTGATCACGCCCTGTTTGATGAGGTCTGCCGCCAGGAGTGAAAGAGTCCAGGTTTTTCCTGAGCCTGGGACAGCGCTGATCCCCATTTTTCCGGACGTGTAACGGAGAATTTGCTGCTGACCGGGGCGAAGTCGGAGGACGGTCTCACTCATGATATCCCCTTCCTGGCTTCCAGCAGGACCTGCTGGAAAATGCGCAGCAACAGGCCACGGTTTTCGAAACCGCCCACGTCCAATTCACTCATGCCCAGGTAGATTTTCCTGCGGCAGCGACTGAGGAGACCCAAAGAAAGGCGCCTGAGGGTGCTGTGTGCCGCTGCAAGCTCATCTTCCGCATCCCAAACTTCCCCTTTCTCCCAGTTGCGGGAGAGGACATAAGGTTGTGTCAGGGGTTGGTCCAACCGCTGGTACCAACCCGGGCTGCCAATATCAAGCCAGAACTGGATGTCGACAGGCTGGTTCCGGATCAGGAAGGTATAGGCAGGTGCAAGGAAAACCGAATTACTCTCCTGCTGGTCGCGGGATGGAATATATTGGGCAGCGATCACACCATTGGCAACCATCCGGACATATTCTTCGCCTATTGAGAAACTTTCAACGTTGAGGGGGGTCTCCGTCGCCTGGCGGAATTTTTGGACAGATTCGATCAGCCGTGCAACGGTGCTGGCGTTGTCGAGATCTCTGTGGAAGCTGTAACCGGGTTGACTGAGGACCTCGCCGAACAGCCGGCTGAGGAAGAAATCAAGCGTCAGGGCTTCTTCCGGTTTTACAGCGGCCAGCCATTCCCGCAGCCGGTCATACCGTTCTCCAACGTGATAGGTCACCCGTTCGCGAATTTGGGGTGGGACTTCTTCAAAAGGAGAAAGGGGAAATCCATCGGTCCGGTCACTGTAGATATAGGCGGTGAGCAATTGTGCCCGGACCAGATCCAGGCCATCGATCACATGCATCAGGGCAAAAGCCAGGTTGATGCGTTTGGGCAGGAGACCCCATAACGGGAAAGCAAGGGTTGCGAAAGTAAGCAAGGTCTGGGTGGCCGGCTCATCACGCAGAGACCGGGAAGGCCGGTGTGAGTGATGGGGAATGCCAAATGTCTCAAGTCTATTCGACAGGGCAAAACGGAGGACATCGGACATGAAAGGCGCGAGGATAACGATCTGCCCGGGAGGGGTCCCTTCTTTAATCAGACGCCCTACCTGGCCCGCCACCCAATCGACCATTTCAGGGAAATAGCGGGGCTGGTCTTCCGGTGTTACCAGTGCGTCAGCGGCTTTCTCAAAGGTGCTGTTCCGTGAGGAATCAGCGCTTCCAATCAATTTCTCGATCGTGGTTTGAATGCCCTGTTTGAGATGAACGATTTCTGGCGGGTTGATGAGATTACCCTGGAAGGTGAGGGTTTGCTCGCAGGATTTCCTCAGTGAATAGGCAGTTTGCACATCCGCACCGAGGAAGAAGCGATACCCCGCATCATCATCGAAGATCACCAGGGCGGAATCAAGATCCGGCAGCCACTGGCGCAGAATATCATGGGTGGCCGGGGTGTCCTCTTCGACATTGTCCACGATCAAATGCCGATAGGCTTTGGTGAGGTAGTTCCTGCAAAGGTCTGCTGACCAGAGGTGCTGGATGAAAATTTCAACCTGGAGTGAAAAATCCAGCAGGTTGTTTTCTAGGCAAAAAGAGCGAAACTTTATGATGCAGTCCTGCGCGTCATCATAAATGTGGTGTTGATCGAGTTCGCCAATCCAGGCGGCTTTCAGGCGCGAACCAATTTCATTGATTGGAAAGCCAACAATGGCGGCTTTGTTGAGATTGTCGAGGATTTGGGAGTAGATCCGGTTGCGGTTGATGGTGAGGCTCTCAAAATAGCCCTCTGATTCGATCAGCGGCCTGACGATATGCGCCATGTAGTATTGCGCGGTTTCAAGCGTCAGGAAATGCGGTGGTCGGTCAGGATGGGCGACACTGGTTTTTCGGCTGATCGCCGGCCAGAAGAGATCCACCATTCGCCTGGCGAGTCCACCCAGAGTCATGGTCGTGAGCAGGCTGTTGGACAACTCGGTTTCATCCCAGAGAACCGCTTCATAAGGCTCAGCGAGCGCCCGCTGCGGCGTGAAAACAAGGATCTGGTGGGCGGGTATCCCAGCGTGGAGCAGTTTTTTCAGCCACAGGGTTCCGGCGGTTGTTTTCCCCGTGCCGGCAGGGCCGCTCAGGAATAGCTTTGACGAGAGGGGAAGTTCCAGCAGCTGGTGCTGTTCGGCGGTTAAGTCCATACGGTTATTATATTCCAAAAGGGTGGCGGAATATGCCCTGGCAACTCAGGTATAATATCCGAACGGTCTGAAACTGCTTCCTATGGAAAGGATTTGCGTTTTATGGTCTCTGATCTGGCCTCATTTTTCTCACCAGCAGGTGTCGCTATCATTGGCGCATCCACCAGTCCCACTAAACTCAGCCACGGCATCCTGAAGAATCTGACCCTTTATGGTTATCAGGGAGGTATTTACCCTGTCAATCCAAAAGCGGATGAGATTTTGGGCCTCAGGGTCTATGCCGACATCGCTGATGTCCCCGACCCGGTTGATCTGGCCGTGATTGTCCTGCCGGCACCGCTGACGCCGGAGGTGTTGCGGGCCTGCGGAGAGCGCGGGATTAAAGCTGCCATCATCATCTCCGGGGGGTTCCGGGAAGTGGGGGGCAATGGACTGGCTCTTGAAGTGGCCTGCAAGGAAATTGCGGGTTCTTTTGGGATGCGACTGATCGGCCCGAATTGCGTGGGCACGCTTGATCTGCATACCGGCTTGAACACGACCTTTATTGAAGGCGTTCCGGCGACCGGTGCGATCGGGTTCCTATCACAGTCCGGCGCAGTCTGCGGAGGCGTGGTGGATTATATCGCCGACAAACAGATCGGGTTTTCGCATTTTGCCAGTCTTGGGAACGAACTGGATGTGGACGAAGCGGATATGATTGCATTTTTTGGTCAGCATCCAGAAGTCAGGGTCATTGCTGCCTATATTGAAGGGATCCAGGATGGTGAGAAATTCATCCGGATTGCTGGTGAGGTTTCCAGGAAGAAGCCAATTGTGATGTTGAAGGCGGGACGCACGGAGGCAGGCGCGCAAGCCGTCTCCTCACACACTGGTTCTCTGGCCGGTAGCTATACGGCCTATCAAGCCGCATTCGAAGCGACTGGCGTGATCGAGGTGCCGGATATGCCCAGTTTGTTTGACCTTGCCTGGGCGTTGAGCTGCCAACCGTTGCCCAGAGGCGACCGGGTGGCAATTCTGACCAATGCCGGCGGTACTGCCGCTTTGGCGTCCGACTCGCTGGCGGCAAATGGCTTCGAGCTCGCGACAATATCTGAGGCGAAACAGAGGAAAATAGCGGAGAAGCTCAACCCGAGCGCACAGGTGTCAAACCCGGTGGATATGTTGGGTGGGGCTGAGCCGGCGGAGTTTTCCCATTGTCTCGAGACCCTTCTGGACGATCCTGCTGTGGATGTCCTGCTGCCGATGCTCGTCCCGCAATCGCTGGTGAACCCCAGCGATGTCGCCCGGGCAATCGTTCAGAATGCAGATAAAACCGATCAAACCGTTCTCGCTTGTCTGGTGGGTGAACGGAGCTTGGCTGAAGCCCGGAAAATCCTGCACGAGAACAAAGTGCCGATGAGCAATTTCCCCGAGGTTCCAGGCCAGGTCCTGGGCGGGATGAAACGGTACAGAGAATGGCTGGCGAGGGGGAGGGAAGAAGCATTCAAATTTTCGCAGATCGACCGCGATTCTGTTGAAAAAGCGCTTGTGGGTTATGGCGCTGGGATGTCCCTGGGCGAAGCCGAAACACGCCCAATCCTGAAGGCCTATGGCTTTGATCTGATAGCGGGCGGGGTGGCAGAGGATGTCAAAACAGCGGCCGTGCTTGCTGATAAGGTCGGTTATCCGGTTGCACTTAAAATTGTCTCACCACAGATTCTCCACAAATCCGATCTGGGTGGGATTGCGCTCCATCTTAATACAGCCGATGCCCTTCAAAATGCTGCGGAAGAGATGCTGTCACAAATCGGTGAGGCCCATCCTGATGCGGTGATTAAAGGATTTTTGGTCGAGAAAATGGCGCCGCCGGGTATGGAAGTTATCATTGGGATGCGGCGTGATCCTACATTTGGGCCGTTATTGATGTTTGGCCTGGGCGGAGTCTACGTCGAGTTGTTCAAGGATGTCGGATTTGGTGTTGCGCCCCTGTCAAAACAGGGGGCTTTGCGGGTCATTGAAAAGACAAAAGCGGGCCGGCTGCTGGGTGGATACCGGGGAGGACCGGTTTATGACGTGGCAGGTGTTGTGGATGCAATCGGGCGTTTGAGCCAGCTTGCGCTTGATTTCCCTTCCATCTCCGAGGTTGAAATTAATCCTTTGCTGGTGCAGCCAGGTAATGGCGGGGCACTGGTTCTGGACGCCAGGATCATCCTGTCTTCTAAGTGAAATGAGGAATGAATGGTATTGCTGAGTATTGCAATTGTTTTTGCGTTGTTGATCACGATTGTCCTGCCGATCGTTGCTGGAATCTGGATTAATAAAAAGCATAGTGTCTCATGGCGGATTATTAGTTATGGGGCGCTGGCTTATTTTATCGTGCAGGCTTTGATCACCCTGTTGTTGAGCGGTGTAAACGCCCTGGTGGAAAATGGGGCGCTGGTTCTGACCGATCAGCGTTATGGTATCCTGCAGATCTTTCTCAGTATTGCATTCGCCGCGCTCCTGGGGGTCATTGTACGCTGGGCCGGAATGAAGTACCTGAAAGACGATTTGCAAACCCTGAATGCCGCTTATGGGATAGGGATTGGCTACGGGGGCGTGGAGAGCATTATGCTGGTCGGGATACCTCTCCTGATGACCTTTATCACGATGATCTCCAACCTCAATCTGGAAGCCGCAGCAGCCGCGCTTGAGCCCGATGTGGTGGCGCAATTGGAGATACTCTGGGGAATTCCGGCTTATGTCCCTCTGGCGGGCTCACTTGAGCGGTTGTCGGCTTTGGTCATGCATATCACCGTGACAGTCGTAATCCTGCAGGCCTTTATTAAAGATAAGATCCTCTACCTGGCAGCCGCCTTTGGGGTTGAGCTGCTGGTCAACGGTCTGGTTGTGGGACTTGCCGAAATGGGGCTGCCGTATGGCTGGGTGATCCTGATCTCAGCTGTGCTGATGGCAGGGAATATTTACCTGCTTTATCGTCTGAAGGCATTCGAATTCATTGAAAACCCGAAAGACGTGAGTGCCTGAGAAAACATGGACATCATCCCTGTCAGACAGACCCCTGTACCGAATTGTTAAAGGAACACGTTAAGAGGAAAAAAAGAGGCTGACACATTT
>CAZXRL010000106.1:0-9099 GCA_964643275.1 uncultured Candidatus Brevefilum sp.
TGGCCATGTGGGTGACGGCGTATCCTGACCTGACCAGTGCCTCGATCACGGGATCGCTGTTCCTGTCCTGAAGGATGATGGACATTAACTTCATGGTCCTGGTTTCAGATTTGTTCGAAATGTTCGACTGCGAGGGCATAAAGCGTCGCGCCGCCTTCCTGGGTTTCGAGGATGGGAAGATTGCTGAGTTCGCCAGTGGCGCGTATTTGCACTGGAACAAACCTTTTATAAGGCTGGCAGTATTCCCGTACGAGCTGAGTGAGCGTTTCCATCCGGGTGTTGTTCAGCCCCAGCAACAGACAGACGGTCGGTTCATGAAACAGGCTGTTGGTGCTGTCGATAACGGTGAAATAAAAATGCTGCCTATTCAGGTTCGCCATCAGTTTTTTGGATTGTGAACTGGAGACGACGATCAAGACGAGCAGGTCAATATCCAGGTCGAGCATCAGACTCCTCCGGTTTGGATGAATGATGAAAGAATTACACTCCCATTTTACTCGAGAATATGAAACATGTTCTTTGGTGATTCCGCCCCACTTCTCAATTAACTAAAAAAATCCCGAGGAAATCGGGATTTTGTGAATTGGATTATGCTTTGTCCTTGCCATCGCCGATCCCGCGGGGCTTCCATTTCTCTGAGTCCTCACGGAGGCGGTGCATCTCGCTGCCCCGGCTGTGGAGCTGATCAAAGCCTTCGGGTTTCAGGAACATGTCCTGCCCATCCAGAAGACCGAAGACGCCGCTCTGGCCGGGCTCGAGGGTCTTATTCTTGAAAGGCTCAACGAGGGCGGGATTGATGGGGGCATAATCCAGCGGCTCTTCATACGTGGTAATGTATCCTTCATAATTACGCAGGACAATTTTGTGATCGGAGTAACTGATCAGATAATTGGGGTTCAGGGGAATCTTGCCGCCACCGCCCGGCGCGTCCACGACATAGGTGGGGACAGCAAATCCTGAGGTATGTCCGCGCAGCGATTCAATGATTTCAATGCCCTTGCCGATGGGGGTGCGGAAATGTCCCGCGCCATGAACGAGATCGCATTGATAAAGGTAATAAGGCCGGACCCGCATGTTCACCAGGTCATGCACCAGCCTGCGCTGGATATGGGGGTCATCGTTGACGCCGGCCAGCAGGACGGCCTGGTTTCCCAGGGGGATTCCGGCACGTGATAGTTTATCGCAGGCCTCTGCCAGCTCCGCCGTGATCTCATTGGGATGGTTGACGTGGATGTTGAGCCACAGCGGGTGATATTCCTGGAGCAGTTCGCAAAGGTCATCCGTGACCCGTTGCGGCATGAAGACGGGCACCCGGGACCCGATTCGAATGACCTCGATGTGCGGGATCTCGCGCAAGGCCTTCAGTAACCGCTCGAGGACCTTTGGCGCAAGGGTCAAGGGATCGCCACCGGAGAGAAGGACATCGCGCACCTGGGGGGTCCGGCGGAGGTAATCGAGCTGGGCCTCAAAATCCCGGGAAGAAAATGTTTGGGAGGGGTCACCGACAATCCGGGAACGGGTGCAATACCGGCAGTAACTGGCGCACTGCGTGGTCACCAGCATCAGGACCCGGTCGGGATAGCGGTGGACCAGCCCTGGAACGGGAGAATGGGCGTCTTCTGCCAGTGAGTCGTCCATCTCACCGGTGAAGGGATTGATCTCACCAGCAGTGGGGATGATTTGTTTGCGGACGGGGTCCTCGGGATTCTGAGGATCAATCAACGACGCGAAATAGGGGGTGATATCCACCCGGAACAATCCGGGCTGGCTGAGGGCTTTACGTTCGCTATCGGTGAGCGTGACGATCTTTTCAAAATCCTCTACGGAATTCAGGCGGTGACTGAGCTGCCAGCGCCAATCATTCCATTTTTCATCTGGGATATCCGCAAAAGCGGGGGCCCGTTTGGAGGGAAAATCTAACATTAATACTCCTTTGGTTGTACTATGCGCCTGTTTCATTCATTAAACATTGCGCCGACACTGCGGCCTTCGTTAGCCCGCCGGATGACTTCACCCAGCATGCTGCTAATGGGTAGAACGACCAGCCTATTTCCAAAGTGCTTGGCTTTCTCGGGCGGGACTGGGACGGTATTGGTGGTGACAAAGCGTTTGACCGGCAGGGCTGCCAGCCGCTCGGAGGCATCATGTGAAAGTACTGGGTGCACAAAGATAATGTAAATATTCCTTGCACCGTGATCTTTGAGAATCTCAACCGCATGGACCATCGAGCCGCCGGTATTGACTTCATCATCCACCAGGATGACATCCCTGTCATTGACATCTCCAATGATGGTCATGGATTGTGGGTTGCGAATATCCGAGGTCCTTTTCTTTTCAATGAACGCCAGACCGGTGTGGAGCAGGTCTGCATAGACCCGGCCTTTCTTCGCAAAACCGAGATCAGCCGTCACCACGACGGGCTTTTCCAGACAGGGGGCCAGCTCCAGAAGGTAGTCTTTGAGGATATGGAAACCACGCAGGACGTCTCCGGGTATGGAGAAGAACCCCTGGATCTGCCCGGCGTGGAGGTCATAGGTCATATAGCGGTCTGCGCCGGCGATCTGGATCATGTCCGCGACCAGGCGAGCGGTAATGGGGACGCGGGGTTTATCCTTTTTGTCCGAGCGGCCGTAACAGAGGTAGGGCAACACGGCCGTAATCCGTCCGGCCGAATCCAGCCTGAGGGTCTGGATGAGGATCAGAAGCTCCATCAGGTTACGGTGAACAGGTGCATGGGTGGATTGGATGACATAGCAGTCCTGCCCGCGGACGCTGGTATGAAGTTTGACGAATAGATTTTCATTCGGAAATTCAATAATATCCCGTCCACAGAGGGGCGTTCCGAGGTAGTCTGCAATTTCTTGAGACAACTCGGGCGACGCTGTGCCGGCGAAGAGTTTGATATTCCCGTAAAGTAAATCATGGCGCATGTGAGGTGTTGTCATAGGATTTTGACCCTTTTCAACTTATAGTTATTTTTATTGAGGCAACTGCCGCGCTTCCCATTCTTCCCGAAGCACGCTCATCAGATGGACATCGTGATACTGTCCATGTTTATACTCCGCCTGACGAAATTTGCCTTCGCAGGTAAAGCCGGCTTTATCATAAGCACGGATCCCGCGTTTATTCTTCGCATAGACCTGCAACCAGATCCGGTGCAGGTTGAGCATGCCAAACCCATGGTCGAGAAGCAGACGCATGGTTTCCGTCCCATAGCCCTGATCCCAGCAGGATTTCTCTCCAATCATGATCCCAAGCTCACCGGACCGGTTTCGCCAATCCAGGTTATGGAACTGGCAGGTGCCGATCGGACGGTATCCAGCTTCCGGTTCCTGATCTTTGATCTCGATGACCATGGCATGCTCGGCAGCGGGTCTTTTCATCATGGCATCGTACCATTGCTCTTCCTCAAACCGTGACATGGGGAAGACTAACAAAAGGTTTTCTGTGACGTCTTCATCGTTAATCCATTGGAGGAAGAGGGGGATATCTTCTTTTTCTGCCGCCCTCAGGCGGATCCTTTCACCGAATAAATGGGGCACCTGAACCTGTTCCTTTCTGGTCCCGGCTCCTTAAGGAGACAGCCGGGTCGGCCCGCGGAAGATATAGACGGCTTCACGAATATTTGACAGGTCAAGCATGATCATCAGGAACCGGCTCAGACCGAAGCCAAACCCGCCGTGAGGGGGTGTGCCGTAACGGAAATAATTGAGGTAGTCCTGAACGGGCTCCACAGTGAGGCCTTTGGCAAGCGCCTGCGTCTTCAGGGTTTCATAACGGTGTTCGCGCTGTGCTCCAGTCGCAACTTCCAGCCCTTTGCCCAGCAGGTCAAAGCTGCGGGTTATCCCGCTGTCCGCCGGGTCCAGCATGTGATAAAAAGGCCGGGCTTCAAAAGGCCAATTGGTGACAAAGACATAGTCGTGGCCTTGCATTTCTTTGAAGTGGGCGCCCAGGGCTCGCTCTGCGCCGGGGTCAAGATCATGCTTTTTCTCTGGTGGCAGGCTGTACCCCGTCTCCTTGAGCAGCTTGTGGGCTTCTTCCATCGTGATGCGGGGGAAGGGGAGTTCCGGTGCTTTCAAGTTAACATCGAATGTGGCTTTGATCGCTTCGCCATGTTTTTTAATGACGCGTTGATAGACATAGACCAGCCAGCGCTCCATGAATTTCATGACATCTTCATGGGATTCAATCCAGGACATTTCCATGTCAACACCCGTGAATTCGGTCATGTGACGCGATGTGAAAGACGGGTCCGCCCGGAAGACAGGGCCGATTTCAAAGACCCGTTCCCAGCCGGCAGCCATCGCCATTTGTTTGTAGAACTGGGGGGATTGCGCCAGGTAAGCCGTTGTCTCAAAGTAGGGCAGGCTGAAAAGCTCAGCGCCACTCTCACTAGGCGCGCCCATGATCTTGGGTGAATGAATTTCGATAAAATCGTGCTCCAGCCAGTATTCTCGCATGGCCTGTTCGGCCGTGGTCTGGACCTCAAAGATCAGGCGGTTGATCTCCCGCCGAAGATCAAGATAGCGCCAATCAAGGCGGTAATCCTGGTCGGGCAGGTATTCGCCGAAGGGTTCAAAAGGGAGAGGGATATCCGCTGCACCTTCAACAACCAGGTGTTCCAGTTGAATTTCAATGCCGCCGAGTTTCACCACGTCGTTTTTTACGACTTTTCCTGTGAGGGTCAGGGCTGATTCGGTCCCCAAAGTTGTAATCATATCAGCCAATTCGGGGTCGCCCTTTTTAAAATGAGCGACCTGGACAAGACCGGTGCGGTCACGAAGGATCAGGAACTGCATATTCTTCTGGTCCCGCAGGGTGTGCAGCCATCCCTGAACGGTGACCGTTTCGTCAATGTGGTGGGTCAGGTCGTCAATCAGCGTTCGTTCCATTAAAAATCTTCTCCTCTTTCTTCATTTTATTTCATCATCAGTGATTCTAACAAGAACTCCGGATGCCTTCATAATAATCTTTCCAGGGCCTCCATTGGACTGCATTTCCTTTGAATCAGGTCTTCCAGTACTGAATGGAATTTTTCTTCATCCAGGTTTCGTTGCCAGTCTTTTAGCAAAGCATCCCGGATCAGGTTTTCCAGATCTCTCCGCAGCCGGTTTGCTTCCTTAACCTGCCATAGCCCGCTGTCGTGAAGGTAGGTGTGGTGTTCGCGGATTTTACTGACCAGTTCGGCAACCCCTTTGCCTTCCGTCGCTGTGACGCACAGGACGGGGGGCTCCCAATCCGCAGGGGCAGGGATGGGCTCTTCCTGAGTGTTCTCAAAAGTGGTGATCAGATGCTTCCCGCTGGGGGGGAAGTTCCTGCGTCCCTGCGCCATCCCGAGCATGGCTTCCAGGGCTCTGGCTGTATTTTCCGCGCCAGGGCGGTCGGCTTTGTTGACAACCAGGATATCGGCGATTTCCAGGATGCCGGCTTTGATTGCCTGAATGTCATCTCCAAGCCCCGGAGCTTCGACGACAACCACCGTATGTGCCAGCTGGGCGATATCGACTTCAGCTTGTCCGGCGCCGACTGTTTCAATAAAGATGAGTTCGAACCCCGCAGCATCCAGCAGGGTCGCAAATGCAGCGGTGCTGTGCGCCAAACCACCCAGCGCGCCTCTGGATGCCATAGACCGGATGAAGATACCCGGGTCCCCGGAGAGGTCCTGCATCCGGATCCGGTCTCCAAGCAGTGCGCCGCCTGAGAATGGACTGGATGGGTCAACAGCGAGAATGGCGACCTTTGGAGCACCATTGATGTCGGTATGGCGGAAGGCCTTTGCGAGCTGGTTGACGAGGGTGCTTTTGCCTGTTCCGGGTGCCCCGGTGATGCCAACCAGATGCGCCTTCCCTGTATAGGGGAAGAGGGCTGTCTGCACATCCTGCCCGGTGGGGGCGCCATTTTCCACCGCGGTCAGCGCACGTGAAAGGGCGAGGCGGTCTCCCTGGCGGATGGCATCGGGGTCAATATGGGTCATGGTCAGTTGTTCGACGGGTTGAGGGCGGCTTTGATTTCAGCGGCGACTGTTTGCGTGTCAGTACCCGGGCCATAGACGGCATAGACCCCTTTGTCCAGCAGCGCAGGAATGTCGGCTTCTGGGATGATGCCGCCGACAAAGACTCTGACGTCATCCATACCGGATGCCCTGAGTTTATCGATCACAGCAGGTACAAGGGCATTATGCGCGCCGGAAAGGATTGACAGACCTACGACATCAACATCTTCCTGCAGGGCTGATTCGGCGATCATGTCCGGCGTCTGGCGCAGACCGGTGTAGATCACTTCCATGCCGGCATCCCGCAAGGCGCGGGCAACAACCTTGGCACCGCGGTCGTGACCGTCGAGGCCGGGTTTTGCAATCAGTACTCGAATTTTTCTGTCCGTCATTCAGGTCTCCCAATGTTTTATTGGCAGAATTGATTATACCGCGAACCGTTGGGTGGGCGGGGTCTGGAGGCGGCTGTTTTCATTCAATGCATGCTTGCAATAAGGGAATTTTTCCCCTAAAATCAAATCGTCACTTCTTTCAGAGAAATTCTTAAGGATTATGCCTGAACAAGAACCTCAAAAACCGCGTTTGATTGGTATTCTTACCTTTCTGCTGGTCCTCCAGGTGCCGCTTGTGGTGTTCCTGGGTCTGAATCTGATCACCGAACACTGGACCTTTCTGTTTTCTTGGCCCGTGTTTTGGGCGGATCTCACAGAAGCCTTTACCCTTGTCCTTCAAACACCGGGACACTTTGACGGGGGCGAAGTTTTGTTTTTCCATGTGATCGCGTTCGGGATTTTGACTGCCGGGGCGGTTTTGGCTTTATTTTCAGCACTTTTGTTCAATCGGGGAGGCGCTTTTCCCTGGATTTTGAGTCTACTGGCTCAGACCGCGACCCTGGTTGCTGGCATTGGTCTTTACTGGCTTTTTCAACCGTCGCAGTCTTACTGGCTGATGGCAATTGGGGTCTTGATGGTGCTTTATTTGAACTATGGCGACGTCCGCCAGTGGTTCCTCCAATCCAAGACAGGAGATGAGGGAAGCCCGGATGCGTGACCTTGAAAAGAAGGCTTTGCTTCAAAGGTTTGAACCGGTTCTGAGGTTCACGCGCGGGGAACACTTCTATCCTTACGCGGTTGACGATTATGTTGCCAAAGCCAGTTTGTGGGAAAAAGCGCCTGATTCTCCCCCTGTGGAGGTTTATGGGGAATCAGAATTGGACTTACACAAACTAGGCGAAGTGCAATTGGCTGGCGCGGATAAGGTACATTACCTGCACTTCATCTCGCCCCTGAATCTGCGTGAAATTGCCGAATTCCGCTGGCAGGAATTACGCAAAACATTGAAAAGCCGCACTTTTCGTCCCTCACGAAGCCGGCTGGCGAGGGTGGGATATCTTGCCCGGATTGTGGATGCTGTTTTTTCATTGTCGCTGCTGCTCCGGGGGCGCGTGCCGGGAGATTCGATGATGGCGGCGGTGGAGACCTTCGACCGGATGCTGGAAAAGAAGCGGCAATTCCAATACTATGGGCGGGTCATCCAGCAAAACGGTTGGTTTATCCTGCAATACTGGTATTTCTATCCCTTCAATAACTGGCGGACGGGATTTTACGGCGCGAATGACCATGAAGCGGATTGGGAGATGGTCAATATCTATTGCTATGAAGAGCCGGACGGAGATATCCGGCCTGCCTGGGTTGGTTATGCCTCTCATGATTTCTCCGGTGATGACCTCCGGCGGCGCTGGGAGGACCCCGAAGTTGGAAAGGTCGGCCAGCACCCCGTGGTGTATGTGGGTGGAGGGTCTCATGCCAGTTATTTTCAAGCAGGTGAATATCTGACGCAACTCAGCCTGCCCTTCTTCCGTCCGGTCCGGCGGTTCTTCCGGGGGTTGGAGGGGATCTTCAACAAGCTCCTTCGGGAATCGAATTCAAGATCGGGAGACGAAGATAAACATACTGTCCAGGTCTTCACCATCCCCTTTGTGGATTATGCCCTGGGTGACGGGATCTGTATCGGAGCAGGCGGTGAGGAAACATGGTCACAACCGGTCCTGATTGACCCCGAACCCGGTTGGGTGATGAATTACCGCGGGCTGTGGGGATATTATGCCCAGGATGCGTTTTCAGGAGAGGATGCGCCTGGCGGTCCCAGGTATAACCGGGATGGGAGTGTGAGAAGGGCCTGGTATGATCCGCTGGGCTGGGCCGGGATGGAGAAGGTGATCCCTCCGCACCAATTGCATGAGCGGCTTCAATACCGTAAGGAGACGGTTAGCGCGGAGATCGAAAGTCTAAAAAAAGACGTCCTAGAAATGCAGGAGGCAATTTTCCAGATGGGGATAGATCTGGCTGCGATGCAGGGTTTGCCATATCTGAGAGGGACGCGGACCCAGGTTCATGAGACAACGGGGAAATTTGAGGCAGATTTGACTGAAAAACGGCGCTTGATCACCGTCAAAGAGACTTTACTGGTTGAATTGATGCAGCAAGAGCAGGGGTTGCGAACCGGAAAAAGCGAGATCCTTCGGGCGCACATCCAATATGCACACAAACCTCAGATCGAGAAGACGCTGCGGTTCAACCGGCTTGCGGAAGTCTGGGCAGCGGTGAGCATCGGCGTGATGTTGATCGCATCGGTGGCCCTTTTTGTGTTTGCCCGTCCGTTATTTTGGGTAGGTTTGGGGGGATTGCTGCTGGTGATGCTGGGGATTGAAGCGGCTTTTCAACGGCGGCTTTGGGCAGTCGTGCGATGGATCTCGCTCGCGCTGGCGATTGCTGCTTTTTTGATCCTGTTATTCAATTTCTTCTGGTATTTTTTCGGGGGACTTGTGATTATCACTGCTTTTTATATGATCATTGAGAACTTGAGAGAACTTCTTTCCCGCCGGTGAATCCTGAAACAATTCCCTGCCGGAACGTTCAGTAGCAGGGGGGGAATCTCAGGCGATGTAGGCTTGAACCGCTTCGGTATGCACGATTTCACCGTAGTAAATCCGGTGATAATCCTTCTGTGGATAATGTTTGTCAATCGTGGTATCCAAAAAATGCACCGGATTCAGGTCATCAGCGTACATCTTTTGGCATTCAATAACAATTTCGGCTTCTGCGAAA
>CAZXRL010000107.1:0-9042 GCA_964643275.1 uncultured Candidatus Brevefilum sp.
CATTATATCAAATTTGGAGATTGACCCAATAATAAATGCGATAATCAACCATCAGATTGTGCGGGTTGGCAACAAGCTTTATTATGCTCCCAACGGGTTCAGCGAGGATGGCGTGATGGACCTTAAGTTGTCTGATTTTGCAATTAATGACCAACTAATCCGTTTTCTTGCCGAATACTCTGTTGATTCCAGGGGGCGTCTGGACGAGAAATTTGGCTGTGCAATATTTCTGGAGGGGTTCGCTAATTCTATGGAACTTATTCTTGAAGCCCAGGAACAAAGTCCCACAAGATTGCCCTCTTCTGAAGTTAAGGTAATCTTTCATGAAGATTATTCATATGAACTGCTCCCATCAGACACATTTAATATCAATGATTCATATTTTTCCATGTGGCTCATGAGTTATCAACAGTTCGAAGTGGTTGTTGATAATTTTAAAGGTAGAGACCAACCTGGTCTTGATGCTCTTATAAAAAGGATTAATGCCAATAACGACGGAAGTTATAATACAAATCAAGAGGAAATGATACGTGAAGCAATGGCTATGTATGCCGAGCGGTATGACGCGTATAGAATCGTCAACACGTATTATAAATCCTGTCTTAATATATATAATTTCGTGAAAACGCAGTCTTCATCTACTGTTTATGCCGCTGGTTACAATGTAGATACTGGTGAGATGTTAGCTGATGATTCTGCGCAGTTTTCTTCCGATTTTGAGGGTATGACGGCTTTCCGGGCGCGCTTCGGGTCTCCATCCGCTTCAGCCAACTGGCTCAATCTTGTCGGAATGTTTAATGATAAGATGCGGGTCAAGGAGGCGGGACACCTGACCATGATTAATTATGATAGGTATGTAAGCTGGATTCTGGGCTCCCAGAACCTTGATTTCTCTAATTCGGATACCTTTGCTGAAAATGGTTTTAATATCTGGGGATATGATTCTCTAAAATACATTCATCCTAATTCCGTGCCAGCCTGTACTTCAACCCGTTTTATATACAGCACATCGGGGGCAAGTTTTAACCGCGAGAACTGGTGGGAGTTTACTCTGCGCAAGCTCAATGAAAACAGATCGGATGAACAGGCACTTACGTTTTCTGATATGATTCCTTTTTTCTATGAACATCTTCCTAAATAGTGCCAGGTAAGACGAAGTTCCAAACAGGCATGGAAGCCCCCTCCTACTTACCAGGGAAACTGCGGTACCCGTCCCCAGCACAGCCTGAACGTACGGGAAAGGCGGAAAGATGTAATCCCACAAACCCGGTATCCGCTAGCCTCGCCCAGCGAGCATAACTGCGCGAAACGCCGGGTCGCAGACCCTCGCAAGCGTGAATGCAGGCCCCTCCCCGCTCCCAGGGGATCTGTGATCCCGCCTCTTGCTCTTTGGGGATCTGTGATCCCCAACCTCCACGTACTGCTGCGCCCAACGCCGGGTCACAGACCCTCGCGAGTAAATCCACAGCGCAAAGCGCATTTCTGTCTGGAAGAAACTGGGAAATAATAATTTACAGTTTACACTTAAGATTATCTCAGGGTTCCAGTGATTTCAAATGCTATAATTTTTCTACCTGAAAGGAAAGTCGCATGAACAAAACGCCACAATCCTCATCTGAAAAATTACGCCTGGGTCTGAATGCCTTCAACCGTCGGATGTTTTATGAAGCTCACGAATACTTTGAGGACGCCTGGAGAGAGACCCCCGGAAGTGAACGAGAGTTTTACCGGTCGCTTTTGCACCTTTCGGGAGGGTTTTTCCGGTTAACCGAGGGGCGGCCGACAGCGGCACGCAAGTTTTTTAGGCGCGCCGGTCACTGGCTGGCAGCTTTCACCCATCAAATGCATGGAATTTCCATCCAAGATCTCCAATGTTATATCAACACTCTCCTGAATTTACTGGACCAAGGCATTGACAGCACAGAGATCCTGCGAAAACATTTTGACCCCATCCAGCAGGCACTAATGGAGGAGTAAATATGAAATTCCTTATCACCGGTTTTGAACCTTTCGGCGAAAGCCCCCTCAACCCCAGCCAAAGGCTTGTTGACTCCCTGCCGGACGGGCTGTTCGATGATGTCCTGATCAACAAAGCCATCCTGCCAGTCGATCAGATTAAAGGGCCTCAAACCCTTCTACAGGCTATCCATGACTGCCAGCCGGAGGTTATCCTGGCATTCGGCCTTGCTACAGGCAGAGCCCGGATTTCGCTTGAACGAATTACCGTCAACCTGATGGACTACCGGATCCCTGACAACGCAGGCAATCTGGTTTGCGACCAACCCATTATTGCTAATGGCCCGGCTGCCTATTTCAGCACCCTGCCACTGCGTGACATGCTGAATGCCCTTCAGCGTGAAGGGATTCCAGTGGAACTATCTCTCTCTGCCGGTGCTTATCTCTGCAACCAGGTCTTTTACACAATGATGCATGAAATCGCCACCCGGAATCTGGCCATTCGGGCTGGATTCATTCACCTCCCCGCGCTCCCGGAACAGGCAGCTGAATCAGACAAGTCAGTCCCATCTTTGAGCCTGGATATCCTGCAGCAAGCGGTTGAGATCATGATCAAACAATTCAAAGTTTAGCCACAGGTATTTGGAGAGAGCTGTTGTGAGAACGCTCAAGCCGACCAATGGGATTGAAAGGGCAATTCGGATAACCAACTGGGAGTGCAAGCTCTTCGCACCAAAGGGACACTCATCAAAGACACCCCCCTTTGAGCTAAACTTATTGGGTGATCTTTAATCATTAGATTTCTACATTCCCTCAACATCCATAACAAAAAAGGACACGCTTTTCACGTGCCCTCAATACCTGTTTCAATCGGTGACTTTATGACTCAATGATGTCCACCGAAACAATCTTCACACCATCATATTCCGGGTTCACAGGGTCGCGGGCTGGGATCGAGAACAGGACATCCATGCCATCTTCCACCTCACCAAAGACACTGTGCTTGTCGTCCAGCCAGGGTGTTGGAACATGCGTGATGAAAAACTGCGAGCCGTTCGTATTCGGGCCGGCATTTGCCATCGAGACAATCCCCAGCTTATTGTGCCTGAGGCTCTTATCAAACTCATCCTCAAATTGATAACCCGGACCGCCCGCACCTGTCCCGGTAGGATCACCACCCTGCACCATGAAATTCAGGATAACGCGATGGAAGATTGTATCCGCGTAATAGCCTTCTTTGGACAGAAAAACAAAATTATTGACCGTATTGGGAACCTTATCGGCGAATAATTTGATTTCTATGTCCCCTTTTTCTGTGTGTAAAACTGCTTTATAGTCTTTCTCCGGATCAATAATCATCTCCGGTGGGTTTGACCACTGTTGGATCTTTCCAGCCATGATTTTTCCTTCCACAACTAATAATTTGATATATTGGAGTTATTCTACCAGTTCATACAATTCAATCAGGACGCCATGTGTCGATTTCGGATGGATAAAGGCCATCCGCCGACCCGGCAGATCTAGGGGTTCTTCGTTGATCAACCTTACGCCTTTTTCTTTTAAATCCATAAGCATCCCCGCAATATCGGAGACTTCAAGGCAAAGATGATGCATGCCTTCGCCGCGGTTATCAAGATATTTCCCCAAACCTGATTCGGGATCTGTGGGCTCAACCAGTTCGACCTCGCTCTCCCCAACAGGGAGAAAAGCGACCCGGGATGCCTGCTCTGGAACCTCCTCAATATGGTCCAAATGCAGTCCTAATTGGTCCCGCCAAAACGAAAGGGCTTTTTCAATATCCTCAACTACAAGCGCGACATGGTTAATTTTTTTGATCTCAGACATTTTTCTCCATCTCAGATAAACGAAGGCGGCTGATACTGCCCCCACACATCACGCAGAACACCACAGATCTCACCCAGGGTGACCCGGCTTTCCGCGCACTCAACCAACAGCGGCATCAGCAGCGTGTCGCTCCTGGCCGCATTTTCGAGCTGCCCAAGCAATGCTGTGACCTTCTCCTGATCCCGGTTCGCCCGAAGCTCAGCCAGCTGTCTCTTTTGGTTTTCCTCTACGCCCGGATCCACCTTCAGGGATTCCAGCTCGATGTCCTCTTCGACCTGGAAGTCGTTGACCCCCACAATGATCTCCTCACGGTTTTCAACAGCCCTCTGTACCCTGTAGGCAGCCTCCTGGATTTCCTGCTGCATATAACCATTATTAATGGCACTCAGGGCGCCTCCCATCGCATCAATTTTTTCAAGGTACGCTTTGGCCATCGTTTCAATCTGATCCGTGAGGGATTCAACCACATAAGATCCACCTAAAGGATCAACGGTATCTGCCACACCCGACTCGTGGGCAATGATCTGCTGGGTTCGCAAAGCGACCCGGACGGATTTTTCTGTCGGCAGCCAAAGAGCCTCATCCATGCTGTTGGTATGCAGGGATTGGGTACCGCCCAGGATCGCTGCCAGGGCTTGCAGGGTCACCCGCACGATATTGTTTTCAGGTTGCTGAGCCGTCAGTGTGGATCCCGCCGTCTGCGTATGGAAGCGCAGCCGGCAGGAGGCATCATCCTTCGCGCCGAACCTCTCCTTCATAATCCGTGCATAAAGCCGACGGGCCGCCCGGAATTTCGCCACCTCTTCCAACAAGTTATTGTGCGCATTAAAGAAAAATGAAAGCTGGCCGGCGAATCCATCCACTTCCATCCCGACATCAATTGCCGCCTGGATATAGGCAATCGCATTCGCCAGGGTGAAGGCCACTTCCTGAGCCGCAGTTGAGCCTGCTTCACGGATATGATAGCCTGAAATGCTGATGGTGTTCCAGCGCGGAACAAAGTCCTGACAATATTTAAAGATATCGGTGATCAAACGCATGGAAGGTTCCGGCGGAAAGATATAGGTCCCCCGGGCAACATATTCCTTGAGGATATCATTCTGGATAGTCCCACGCAGCTTTCCGAGTTCCGCGCCCTGCTTCTTCGCAACAGCAATGTAAAATGCGAGCAGGATCGCCGCAGGCGAATTGATCGTCATGCTTGTTGAGACCTTTTCAAGCGGAATTTCCTTGAACAGCGTTTCCATATCCTCAACAGATGAGATTGACACCCCCACCTTGCCGACTTCGCCCTGCGCCATGGGATCGTCCGCGTCATAACCAATCTGTGTAGGGAGGTCAAAGGCAACCGAGAGGCCGGTCTGTCCCTGCTCAAGCAGGTAACGGTAACGCTGATTGGATTCTTCAGCAGTTGCATAACCGGCATACTGGCGCATGGTCCAAAACCGCCCGCGATACATGGAAGGTTGGACACCTCGCGTAAAGGGGTATTCACCCGGAAAACCCAGCTCATTGTTATAAGATCGGGTTTCGTTCGGGAGGACAACCGGGGGCAGCTCAATGCCGGATGTGGTTTGGAAAACGTCCCGCCGTTCAGGATACTTCCTGATCAGCGGGTGATAGGTTTCCTTTTCCCAACGATGTTTTTCTTCCTGAACTGTCATGCACACCTCGGATAATAAACCTGATCATCAACTTCCACCAAGTATACCCGAAACCTGCTTCCTGCCTGGCGATCATCTCATGGATCAATTTACCATCCACATCGTACATTTGCATCATTGCGAAGGCATTGCTTATCTGGTAAAATCCTTTAGCTTGTCCGTTGTACCCTTCGGGCAGGACTACTCTACGAACGAAAGGGCTTGTGAAAATGAAAGTATTATTGATCAAAGATGTTTATAAATTAGGCCGGGCAGGCGAAGTCAAGAAAGTCGCAGCAGGTTACGGCCGCAACTATCTCATTCCGCAAGGATTTGCCATCCCGGCAACAGCCGGTGCAATGCAGCAGGCAGGTCGCATCATGGCCAAAGCGACCGAACGACGGGCTGTGCTCAATGAGGAATTAGGATCGGTTGCTGAAGTGCTTGAAGGGAAAACGCTTCTGTTCTCCGTGAAAGCCGGCGAAACCGGCAGGCTTTATGGATCCGTAAGTGATGCGGATATCATCGAAGCTATTCAGGCAAACTTCGAAATCGAACTAGAAAAACGCCAGGTCGAAACCGAACCCATCCGCCAGCTTGGGACTTTCAGTATTCCGATCCATCTCACTATGGACCTTGTCCCTGAAATCAAGGTTATCGTCCACCGTGAGGGTGAAATCCCAGGTGAAGATGAGACTGATGAAGTCACAGAAGTTCCAGTTTCCGATTCTACAATTATTCTGGATGCACCAACTGCCCCGGTAATCGAGGAAGTTGCGGTTCTTGATGAGGCTGAAACACCTGAGATTGCCGAACAAGAAGAAGAATTGGAAGAAGAAAACACCGAAGCAGAAACAGACGCTGAATCAGAGGCAGACATCGAAGCAGAAGCAGACACCGAAGCCTGAGTCATTTACTCGAATTCACTTAAACCGGCCTGATTCTGCGATGAGCACCAGGCCGGTTTATATATGGAATATAATTGCTCCATGGATCATGCTACAGGAAAAAAGCTGAAAGAAATCCGGGAATCCAGGGGGATATCGCTCGAAGAAATCGCACTAAGGACCCGGATCCGGATTGACTATCTCCGCGCTGTTGAGGAAGGTGCCACAGACGCTTTGCCCTCACGTGTTCAAATGCGCGGTTTTCTTCGGTCATATGCTTCAGCTTTAGGTCTCAATTTCGATGAGCTTGAGACCTCCATGAATATTGTGGAGGAACCAGTACCTGAAATTGCAGAAGAAACTGAAGAAGACCCCGGATCAGAAACTAAGTTGGGTGGAGAAGATTCTCCAGCCAAAGATCATGAAGACTTTCCGGCAAATCACGCGAAGTCCAATCCAAATCAGGTTCAGGACAAAGACCCGCTCAAATCATTTACCCTGATGTCTCATGAGATTTTCAATGAGATCGGAAAGCGGCTTCAACAACGCCGAGAAATCCTGAGCCTTTCGCTTGAAAACATTGAATCCCATACGCATGTCCGGCAGGGTTATTTACAGGCTATCGAATCCGGGCATTTTGAAGACCTGCCCTCCTCAGTCCAGGCCAGAGGTATGCTGGCAAATTATGCCGATTTCCTCAATCTGGATGTTGATCAGATCCTGTTGGACTATGCCGATGGACTGCAAAGGAAACGGCTTGAAAAACAGGCGGAGCCGCCCAAAAAGCGTCTGCCTGTTGAGTTATCGCCCACAGCCCTCAAGCTGAAAAATTTCTTTTCGCTGGATCTGTTAGTCATCACGGCCCTGATCCTGGCTTTTGGAGGTTTTATCATCTGGGGCGTTAACCGGATCATGGCAGCTGATTCACCTGGTCTTGTGTCAACCGACTTACCTGAGGTCGCGGATGTCCTGCTTGCCACCGGTTCTGCAACGCCTGAATTGACCACGCCAGAAGATGAAACTCCGGAATCCGGTGATTCAGCTGACACTTCACCAGAAGATGAAACACCACCCCTCTTCACACCCATGGCAAATGACGGCCCGATTAACCTGCTCGTTGTCCCCCTGCAAAGAGCCTGGGTTGAGGTCATTATCGATTCCGAGACAGTCTTTGTCGGCCGTCTTCTGCCGGGAAATGCCTATGACTATTCAGCAAGAGAGCAGGTGGAAATTCTGACCGGGAACGCAGGCGCGTTACAAATCTTCTTCAACGATGATGACATCGGTTCGGTCGGTCTGATTGGACAGGTCGCAAGCCTGATCTTCACCGAAAACGGCTTGATCCTGCCTACACCAACCATCACACCGACACCTACCGAAACACCGCTGACCACGCCCACCGCCACGATGACGCCCTCTCCAACGAGTACTGAGGCTAATGACTAAACGAACCAAAGCGACCTATCATTTAATCTCACTCGGCTGCGCCAAGAATCTGGTGGATTCCGAATCCATGAGTCAACTCCTTAACAGAGAGGGGTATTCTCCAACCTTCAAACCAGAGGATGCCGAATACCTGATTGTCAATACCTGCGGCTTTATCAAACCCGCCCGTGAGGAAGCGATAACCGTCCTGACCGATCTGGCAAGTGAAAAGATGCCCTGGCAGAAAATTATCGCTGCAGGCTGCATGACGGAACTGCACCGGCAGGAGCTGCTTGAGTTTGTTCCCGGCATTGACGGTCTGCTGGGGACCCGCCGCTGGATGGACATCCTGGATGTGATTCAGAAAATGGACGAAAACAGAGGGGCCATTCCATATTCATTTTTCCCGGAAGTGGATCAGGTCGGCTCAGATGAGAAACTCACCCACCGGGCTGCCATTCAGGGAGGAAGCGCATATCTGAAAATTGCGGATGGCTGCCGCAGAGCCTGCGCTTACTGTATGATCCCTCTGATCAAAGGAGGTCTGATCAGCCGCCCAACGGAACGGATCCTGGAGGATGCCAGAGTTCTTCAGGACCAGGGTGTCAAAGAGATCATCCTCATCGCACAGGATCTCACGGATTATGGGCATGATCTGGGGCTTAAGGATGGATTGCCCATCCTGCTTGAGAAGTTACTCAAAACCGTTCCTGATGTCCCTTGGATCCGCCTGATGTATGCTTTCCCGGGTTATGTCACCACGCCGCTCATTGATCTCATGGCGACTGAAAAGCAAATCCTTCCCTATCTCGACCTGCCCCTCCAACATGCTGAACCGAAGATCCTGCGTGCAATGCGGCGTCCCACGGATATCCATAAGACAAGGCAACTGCTCTCTCAAATCCGTTCCGAAGTGGATAATGTGGCGTTACGTACCACCTTCATTGTTGGCTACCCAGGGGAGGACGAGGCTGCCTTTCAGAACCTGGTTGAATTTATCCAAAACGTGCAATTCGACCATGTTGGAATCTTCCCCTATTCCTTTGAGCCCGGCTCTCCAGCGGAACCACTCGGGAACCCTGTTCCAGAGCATGTGAAGGTCCAGCGTTTGGAATATCTCATGCAGATCCAGGCAGGTATTTCTCTGGAACGCAACCAACGTTTTATCGGTCAGGTTTTGGATGTGCTGATAGAAGGTGTGGATGAAGAGAACCGGATCTCAATCGGGCGATCCTATCGGGATGCGCCGGAAATTGACGGGCTGGTGATTGTTGAAGGTCTCGCTC
>CAZXRL010000108.1:0-9029 GCA_964643275.1 uncultured Candidatus Brevefilum sp.
TGGCGGGGCGCTGGGGATGCAGGGTACGGCCATACCCTATCTGGATATGGGCGGTGCGAGCATCAAGATGAATGATGACGGCTCTTTCAACCTGCTGGTTGGCGCAACCGACCTTGGAACGGGTTCGGATACGGTCCTTGCGCAAATGGCCGCAGAGACTCTGGGTGTCCCCCTTGAGGATATGATCGTCTATTCTTCCGATACCGACTTCACACCGTTTGATAAAGGGGCTTATGCATCGAGTACAACCTATATTTCAGGTGCAGCAACGGTCAAGGCGGCTGAAAAAGTGGCGGAGCGGATCAGGGTCCGGGCTGCACGGATGTTTGGCGATCAGGGCGTTGAAGTAGCGTCGGAGGAGATCCTGCTTGAAGACCGTAAAGCTATCGCTCCCGATGGGAATTCTTTCACTTTTGAAGACATTGCTCTGGATTCCTTACATCAGACTGATCAGGAGCAGATTATGGGCGTCGCTTCCCATGTTTCACATGTCGCGCCGCCGCCTTTTGCGGCCCAATTCGCTGAAGTGACTGTGGATATCGAAACCGGTATGGTGACGGTGGATAAACTGGTGATGGCTGTTGATTCAGGTGTGATCATCAATCCGGTCACAGCTTCCGGCCAGATTGAAGGCGGGATGACACAGGCTCTGGGGTATGCCGTCAGCGAAGAGATGGTTTATGACGAGCAGGGCCGGGCGCGGGAACGGGATCTTGTGGATTATCATATCTTCAGGGCGGATGAAATGCCCGAACTGACGACCATCTTTGTTGAGACCTATGAACCTTCGCATCCTTACGGCGCCAAGGCGGTCGCTGAAATCCCCATGGATGGGGTTGCGCCGGCTGTTGGTAATGCGATCCTGGATGCCTGCGGTGTCTCGCTGAACAAGATTCCTGCATTGCCGGAAAGTATCTGGCGTGAACTAAAAGGTTTGTCAGCAGCGAAAGAAGGATAATCTTGCAGAAAGATAACAAACCCAGTACGCCTAATTTGCGACTGCTCGATCAGGTTTATGTGATTGGACATGTTAACCCGGACACTGACGCGATAGCGTCCGCTATGGGTTATGCCTGGCTGCTTCATGAAAGGGACGGGATCAACGCGATTCCAGCCCGGTCAGGGCCTGTCAACCGGCAGACAGCCTGGGTGCTCACTACCCTCGAAATGGAGCCGCCCATGTTGTTCAACGATGCTTCACCACGTTTTGAATCGGTGATGCGAAGGTTGGATACGGTCACACCTGACCGGCCGCTGAGAGAGGCCTGGGCGATCCTGAGCCGGACCGGAGGTATTGCTCCTGTCGTTAACCCGGATGGGACACCTTTTGGATTGATCTCAGGGAAATCGGTCTTCAACTTCCTGAGCAGGCATATGGGTCCGCATCCCCGCCATGGGGAAATGACCCTGGCTGAATTGCTGGAAACTCCCTGCAAAGAAGCCGCCGAAACGGAGATCGCTCGGTATTCCGCGGCAACAAGGATTCGGGATGTCATCCGGAGACTTTTACGGGACGAAGGGGACGAGTTTTGGGTGCTGGATGACAACCAGCGGTATCTGGGTATTTGCCGCCAGCGGGACTTGCTGGATCCACCTAGGTTGAAAATCATTCTGGTCGATCATAACGAGCCTCAACAGGCACTCGGTTCGCTGGAAGAAGCGGAATTGATCGAAATCCTCGATCATCACCGTTTAGGCAACTCTTCAACCCACGAACCGATCCGTTTCATTGTGGATGTTGTGGGGAGCACGAGCACACTTGTTTCAGAGATGACTGAGGATGCTGGATTGAGCGCGCCGCCCAACCTGGCCGGACTGATGCTGGCCGGGCTGGTATCCGACACGCTCGTGTTGACTTCCCCCACCACGACCCCCCGCGATCATCAGGCAGCGGAGCGGTTGGCTCGGTGGGCTTTTGTCTGGGGGTCACCGCTGGCAGAGGAAACCATTGAGAGTTTTGGTGAGAAGGTCCTGAATGCCGGTGCAGGACTTTTCAGCCGGGAACCGATGGATGTGGTCACCACGGACATGAAACAATATGAGACGGATTCGATCCGCTTTGCAATTGCTCAGGCAGAGGTTTCGGATCTCTATGAGCTGGATGAGTACCTGGATCCGCTGCGGGAGGCCTTACAGGAGTTGCGAGAACGCCGCAGTCTGGATTTTGCGATGCTGATGGTCACGGACGTGGTTCAGGGTGACAGCCGGCTTTTGATGGTGGATGCGCCGATTGTGCTGGACGAACTGCCCTATCGGCCGCTGGTAGACGGCACCCGCCTGGCGCATGGCGTGGTATCCCGGAAAAAGCAACTCCTGCCGGTCGTGCTGAGTTTGCTTGAGGATTGATATGCAAATCATTGAACTGTTGACCCAGGCCATCAAGGATAACCGCCCCGTTGTTTTATGCACGGTGGTCAACACTAAAGGCGCTGTCCCCCGCCATGCGGGGACTAGGATGCTGGTTTATCCGGACGGACGTTTTGAAGGCACCGTGGGTGGCGGCGAGACGGAAAAACTTGTCCTTGACGAAGCGCTGGACGCAATAAAGGATGGCAGGACGCGCTTCCTGACGTATGATCTGATTGATGTGGAACGGGGCGATCCAGGCGTTTGCGGTGGGTCGCTATCCATCTTTGTGGAGCCGTTCCTTACTCCCCCAACAGTCGTTGTGGTCGGTGCGGGACACGTTGGGCGGTCGGTGGTGCATCTGGCGAACTGGCTTGGCTATCGCGTGGTGCTCAGCGATGACCGGGTTGATTTATGCACCCCCGAATCCCTCCCAGGTGCGGACCGGTATCTGCCGGTAGCTATGGGTGACCTGCCTGGACAGTTGGAGATTGGTAGTCAGACCTACTTTGTGCTGGTCACAAGAGGGGTGGCGGTGGACGTGAAGGGCCTTCCGGCACTGCTGGAGACCGAAGCCCCCTATATCGGCCTGATTGGATCGAAACGCCGCTGGGCGCACACTCAGGAAAAACTCAAAGAAGCCGGCATTCCGCAGGAGCAAATTGATCGGATTAAATCCCCGGTGGGACTCAATATCAACGCTGAGACACCGGATGAGATTGCGGTCAGCATCATGGCGGAGATCACGGCATTAAGAAACGCAGGTAAACGTCATTCCCGAAAAGGTTAATCAACGGAGTTTAATAGTATGTGGAAAAAATACATCATGGCAAATTCAATCAACGAGGCCGTTGATGCGCTGGCAGAAGCAGGTGAAGGCGCACGGATCATCGCGGGCGGCACCGACCTGATCCTCGAAATCGAGCGCGGTGTGCGGAAAGGGGTCCACACAATCATCGACATCACGAAAATACCCGGACTTGACGATATTTACGAAGATGAGGCGGGCGTCATCCATCTGGGGCCGCTGGTCACACATAACCACGTGGTGGCTTCCTCTCTGATCCGGGCAAAGGCGTACGCGCTGTTGCAGGCGTGCTGGGAGGTCGGCTCACCCCAGATCCGCAACCGGGGCACAATTGCCGGCAACCTTGTGACCGCTTCACCGGCCAACGACGCGATCAGTCCGTTGATGGCACTCGGTGCAAAACTCAGGCTCAAGTCGACACGCGCTGAAAGGGTCGTCTCTCTGGAGGAATTCTACACCGGGGTTAGAAAAACGATCCTGGCACCGGACGAGGTGATCACGGAGATCTTTTTTGACGCTCCTGGGCCAAACCAGCACTCTTATTTCATCAAGACGGCCTTGCGAAAAGCCCAGGCGATTTCTGTGATCAACATCAGTGTGGTATTAACGTTGGCGGATCGCCGGGTTGATGATGCGAAAATCACTCTCGGCGCGGCTGCGCCAACGATCATTCATGCCCTGGAAGCGGAAGCTTTCCTCAAGGGAAACACCCTGACGGATGATGTGATTGCAGAGGCTGCGAACCTGACGATGCAAGCTGCCCAACCGATTTCCGATGTCAGGGGTTCCGCCGATTACCGGGATTACATGATCGGGGTGATCGCAAAACGGGCGCTGACGGCGATCATGAACGGTGTGGATAAAAAGGCCATCCCCGAAGCACCGATCCTGCTGATGGGTAACGGCGTGAAGGTCAAGGCCCCTAAAGTCCCCTGGGATGGGAGGGAGATTCACACCTGGATCAACGGCAGGGAATACAAGTTTAAAACCGGGTTTGAGAAGACGTTGCTGAACCTGATCCGCGATGAGGCAGGATTGATCGGTACCAAGGAGGGGTGCGCGGAAGGAGAATGCGGTGCGTGTACGGTATTCCTTGACGGCCGGGCGGTGATGAGCTGCCTTGTGCCGGCACCCCGAGCCCACGGCGCGGAGATCATTACAATTGAGGGACTGGGTTCATCCGATCATCTGCATCCGGTTCAGGATGCCTTTGTCAGGTATGGCGCAATCCAGTGCGGATTCTGCACGCCGGGTTTCATTATGTCTGCGGCCAAGCTCTTGGAAGAGCGGGAAACCCCTTCGCAAATGGAAATCCGCCAGGCGATCACAGGGAACCTTTGCCGCTGCACGGGATACTACAAAATTATTGAAGCGATTGAAAAAGCCAGCCAGCCCGCATTATCGGATAAGCGGGATTAGGACGGCAAAGGAGCGACCATGGCCACCATAGGAAAATCACTTATTCGGACCGACGTCACAGACAAAGCCACCGGGGAAGCCCTTTACCCCGCTGATTACAACCTGCCGGATCAGGTTTTCATGAAGATTCTATTTGCAGACCGGCCGCATGCGATTGTCAAAGAGATCGACACCGCAGAAGCAGCCGCAATGGAAGGTGTGCTGATAATCCTCACTGCCAAAGATGTCCCGGTGAACGAATACGGGCTTACGATGTTTGACCAGCCGGTTCTTTGCGGCCCCGGCGCGGCGAAACCCTACACCGATCGGGTGCGGTTTGTTGGCGATCAGGTGGTGGTTGTCGTCGCTGAAACGAACGAGATTGCTGATGCCGCCCGAAAGAAGATCCGGGTGGTTTATGAGGATTTGCCCATCGTGGGTTCACCGGAAGAAGCCCTGGCGGAAGGCGCGGAACTTCTGCACCCTGAAAAAGAAACCAACATTATCATCGACTACCGGATCAGACGC
Source organism: uncultured Candidatus Brevefilum sp. (assembly GCA_964643275.1). GTDB lineage: Bacteria > Chloroflexota > Anaerolineae > Anaerolineales > Anaerolineaceae > Brevifilum. The sequence continues at coordinate 5,081 of CAZXRL010000108.1, forward strand.
GGAGACGTGGAAAAAGCCTTTGCGGCGTGTGATGTGATCGTGGAGGGGGAGTATCATACGCCAATGCAGGAACATGCCTATTTGCAGCCTGAAGCAGGGCTTGCCTATCTTGACCCCCAGGGCCGGATCACTGTGGTGGTGGCTGGGCAATGGACTCATGAGGATCAGGAGCAAATCGCGCACGCGCTGGACCTGCCGGAGGAGAAAATCCGAGTGATCTATCCGGCGATTGGCGGCGCATTTGGCGGCAGAGAAGACATGTCCGTCCAGATCGTGCTGGCGCTGGCTGTGATGCGGCTCCATGAGCAGGGCATAGACCGGCCGATCAAGATCATCTGGAGCCGGGAAGAATCAATCATCGGACATCATAAACGGCATGCGTATACGCTGAAATCCAAATGGGGCGCGACCAGGGATGGCAGGATTCTGGCTGCCCAGGTGGATGTGACTGCGGACGGTGGTGCCTACAACTGTACGTCGAACAAGGTGCTGGGGAACGCGACCATGACGTGCGTCGGGCCTTATGATATCCCGAATGTCAGGGTTGATTCCCGGGCAGTTTATACCAATAACCTCCCGGGAGGCGCATTCCGGGGATTCGGCGGGCCGCAGGGTACCTTTGCATCGGAAATGCAGGTCAACCGGCTGGCGGAAGCCCTGGATATGGATCCGGTGGAACTCCGAATGCGAAACCTGATTGATGATGATTCCCTGCTGCCGACCCAATCGAAACCGCCGAAAGGTGTGACCATTAAACCTGTGATGGCGGCCTGCGCTGAGAGATCCGGCTGGAAGAACACGAGCGAGGGCTGGCAAAAACCGAACAGACCAACGGATCAGGGTGTCATCAAGCTCGGCCGGGGAACCGCCTGCGCCTATAAAAATGTGGGTTTCTCCTTTGGCGCGCCCGAGACCTGTGCAGCGATGATCGAACTGCATGGCGGTGCGGAGATTGAACGCGTTGTGCTGCATCACGCCGGAGCAGACGTGGGCCAGGGTGCACATACTGCGTTCCAGCAGATAGTCGCCGAAGCACTGGGTGTCCCAGTGGAGAAGGTCGAATTGGTCGCATCGGATACCGCGTTCACCGGCAATTCAGGCAGCGCATCCGCCTCTCGTATGACGTTCATGGCCGGCAATTCGATCATTGGCGCGGCCGAGCTGGCGCTTAAAAAATGGCAGCAGGAAGAGCGGCCGGTGAAGGCGGAATACGTCTACCGTGCCCCGGCAACCACGCCCATGGACCCGGTGACCGGCGAAAGCAACCCTAACTTCACCTACGGCTACGTGGCTGAGACCGTCGAACTTGAAGTTGACACTGAAACCGGGGAGATCAGGCTCCTCAAGATCTATTGCGCTGATGACGTTGGTAAAGCGATCAACCCTATGCAGGTGATCGGTCAGGTTGAAGGCGCTTTGGTGCAGGCCGCCGGTTACGCGATCATGGAGAACTTCATCCAGAAGGACGGGCGGGTGCTGACCGATATGTTGTCGAATTACCTGATCCCGACCGTGCTGGATATCCCCGATGAAATCGAGTCAATCATTCTGGAGCTTGCCGAGCCAAACGGGCCTTTCGGGGCGCGGGGTATGGCGGAAATGCCTTATCTCCCGCTGCCGCCAGCCATTGTCCACGCCCTTTATGATGCGACTGGAGTCTGGTTCCACGAGTTCCCGCTGACGCCTGAACGTGTCCTGAGAGGGCTGGGGAAGATCAAATGATGCCCTATGTGCTCATTTGGGGCGGTGGGGACCTGGCGAGCGGGGTCGCAATGCGCCTGCATCGGGCCGGCCTGCGTCTCCTGATTGTGGAAAGGGAAACGCCTCTGGCAGTCCGGCGGTCCGTTGCCTTTGCCCAGGCTGCTTATGACGGTGAGATCCAAATTGAAGATGTCACCGGGCGGCTGATCTCATCCCCGGACGAGATGGCTCCATGCTGGGAAAAAGGTGAAATCCCGGTCTTGATCGACCCGGAGTTAACAATCCTGAAAACACACCCCCCCTTTGTGCTGGTTGACGCGCGGATGCGGAAACGCCAGGTCGCGTTGGATTTGGGCATTGCTGACCTGGTGATCGGGCTGGGGCCGGGCTTCACTGTGGGCGAGAACTGTCATGCAGCAGTGGAAACAAACCGCGGCCATTTTTTGGGACGTATCCTCTGGACGGGTAGCCCCGAGCCGGATACCGGCATTCCCGGCAAGGTGCAGGCGTATGCCCGTGAGCGTGTCCTGCATGCGCCGGGGGGCGGGATTGTTGAGGCCAACGTGGAGATCGGTGACACGGTTGAGGAGGGTCAGATCGTGTTGACCGTGGGCGGAGAACCCCTGGCCGCCCCATTTCCGGGTGTCGTGCGCGGGTTGATCCATCCCGGCGTGCATGTCAGGCAGGGCATGAAGGTCGGCGATATTGATCCCCGGCCGGAGACTTTCCGCTGCTGGTTTATTTCAGAGAAGTCGCTGGCGATCGGCGGGGGAGTTTTGGAAGCGATCCTGACAAAGGAGTCTATTCGCAGCCGGCTGTGGGAGGACTGACCGGCGATGAAACTTGCTCAGGCGCTGGGACTGCGGCCGGGTGAAACGGTTGCCTTTACCGGCGCGGGCGGCAAGACGGGCGCAATGTTTGGCCTGGCGCGGGAGCTGGGTGGAACGATCATCCTCACGACAACGACCCATCTGGGTGCCTGGCAGGCGGGCCTGGCGGATACGCATATCATTGTTAATGGTATTGAAGATATTCCCCCAATTGAATCAGATCAACCTCAAATCCTGCTGTTCACCGGACCGGTGTACGCTGAGAACCGGCTGACACCTTTGCCTGAGGATGTGCTGACCGAGGTGCACTCTCGGTGTACGAAAATTGGGGTTCATTTGCTGCTCGAAGCGGATGGCGCCAGAAAGCGGCCGCTGAAAGCGCCTGCTCCTTACGAACCCGTTGTCCCTGACTGGGTTGATCTCGTGGTGGTGGTGGCCGGATTGAGCGGGGTCGGCAAGCCTCTGACCGAGGAGTGGGTTCATCGGCCGGCGTTGTTTTCCGGGCTGACAGGCCTTGCGCTGGGTGAACGCATCAGCTGCCAAAACCTGGTGGATCTTCTGTCATCGGAGGTGAGTGGTTTGCAGGGGATCCCGGCCGGCGCGAGGCGGGTCTGTTTCCTCAATCAGGCGGACCATGCGCTGATCCAGGCTATGGCTCAGAGGATGGCACGCCAGCTTTCCGGGATCTATGAACGGGTGTTGATCGGTTCCCTTGAGAAACCTGCCGAGGATGAACCGGTTTTTGCGGCACACAGTCAGATCGCGGGCGTGATCCTGGCGGCCGGGGGCAGTGAGCGCCTGGGTGCACCCAAACAGCTTCTGGATTGGGGGGGCAGTCCGTTTATATCCCAAATCATTAAAAATGCCTTAGAATCCCGCCTGATGCCTCTGGTTGTGGTCACGGGGGCGGGTCATGCTGAAATTGAGAAGGCCTGCCGGGATTTTCCGGTGCGGATCGTCCACAACGAACGCTGGGCGGAGGGGCAAGCCACTTCCATGCAGTTGGGATTGGCGGCCCTGCCGGAGGATTGCCAGGGGGTGGTGTTCCTGCTGAGCGACCAACCTCAGGTCTCACCGCTTTTGATCCGCGGGTTGATCGAAAGGTTTTCCGCTCACCGAAACCCCATTACCGCGCCGCAAATCGCCGGAAGGCGCGGCAACCCGGTCCTGTTTGCACGTGAGACCTTTGACGCCTTACGCTCCGTCACGGGTGACAAGGGCGGCCGAGTGGTGTTTGATAGGTTCAGGGTGGATTGGCTGCCCTGGGTGGATGAGCGTGTGACTCAGGACGTCGATGGTGGAGATGACTACCAGAGACTAATTGATTCTTACTCGGTCTAAGGCTGCAAAGCAGGGCAATCGGAAAGTCATTTATTTCACTCTTTTCTTCACCTCATCAGTCTGCTTCGCAGCTAAAC
>CAZXRL010000109.1:0-8906 GCA_964643275.1 uncultured Candidatus Brevefilum sp.
AAATTATTCAGGATCATGCACATTTTCTCAGATTTGGACATTTCGACATAGTCTTCAAAAGCCTGTTGATCTTTCAAAGATAGCACCTCTAAATTCAGCCTCAACTCAAGTGCAATTGAAATTTCCTTTGAACGCAAAGGCCGGGGGATGGGTTTGAGATAAAGAAAATCAAAGAGAGCTTTGGCGATTGAAGCCGTGTGATAGACCAGCCCTAAAAACTCAAGATTTGAGAACCCGGTATAAAGGCTTTTCTTAATGAATTGATATGTATAGACCCCTGTAGGGTTGGTGATCTTGCTGGTGTTTTTTTGAGTGATCGCGGTAGTCGGATAAGTGACTTCTGTCAAGAGGTTGGCTTTTTGCAGGATCGTTAGGGAGGAAACATAGGAAATGGGGTTGATGATATGACTGATCACCCAGTTAAACCGTTCATCCTGGTGATATCGGTCATAGAAATTTTTTGTGATATAGATTCCTCTCTTTACGCGCAGGATTTGTCCTGCCCGGGCTGCCCGCGCCAGGCGGTTTAGAGCTTTTGCTTTCTCACTTTCCTTTAGTCTGGCGACTTGCATATAGCTTTCGACTGTAAAGAAGTGGATTTGATCTAATCGTTTTAGAATGGCTGCATTCATAACATTTTATATGAGAAACTATCGAATTACCGATATTATCCCATATAAGATGAAGTTAAGTCAAGACGAGTTATCTTTTGGAGGGGAGGTCATCTTCTGCTGCATTACCGTTCAATTTTCGCCGGTTAGTATGTGATGGGTGAGCCTGATTGTGGTTTGGTCTCTATTATAATTCTCCTACGGATTTGTTTTCAAAAAGAGGTCATAGCTATGGAGTCATTAACTGAATTGCCTTATGGGCTGCCTGACAAAGTCTATCGCAGTCCGATGCCCTACAGCCCGGGATTTGACCCGCTGCATGGGGTGATGAAAGCATATCGGGAGAAAGATGTGGGGATAGTCGTGATGCTGGCTTCGGCAGAGGAAGCCGAACGCATCACGGGCAGGGATTTGCTCGGAGAATATCACAAAGAAGGGTTGGATGTGATCCTTGCGCCTGTGAAGGATTTTTCAACGCCGGATCCGGAGATCTTTCAACAAGCGCTGAGGGAAGCGCTTCAGGCGGCCAGGTCAGGGCAGACGATTGCGGTGCATTGCCATGCCGGCCTGGGTCGGACGGGGATGTTTGCCGCCTGTCTGGCAAAAATTATCTTTGACATGGATGGCGATGAAGCTATTGCCTGGGTGCGTAATTTTATCCCTGGCGCGGTGGAAAACGAACGCCAGGCCCAGTTTGTTCGGGATTTTGAATTATTAAACGGTTAGGCGGTGGGGTTGACCTGGTCAGGCGTAATCGGTTCCACGACCAATGTACCTGAGGGTCCCATGAGAAATTCAGGGTATTCGGTGACTTCTGTGAACCTCAATATCTGGTCGCTGGGTTGGATCTCCATCGTGTCCCCAGCGGTGAGGGTGACATCCTTATTATACAAATAATGAAAAATCGTGATGAATTGGTCCATAACCTCGGCAGTATCCTGTGAGTTACCGATGAAAGTGGCAAGATCTGGGATGTCGAAAATGTGATGGCCTTTGGTGACAAACCAATAGTTCTGCTTATCCAGAAAGAATTTGATATAACCAACCCAAATCAGAAAGGGGAGGTCTGTTTGATAGGACCTGATTTTCTCCGGCAAAAGGAAATCCGCCGGTGGGTGAGCTGTCCAGGCCTGCTCGTTAACAATGCCAAGGAGGTTTTCATCCGCAAGGGCGTGGGCCACGGTGTAGAGGGCGCTCATCTGGCGGACCGGATCATAGACCTTTCCAGTATAGATCAGGCTCAGGTGGGACTGGTGATGGCGCATGGCAGCCCGGATCTGGGCCGGCCAGTGGGAGAGGTGAATGGTCTGGTCAATGATCGGTTGGGGTAAGGGCGTGAGCAGGCCGCTGACCAGGACTTTGTGTTCATCGTATGTGATATTTCCAGAAAAATGGCCAAATGGATGATCAGGCAGTTCGATCCGGATCTTGGCAGCAGCTAACCCGGAAACAACAGCGATTCTCTGTTGGATATCCGGTAATTTAGGCAGCTGAAACGCCGGTTGGGCGTAGATCAGGTGGATGAAAGGGGAAAATTCGTTAATCGACATGATGATTTCACCATTCTTTTCAAGGTTTGGCTCTTCGCGACGCCTTTCTATTATGCCTTACCTGTCTGGAAAACTGCAAGCTGTTCAGAGAAACCGAATTCTGAGGTCAAAGTTGGGGGTTCGCAGTGGTAAAATTAGGAAAACGTCATGAGAAAGGCAATCCGATGGAAGCTCCTCTTATCATCCGGTTCAAACCTGACAAACAGGATTATGTCAGGGCCTCCCGAACTCTGGCGAGTAAATCGCCGACCTTCGTCATCCTGGCAGCGGTCATTGGCCTGATGATGATTGGCGCGGTTGTGGTCCTTGTCGTGCCATCTGTGGGAGATGCTTCCTGGGCCAATATTGCCCTGGTTGCGCTGTTTGTGGGCGTGTTTTATGTCCTGTATTACTTTCTCATTATCCCGTGGCAGCTCGCCCGCACCTTCAAGGGCAATGACTACCTTCAGACAGAGCGGATTTTTCGTTTCTCTGACGCGCACATCACCATGAATGTCGGGAACCGGTCCTCCGATCTTCCCTGGGAGAATTTTGAGAAGGTGATCGAAGGCCCCGAGTTGTACCTTTTGATTTACCGTTCGGATGAGCGGGTCTATCCCTTTATCCCCAAACGCGCATTTGAGGATGAAGCAGCGGAGCTTGCCTTCCGGCAGAACTTTGTGGCAAAATCCATCCCGGTGCAATAAACTGGTTATGACTACGAAATCTTATTTTGGCAATTCATTTCAGGAGAAAAAATAATGAATCTCGGAACCCTGTTACTCTCGCTTGGTATCGCTTTAGGCATCCTGGTGTTCTTCACCATCGGATTTGTGATCCTTAAAACCCTGCTCTATTCCCCGCCCCAAAAAGCGGTTGAACCGCGTGAGTTCGTGAAGATTGATGGAAAATCCGTGGCGGAGCGGCTGGGGCTGGCTGTGCAATATAAGACAATCGCCTATCATGAGCATGAAAAGATTGATGGAAATGCCTTCCTTGGTCTGCACCGGCTATTCCAGACTCTTTACCCGCAGGTGCATGCGAAATTGACCCGGGAAATCATCAACGATTACACCCTGCTCTACACCTGGGAGGGGAAGGATCCCGACCTGAAACCCATCATGCTGACCTCGCATCTTGATGTCGTCCCGGCAGATGAGAGCGAAGAGGGCGGGTGGACGTATCCCCCGTTCAGCGGTGAGCTGGCTGAAGGTTTTGTCTGGGGGCGCGGGACGCTGGATATCAAATCAGGCGTGGTCGGCATTCTGGAAGCGGTGGAATACCTGCTCAAACAGGGATTCCAGCCCGAGCGGACGGTTTATCTGGGGTTTGGGCATGACGAGGAGATCGGCGGCGCACGCGGCGCGGTTGCCATCGCAGAATTACTTGAATCACGCGGCGTTGAGCTGGGAAGTCTGATGGATGAGGGCGGCAGCGGGATCGATGGTTTCTTGCCCGGCGTTGAGACACCCGTGGTTGTGGTCGGGATCTCTGAAAAGGGCTATCTGAGTCTCAAATTGACTATTGAGGTGGATGGCGGGCACTCCTCCATGCCGGCGCAGGACACCGCAATTGGGATCCTCTCAACCGCCATTGCCCGGCTGGAAGCGGACCCCATGCCGGCGCATCTTGAGGTGGTGGAGTTCCTGATGAGTTATCTGGGCTCTGCCCTGCCGTTCAAGCAGCGGATGCTTTTTGCCAATACCTGGTTGTTTGGCGGGATCCTCAAAAACAAGCTGGCTGAATCCAATATGCTGAACGCCTCGATCCGCACAACGACAGCCCCCACGATCTTCAATGCCGGGATGAAGGACAATGTCCTGCCGGCCAAAGCGGAGGCGGTGGTCAATTTCCGGGTGCTGCCCGGGGACGACCTGCGGTCTGTTTATGAGATGGTGCTTGCCCGGATTGATGATGAGCGGGTGAAGGTGACACCTTTTGAAGGCGACACCCTGGAAGGGACCTCCGGCTGGAATCCCTCACCGGTGGCGGACACCGAATCGGCTTACTTCCTGCGGCTTGCCCATTTGATCAAAGAAGCTTTTCCGGGTGCACTGGTCACGCCCTACCTCGTCCTGGGTGGGACGGACGCCCGGCATTATGCTCCGGTGACGGACAATGCCCTGCGGTTCACGCCCGTGCTGATGACCAAAGCCGACATCCAGAGCGTTCACGGAGTCAATGAGAAGTTGTCCTTTGAAGAATGTTCCCGCATGGTCGGGTTCTATATCGCCTATATTCAGGAACTGGGGAACCTGCCCGCAGAGGTTGACATCGAACCGGAAGTTGAGGTGGAACCCGAGGAGCTGGAGGACGAGGAAGCGCCTGAACTGGAAGGAGCAGAAGAGCCTGAAGAAATGGCAATGGCTGACGAAGACGCGGAGGATTTGAGCGAAGAGGAAGACTGAGCCATGCAATAAATGTCAGGCAGGGGATTGGATGGTCTCTGAAATTGGAGAGGGGGCTCATTTGTCCTGCGGAAGGATTTGGATGCAGGGGCGCTGTGGAAGATATTGGGAATCCAGATCAGGCTGTGAGAGATAATCTTGCAAGATCGTATCTCTGTTTGTGGGATGATTTTCCGAATCGAGAATAAGGGTTTAGGAGTCAATATACTTCGCAAACTTTATTTGACAAACATTAAAATAAATTAATAGACTTTCTGTTTCCCTGAATTCTCAGGTATAATATGTGTTCTCATGCAATGGTCTTAAGCGGGAATCATAATTCATGGCAGAAGATTTACAAATTGATATAATAGATTTCAAGGGTCGAAGAATTACTTGCACAAAATCTCAGTGGCAACACCACATAGTTGAATGCCCGCACCATGAATATATGGAGGATGAAGAAGATTCTGTAATAAAAGCATTAATTGATCCACAATTTGGATTACGTTTTATTGATGAAGAATTTAAGAACAGAAGAAGTTATTATAAGTTAAGTGAATCGAAAGATTATTATACAAAGGTAACGGTTGAATTCGATAACGAAGACGGTGAAGGTGATGGTCGAATTATAACTGCATATATGCCAGACAGCATAAAGCCAAATGAAAAACCGGAGTTTTAAGATGGAACACTTAGTAAGCAACTCAGAATTAAGGTCAGAGTATTGGCGAAAAAAACAAAATAGCACAAAAGACGCCAATCATATTTGTTATGATCAGGAAATAGACACTCTTATTTTATATGTTGATGGTCCCAAAGATAGGATTATCACGCATTATATTGATTCCTGTGTTGCGTTACTTTACCGATATTGCGATAAACAATTAATTGGAATTAGAATTGAGTCGTTTTCAAAGCGATTTACCTCATATTTGAAGGAAAATAAGACTTGGAAACTTAGCGAAAATGATGTCCACATAGATGGTATTGTTGACATGGTTTTTGGTATACAAGTACCAGCATCCGAGAAATCCATAAAACTGGAACAGGGAATTGATTTGGTCCCAGAGTTTGTCTAAAGAACATTAATTACCGATGAAAGCCTAGTCTACTCGCTGGGCTTTTTTCTTTTTTAAGCATTAAGATTTCCTTTGAGTTTAACACTAAAATATTCATTCACCTCTCCCTCATGTTCTGAGGTATCTCCCCAGGTTATTGTGTGTCATCATTGAATTAATAGGGTTCCGGCTTTGTTTCCCGGTGCCAGTTATCGGGTAAAGTTTGGGAGAAAGTAATGGAACACGCCCAACGGCAGGGGGCGATCGAGATTGAAATCCCGATAGGCGGTGTAGATTCCATGCACACCTGCGTCACCCTTGGCGTCTCCGCCCCAGGCTTCGCCTGCCAGCTGCTGGAAGTCGAACAGCACCGTGACGGTGTCATTGGACGGCGTGACTAAAACGCCGTCCACTGTCAGTTTTGCGACGCCCGTCTGCCAGCCAGTGGGGGTTGTTCCAGATGACTTGAGCTGGCTGAGGGCTGCTCCCAGTTGTTCCGCGGCCAGTGCGATCTGGGCCCGGGCGGTGGAGGGTGGCGAAAGACCCATCAGCGATGCCAGCGCATCCGCATCCGGGCACTGGCTGAGGGCATTTTGCTCCGCCTGCATGACTGCAAGCAGAACCTTTGGACTGATCCCATTGGTTGATGCGGCGGCCTGGACCAGGGCAGGGATATCGATTTCGACCCCGTCAGAATCGAGGATGGGGTCCATCAGGCAGCTCCCATGGAATTCCAGGAAGTACCGGATTTGTTCTTCGGGCGCGTTTGATTGCACGCTGATCCAGCCGCTATCCAGCCAGGCGGTGTCGTGGAACAGCGTCCCGGCATTCCCGACCAGTGTGAACCGAGCCGCGCTGGCGGATACCGTGGTGGTCTGGGCGGTTTCCAGGGTGAGATCTGTGAGGGTGAGGGAGGCTGCGGTCTCGCTGTTGAAGTGGAAGATGCCAAGGTTGACCCACTGGTTTGAGACGGGGGCCTGATTCACCAGGACATTGGACTCACCGTTGGCATGGCTGACGGTGTAGGCTGCCTGGTTTGTATCCCAGTTGATCGTTTTGGCGGGACAGCTCCAGTTGACGGCGTTGTGGCCCGGGATGAAGACCTCCACCGTGTATTCCCCGCTGATGGGGAGACTGGGGGTCCAGACCGCCCGGTTGGTGCTTTGGGCAGGTTCAGCGGTGTTGAGGGCAAGGTAGGCATACTGGCCGCGCTGGTTCGCATAGCGGTACCAGCCGGAATCGCACATCCCGCTGCCGTAGGACGGGGTCAGCGCAGGCGTTTCCAGAACGACCGGCAGTTCGGTAGCCGACTCCTCACAGGTGACGCCGAGAAAATCGCAAATGCCCTGGGCAATGGCGTTGGCAGCCAGAAGCTTGAAGGATTCCTGCTGGAGGAGCTGATTATCTTCGTAATTGTCCATAAAGGCGAGCTCAACCAGCGCGGCAGGCATCTGAGCGTAATTGATTTCCCCGTAGGCATCAAAGGATTTCTTGATCCCCCGGTTGGTCCACGAGTCATATTCGCCTGTCATGGTACTGATGATGCTGTTGTGCACAGCGGTTGCCAGGGCTTGAGAATTGGGGTGGTTGTTGTGGTCCCAGTAGGTCTCCGTTCCTCGCAAACTGCCATCCCAGCCGTTGTTATGAAGATTGATCAGGAGGTCAGCGCCGTAGTAGTTGGCCATATAAGGGCGGGCGCGGATGTCGCTGTTGTAGTTGGTGTTGCTGCCGTTCCAGACCCAGGACGGAAGACCCAGATAGATCCCGTATTCCCGGGAGCCTTCGTGCCAGGCGGGGGAGCCGGAAACACCGGTGCGGGCGTTATAGTCCAGCTCGCGCACCAGGATCACCGTGGCACCCTGATTCATCAGTTCCGCCTGGAGATAGTTTACGATCTGGGCGTTGACGATGTCCTCTCGGATGTCCCAAAAGACAACACGTTGATATTTCCACTTTGATTCAGATTCATTCCAGTACAGCCCGTGGCCCGGATTGAGGGCGATCCTGACCCCGGCCAGGGGGCCATCGCCGGGCAGTTCCCGGATTGAAGGGGGATCAAAGGTCTCACTGAAATCGGGCACAGGGCGTCCCCAGTATTCCAGGAGCTCGCCTTCGACTTTGAAGGTGGTCTCGAAAAGCTGGTCAATCCCGAAGGCGAGATCGAGGTCCACCTGAAGCTGCGTGAAGACCGCTTCATCATAGATGCCCTCCGGCAGGACCGCTTCGCTGAGATCAATGACGAGGGCGCCGCCGATGAACTGCACGTCCAGAACGGATGCGGCGGTCTCTGTGAGGAGGGGATGCTGGTTCAGGAAGTCGGCGATCTGAGATTCAGTGGGGGGCTGTGTTTGCGCCTGCGCTGGTGACAGCGGGGCGCTCAAAACCAGTAAGATCAACGCGGAGATCAGGACCGTTAAGGTAAATTTTTTCATAGCTAGTGTCGCTTTATACGAATAAGAGGTTTCATTTTACTTGATTTGGGGTGCAATTTGGAGGCCAATGTATGGCGGTCAGACAATCCTGATGGTGTTTTAATCTCCCGAAGCGAAGAAATAACGTTCGATTAATTTTGATGGAAAGTAATAATTTAGTTTATATAGAAATATATTGTTAATTCGTGCTATTTCAATGCTTAATGCTAAAATAAGAGTGAACGGAAATATTATCCATTGAAAGGGAAAGCCATGGGACACCCAAAAAAGCTCACTCGGATATTTATCTTACTTCTGGTGGGTATCAGTCTATTCTCAATGCCGGCCAGGGGTCTGGCGCAAACGGAGCCGCCGCCCGAGGAGGTTGAGGATTTGCAGGTCTCGGATGATGACATTCTCGTGTTTGAACCGCAGTTGTTTGTGGAATTTCCCTTTGCTCAGGGATTTGCGATCTCATTCAATTTTGGGATCAAGTTTGAGGTTCCGCGGCGGTTGCTCCTGGTGGAAAATGATATTTTGAACTTCTTCCTGCGGTTCCGCTCGTACATCATCCCGGCGGAGACTGAAACGCCAGCAGTGACGCCAACAGCCACGCCCACCCTGGAACCCACGGTCACGCCCACCCCGTCGGAATAAACCCTCAGCCGTCAGAAAATATACTGGATTCTTCGACGCCCCGCCGGGGCGTTTTTTTTCTTTAAATGTGTGCGGGGTGTTTTGCCGGATGCGGCATGAATCCGGGGGCGAATTGCCGCTTTTAACGGATTGAAACGCCGGCAGTTCCATGCTATTCTTGGAACAGAATAGAACACAAGTTCTATTCACGGGACGGCCCGGGTGACGAAAGCCCTGACAACCTGACTTGATGCGCTTCGCGTGGCACCCG
>CAZXRL010000110.1:0-2278 GCA_964643275.1 uncultured Candidatus Brevefilum sp.
CTCGAAAATACCAATCTGCAAGACTCAAATATTAAATCTACTTCAGCACCACCTGTTACATTACCACGTAATCTTGTTGCCACATAATCAAGGTCAATTATTCTCATAAGTTTGAATGCCAGGGCTTCAAGAGCTAATCCGCGAATATGGATATTTTCGTCATCCAATTCTTTGAGAATATCCTCAAAAGGTTTACGAAGAAGAGGTCGTAAATCAGCTTGCACCTGTTGCTCGAGCTGTTCGAAAACAGGTATGATGATTTCCTTTTTTAGTTTTTCCGTTGGAAATACAAGGAACGGTTTTGCCCCTCGCCCTGGAAATTTAGTACCTCTTTCTAAAGTTATATAACCAGCATCTCGTAACGGATATAATACAGTTTTAGGGAGCATCTTTTCATTAAATTTAACGCCATAGGTGGCAGAAGCAAGTTTTTCTATATCATTTGAGAATGATACGTCCTTCTCCCCCTGGTTTACTAAGGCTTTGATAAAGGCTTTCTGTTCCATGGTTAATTGAGCTAGCACATCAAGTTCATTTTGTGAAATCCCCGCAAGCTTCATTAATTTTGCTTCATCAATAATCCATCTTTTTGTGAAAACACCTGCTTTTTCCAACCATAATCTCATCATGCTTGGGTGTTTTCCTCCGCGCGGGAAATGAATACCGCGCTCTTGTAACCATTGTCGCAATTGTAGAAGATCAACTTTTTCACCAGAGACCACCATATCTTGCACACATTGAACTAATGTCAACCCATGCAAGTTAAGAAGAATGTGTTTTGCTAACACTTCATGTAAGCTTTCACTGTCTTTTCGTAGTTGGTATAGGTTTTCTCCAAAATCAGTAAAATGAATATCATCATCGATGATCTGATATGCTTTCAAACTCAGCCTCAGATTCATCGCAAGTTTTTGTTTGTTTCGTTCACTGGTTCGATTTTCTTTAAAGAATACATTCTTTAAGGAATTCTCGAAGCCATTTTTATCCGAAGGATGTCGAGCAATGATTTCCAAGACAGTTGACAGATCAATTTGGTTTGGAGAAAACTCACTACCGAATGGTAAGTCGCTCTTTGACATGATTAATACCCCTTCATAAGTGATAATATTGCAATATTTGATCTAATAATCCCCCTAATTATAACAAGAAACCGCCCTCCAAACGGAGAGCGGTTATCATTTTCTAAATCCTATTTCCTACCCCGCCATCACCGGGCTAAACTTGTGCCCGTACATACAACCTGGTCCGCGCGGGGAGGTAAAGGTTCATGAGGGTGTTAGGCGGCGGGAACTATTCCTCTGGGGTCAAAAATGCAAATGAATATCCTCTTGACAAATATATCATGACGTGATATATTATAACGTGATATAACAAAAACTTAGCAAGAGAATTGGCGAAAACATGAGTCTTCAAAAGGCCCGCAAAAGGTATATTCCGATGAGCGAGACGATGTTTTATATTCTTCTCTCGTTGAAGCAGGAACGCCATGGTTATGCCATCATGCAGCACGTCAAAGAGTTGACCAAAGGACGGACCATTCTCGGCGCAGGTACAGTGTATTCAAGTTTGGGAAAACTCGAAAGTGATGGACTGGTTGAGAAAATTCGAGAAGAAAAGAGACGAATAATTTACATCATTACCCCCCTGGGTACTCAAATACTGCATGAAGAAGCTGACCGGATTGCAGAGCTTTATAACAATGTTAAGGAGTTGCTATGAGTGACAGAAAAATTGTGTTCTTCTCGATATTCCGCCACTTACTGCCGTCCGATTATGAGAACTGGCTTGAGCGGATGGCAGCCGAAGGTTGGCACATTGATCGGATTCGACAGTGGGATTCGGTGTTCATGACTTTCCAGCGAGGTAAACCGAAAAATTATCGGTTTGTCTACGATCTGCAAGTCTCACCGCGCCAGGAGTACATAGCAACTTACGAGCAATTCGGATGGGAACATCTTGGGCGAATGGCGAGCGCGCATATCTGGCGGATGGAATTCGAGGGCGAACGCCCGCAAGTTTTTAGCGACCAGGAAGGACTGGTCGACCGTAACCGCCGCAATCTTATCGCTGTATCCGTTTCCTTCTTCATATTTCTTGCAGCGGTTATCGCTATTGGTTTGGCGCTGGGATTTGCCTCCGATTCATTATCTGCTGGAGACAGAACTCAACTGCTCATCGCAGGTATTTTCTTTGGGATGATTTTGTTTGCACTCGGTTATATCATGGTCCTGATGTGGAAAAATCTAATGAGGTAAATACCCGCTCAAGATTGAACGCT
>CAZXRL010000110.1:2378-8871 GCA_964643275.1 uncultured Candidatus Brevefilum sp.
TGCTCATCCGGGTGAAGGAATAGATCTCACCTTTGCCGCTGAAGGCGAAGGCTGTTTTGGCTTCGCCGCCGCATTCGGGGCAAACATCCCGCGGGGGGAAGATCTTGGCCTCACAGTGGGGGCAGACTTCGCCCACGAGGGCGTAGCGTTGTTTCTTCAATCGCCAGTGGCGGGGGACTTCCATAATAACAACTCCTTAAAAATGACCGTAAAAGCCTGTTCGGCTCGCTTTATCTCACGATGTAGCTCTGAGTCTACCGAAGCTGGACTCTCAGAAACTATCAAATTGCCAAATTCATGCCTTTTGGGGCATCCTGAAGCTGTTCGTTTAGTCTTTTCAATGGGCGATTCTCTGGAATCACCCGTTCCTGCCCTTTGATCAGACCCATTTCTGCCTGCGGCAGGGGATTTTTTATGCGCAGCGGATGAGATTAATGATATGATTTGGAAGACCCAAACAGATGTTCCCCTTTCAGGAGGTGCCTTCCGATGACGATTCATTTACTGGATGATACCTTGCAGATTGACATCTTCCATGAATGTGAAGATCAGGACCTGGAAGATAATATCTGCCTCTCGGTGGTTGAAAGCTGTCCGCCCGCTGAACGCCTGCTGCGCGCCGGCGTGACCCATATCTATCTGACCCCGGAGGAAGCCCGGGCGCTGGGTGAGGCGTTGCTGGCGGCTGTTTGGCATGCCAGCGAACTCAGCGACGCTGGCTCGCCCGAATAAGGAGTCCCTTAAGAATGCCCTTCAGTCCGCAAACCGTCCGCGCCGCCATGCTGGCCGCGCAGGGCTTATTCTCGCCCCCCGAAAAACCCGCCGCAAAGGACGATCTCCTCGCCGCCATCCGCCGGATGGGCTATCTCCAGATTGACACCATCCAGGCCGTTCATCGCAGCCAGCATCTGGTGCTGTGGAGCCGGCTGGGCGATTATCCGGTGGACTGGCTTGATCAGCTCCATGCCGAAGGAGAGCTCTTCGAATATTACGCCCATGCGCTGTGCTATCTCCCCATCGAACACTACCCCGTCTTTCGCGGAAAGATCCTGTATGACGACCGGACAGGGAACGGCTGGCACAAGTGGGCGGCCGAGAACCCGGAGGTGGTCAAGCGGGTCCGGGAGGCCATCAAGGCGCGCGGCCCGGTCTGCTCGGCTGATTTCGAGTCGGAGACTTTTTCCACCGGCTGGGGTGATGTCAAAGCGGAGAAACTGGCGCTCTCCCGGATGTTCCATACCGGCGAGGTGATGGTCGCCTATCGGGATAAATTCCGGCGCTTTTACGACCTGCGGGAGAGGGTCCTGCCCGCCTGGGACGATGCGGACGCCCCGCGCTATGAAGCGGTGCGGGAGGCGCTTTTTCTGGAAACCATCCGGGCACTGGGCGCCGTCCGGGAGGATTGGGTGGCGGATTATTACTATTTACTCAAGACGGGCATGCCCGAAGTCCTGGCGGACCTGGTTTTGGAGGGGAAACTGCTCCGGATGGAAGTCACAGGGTGGGACCTTCCCGTCTACGTCCATCCGGATAACCGGGCGATGGTGGACGCAGTGGCGGATGGCGGTCTGACCCCGACGCATACCACCCTGCTCTCACCTTTTGATCCGCTGGTCTCCGACAGGAGCCGGGCCCTCGACCTGTTCGATTTTGAGTACAGGATGGAATCCTACACCCCGGCCAAAGACCGCCGATGGGGTTATTTCTGCCTTCCGATCCTGCACCGGGGAAGGCTGGTGGGCCGGCTGGACCCGAAAGCCCATCGGCGCGAAAAGCGCCTGGAGATTAAAAAGATCTACCTCGAGCCCGGGGTCGAGATCGGGGACGATTTGGTCCAGCCGCTCAGGCGGACGCTGGCGGCCTTCACGGCCTGGCATGGGCTGGAATCCTGGGAGGTGACCGCTGCCGACCCTCCGGAATTGAAGAAAGCGCTGGCATGACGATCAGCCCTGCCTTCACCCTTTGTTTCCTGCTGAATGGCGGCGATGTCCTGATGCTTCACCGCAGGTTTCCGCCCAACCAGGGCTTGTGGAACGGGGTGGGCGGTCATATTGACCCGGGCGAAACGCCGCGCCAGGCGGTGATCCGGGAGGTCGCTGAGGAAACGGGTTATGCGGTCACCGATCCCGAGTTTGCCGGCCTGCTGACCTGGGACGGGTTTGAGATTCCCCCGGGGGCGATTGCGATCTTCACAGCCCGGGTGGCCGATCGCGATTTTGTGACCAACCACGAAGGCGAGCTGGCCTGGATGCCCCAGGAATGGGCGTCCAGCGCACCGGAGGTTGTCGACAACATCCATGTTTTCCTTCCGAGGGTGCTGGCAGGCGAAGGCCCGCTGCATTACCATTTCAGCTATCGCGACGGCGTGCGGGTGCGGGATGAGGTGCACCCCCTGCCGCTGGATTTTCAGATTGAGGAGGTTTGCATGCCCGAGACGGATTTTTGGGAGGAGCAGCGCGGGGACTACCTGCTCAGCTTTGATCAGGACAGGCTCCAATTGGAGATCATCGAGGATTTTATTGCGGGGCGGTCCTACTGGGCGGAAGGGCGGCCGAGAAGCGTGATCGAGACCTCGATCCAAAACTCGGTTTGTCTGGGGATCTATCAGCAGGGGGTTCAGGTGGCATTTGCTCGGCTGGTCACGGACCGCTCGACCTTTGCCTGGCTCTGCGACGTCTTCGTTGATGACGCCCAGCGGGGGAACGGCCTCGGCAAGTGGCTGGTGGAAGTTGTCTGCCGCTATGCCGACCGGCATGGCATCAGGCGCACCCTCCTGGCGACCCGGGATGCGCATCAGCTTTATCAGATTTACGGCGGGTTCACACCGCTGGAAGAGCCCGCCCGGTGGATGAGCCGCAACCACCCGGACTTGGATTGACGGCAGAATCAGCATAAGAAGACGGAGGTGTACGATGGAAATGACCCGGGGTGACTATACCATCAGCACGGATCAGGACAGATTGCAGGCGGATGTGATCCACCGCTACTTGACCGAAGAGGCCTACTGGACCACCGGGCGCACCCGCGCCATGACGGAGAAAACCATCAAGCACTCTCTCTGTTTCGGCGTCTATTATCAGGATGCTCAGGTCGGGTTTGCCCGGGTGGTGACCGATCACACCATCTTTGCCTACCTTTGTGATGTCTTTATCCTGAGTGCGTATCAGGGGCAGGGGCTGGGAACGTGGCTGACGGAGACCATCCTCGATGTTCTTGATGAGGAGGGCGTCCGCTGGACGATGCTGGCGACCCGCGATGCGCATGAATTGTATGAGGAGTATGGCGGTTTCCAGAAGCTCCATCTGCCGGAGAAGTGGATGGGACGGGTCAACCCCCGGCTTCTGCGCAGTAAAGAGGAGACTCACTCGATTACCAGCAGCGGACTGTGAGGGGAACACGATCAAGATTAGAAGCTGGCGGGGATTAATAACGGGGATTTAACCCGCGATTGATGAAAAATCAATTAGAATAGTAGTGTAAAGGGTCTCAATAGCGCGCCAGGGGGAGCGGAGACCTTTCCGGAAGTTAGCTGTGCCTAGTACGACGGCATTCACCAGCTTTAACTAACAAAAGGATGTGGATCTTGAAAACTGTCATTGCCGGTGCCATCGGAGAGTGTGTTCATGTTGCGGGCGTGATCAATTTCCTGCGCCTGGCAGAGCAGGCCGGCCTGCGGACGGTCTTTCTCGGGCCGGCTGTCTCTCCTGAGGACTTGATTGAAGCGGCTGTCAAAGAAAACGCGGACCTGGTGGGGGTGTCATACCGGTTGACGCCGGAGACGGGCGAACGCCTGCTGGGTGAGTTTGCCGAAGCGGCGGATGAGCTGCGGCAGGCCGGTGTGCGGTTCACCTTCGGCGGGACTCCCCCGGTGGCTGAACGCGCCCGCGCCATGGGATTTTTTGACGCGGTCTTTGATGGCAGCGAACCTGCTGAAACCGTCCTGGCTTACCTTCGGGGCCAGAAGCCCGGCGCGGTGACTGAAGCGGATTACTCACAGTCGGCGGTGGATCGGATTCGCTGGAAACGACCCTTTCCTCTGCTGCGCCATCATTACGGCCAGCCGACGATGGAAGCGACCCTGGCCGGGATCCGGGAGATTGCTGAAGCCAAAGCGCTGGACGTCATTTCGCTTGGGATTGACCAGGACGCGCAGGAGTACTTCTTCCATCCCGAGCGGCAGAACCCGCGCCGCAAGGGGGCCGGCGGCGTGCCGGTGCGGTCGGCCGCGGACTACCGCGCTCTCTATGAAGCCAGCCGGGCTGGGAATTACCCCTTGCTACGCTCTTATTCCGGGACGGACGATTTCCTTGAGCTGGCAGAGATGTATCAGGAGACGATCAATATCGCCTGGTGCGCCATCCCGATCTTCTGGTTCAACCGGATGGACGGGCGCGGCCCTTGGGGGCTGGAGGACAGCATCCGCAAGCATCAGGAGGTGATGGCCTGGTATGGCGAGCGGGGCATCCCGGTGGAGCTCAACGAGCCACACCATTGGGGGATGCGGGACGCATCCGATGTGACCTTTGTCGTCTCCGCTTACCTTTCCTCGTATAATGCCAAGGCCTTTGGCGTGGGGGATTATGTCGCCCAGATGATGTTTAACAGCCCGCCGGGTACTTCGGATGCGATGGACCTGGCAAAGATGTTGGCCTGCTTGAAGATCACTGAACCGCTAGAGGATGATGGTTTTGCCATCTGGCGGCAGACCCGCACCGGCCTGCTGAGCTATCCTTTGCAGGATGACGCTGCCCGGGCCCACCTGGCAGCCAGCATTTACCTCCAGATGGCGGTCAAACCGCATATCGTCCATATTGTCGGGCACACCGAAGCCCACCATGCCGCCACGGCGGAAGACGTGATCGCGGCCAGCCGGATGGCGCGCCAGGCGATTCAAAACGCCCTGGCAGGCCAGCCCGATATGACAAAAGATCCGGCTATCCAGGCCAGGATTGGCACGCTTGTCAGCGAAGCGGAGGTGACGCTGGATGCGATCAGGAACCTGGCGGAAGACTCGGTGGATGACCCGCTGGCGGATCCGGGCACCCTGACAAAAGCTGTAACCACGGGGATTCTGGATGCCCCGCATCTTAGGAACAACCCCTTTGCCAAAGGCCAGACCCGGACCCGCATCCTGGACGGCGCCTGCCTGGCGATTGATTCGGCGGGGGAGCCGATCTCGGAATCTGAACGTATTTTTGGATTATTTGAGGAGGAAGCATGACCAGCAGAAAATTCACTGTCATTGGTGCCGGCAATGGAGGGAAGGCCATGGCTGCGCATTTGGCGCTCATGGGTCAGGACGTGACCCTGTATAACCGTTCTTTGATCCATGTTGAGGTGATCGCCAAACGCGGCGGGATTGATCTGGAATCCTACCAGGGTGGCCCGCACGGGTTTGGCCCGCTCACCAGAGTTACCGATAATATCGAGGAAGCTCTGGAAGGCGCGGAAGTCATCATGGTAGTGGTCCCTTCTTCCGGGCATTCCGATATTGCCCGGATGGTTGCGCCTTACCTAAAGGATGGCCAGATTCTGATTCTGCATCCTGGCCGCACCTGTGGCACCATCGAGTTTCGCGAAGTGCTAAACCGCTGCAACTGTCACAGCAAGATCATCTTGGCGGAGGCGGAGACCTTTATCTACGCCAGCCGTTCCGAGGGGCCCAGCCAGGCGCGGATCTTCCGGATCAAGGAAGCCGTGCCCATAGCGGCGCTGCCGGCAACCGATACCCCGGCCGTCCTGGAGGTGATTGCGCATGTGTACCCTCAATTTATTGACGGGGTCAATGTGCTTCAAACCGGGCTGAACAATATGGGGGCAGTGTTTCATCCAGCACTCACGATCCTTAACGCCGGCCGGATCGAATCCACCCGCGGTGACTTTCAGTTCTATGTGGATGGCGTGACGCCTTCGGTGGCGAAGGTGCTGGAAGTCGTGGACCGGGAACGGGTGACAGTTGCCTCCGCGCTGGGCATCCGGGCGCGCACCTCCATGGAGTGGCTGACGATGGCGTATAACGTGCAGGGCGATTCGCTCTACGAAGCGATCCAGAACCAGTCCGGCTATTACGGCATCAACGCGCCCAGCACCCTGCAGCATCGCTATATCTCGGAGGATGTGCCGATGAGCCTGGTGCCGATTGCCGCGCTGGGCGAGCGCTACGGCGTTTCGGTCAACGGGATCAACGCCATTATCCGGCTGGGCTGCTTCCTGCACAGCACGGACTACTGGCGCAAGGGTCGCACCCTGAAGAAGCTTGGGATCCGCGACCTCTCCGTGGGTGAACTGACGCGCTATGTGAATGAGGGCGTGCGGGAGTTTTAGGTGGTATAGAGCAACAGCTGAAAAATCTTTCCTTACGACTGGCTCTTGAATTCAATCATATTTAAAGAGCCCAGGTACTCAGCAAATGGAACAATGGTTTTTTATCACGAAAGTGATGGATGGAATTGAAAAGTTTGTTGATTCAAAGAGATCAGTCGCCTGTTTTTTT
>CAZXRL010000111.1:0-8746 GCA_964643275.1 uncultured Candidatus Brevefilum sp.
TGGTTTATGCTTTCCACCTCAGCTCCGAGCAAATCCAACAACTCGAAAAGGATAACTTCAAGGAACAGGAGGCTCAACAGACAACACAAACCACGTATCAGTACCTTAACAATGAGGTATTGGAGATCGTAGCAGATATTTTAAAAGGATCAGACCCTGAGCCGATTATTATTATCCAGGCAGACCATGGTGATGGGGATTTGGGTTATCGGAATTTGATTTTGAATGCCTATTATCTTCCTCAAGGTGGTTCGAATCATTTATATTCAACAATTTCACCTGTAAACACGTTCAGAGTGATTTTTAATCACTATTTTCAAAAGGATTATCCTCTCTTGGAGGATCTTAGTTACTATAGTCATGAGGATTCGCGTTTTGACTTTGAGCTCATTTTAGACCCTTATGAGGAATGTCGATCATTGAAGGAACAATGATATAGTTTGTTTATAAAAGCAGAATAGGTCTAAAACTTAAGATAACATTTGGGTGAATATTGAAAAGAATAATTTTGCGTTCAAGTTCCACAATGAAAAAACATTTAGATCTCCCCTGGTTTGTCATTTTGCTGGGATTGATTTTTCCTTTGATATTGTACGCGAATAACCTGGGTGAAGTTGCAATTTCTGCACTTTGGAAACCATTGTTGTTCTCGATACTGGTAGTCGTATTCCTTTATGGCGGGCTTTTTATTGCTTTTCGCGAACATAACAAATCGGCTATCATGACCGGGATCCTGAGCTTAGGGATTTTCACCTATGGACATCTCTATAACCTGTTGAAATCAGTCCAGGTTTATGGTCATCTTATTGGACGCTATCGTTATCTCCTCCCATTGTACGGATTAATCTTTTTGGGTTTGATCATTTGCGTCATCAAAAACACAGGTGACCTTAAAAATCTCATACGCATATTAAACACTGTTGGAGTATTCCTTTTTCTGATACAGCTCTTAAGAGTTGGCATATTTGAGATCAAATCCCAAGTTGGCAGCCATCAGATTCAACAGGAAACCCATGCAGCTCAAAGCATTGGTAATGTTGAGGAGCCTCGAGATATTTATCTTATTGTTCTCGATGCTTATGCACGCTCAGATTGGCTCCAAGATTGGCTTGAGATTGACAACTCTGAGTTTGTCCGCGAATTGGAGGAAATGGGTTTCTATGTTGCTGAGTGCAGTAGATCCAATTATTCATTCACCAATTTGTCAATGACGGCAATGCTTAATCTCGACTATGTTGATCAATTATTTGAGAATGTATCAAGTGAAATTGACAGTAAAAATCGGCTGAAACAAAGTATGGTCCGTCAGATGCTATCTGATTCAGGGTATGATCTGGTCGCCTTCCACAATAATTTTCCCTGGTTGACGATCAATGATGCAGATATTTATATTGATTCTAAGAGTGTTTCTCCGATAGAATCGTTTGATATGTTATTCTTAAAAACGACGATCCTTACCGTTCCTTATGATTTTTTCCGCTCAAAAGCCGAAGATTATCGCTGGTCTCCTGATAACGCTGAAACAACTCAGTATGCGAAAAATATCCAATTCATTCTTGATTATTTACGGATGCCTGTCATATACGATAATCCAGTCTTTGTTTATGCCCACATCATCAGCCCGCATTATCCTTATATTTTTAATGAAGATGGTTCTATCAATTATGATTGGGAATTGGATAAACTAGAATCTCAGCGATCCACCTATAAGTATCTCAACAGTCAAATGCTTGAAATTATTCCTGAGATCATGGCTAATTCGGACCCTGAGCCGATCATCATTTTACAGTCTGATCACGCTGTTGGGGAGGGTGGGTACAAGAACTTGATCTTGAATGCCTATTACCTGCCAGATGGAGGAGAGTCTACGCTTTATCCAACAATCACACCGGTCAATTCCTTCCGAGTTATTATCGATTATTATTTCCAAACAGATTTTGGCCTTCTGGAAGACAGAAGTTATTATAGCGTTGAACCAACCCGGTATAATTTTGAACTGGTTGAAGACCCGTATCTTCACTGTCGGGAGTTAATCGAGGATTAGTCTTTTATGCCTAAAAAAGTTTCACAATCAGCATCATTTCGTGACCCCAGCGGGTTTCTGTTTCATCAGGATGGGATTTTGTTTCGCCAGGTCAATCAGGAATACCGCAAACATTATGATCATCTGATCCAGTCCGGTTTCTATCAAGCCCTGGTCGATCAGAACCTGATGGTCAGCCACAACGAAATTGAGGATGTGGCACCGCCCTTGCCGGAGATTGCCTATAAGGTTATCAAACCTGAAATGGTGGATTTTATCTCTTATCCTTATGAATGGAGTTTTCATCAATTGCGGAGCGCAGCGTTGACAACTCTGCGCTTGGCGAGGATGGCGCTGGACCATGGGATGATCCTTAAGGATGCCAGCGCTTATAACCTTCAGTTTCATCTGGGTCGCTGGCAGCTGATTGACACCCTGTCTTTTGAAATCTATGAGGAAGGGGAGCCCTGGGTCGCTTACAAGCAGTTTTGCCAGCATTTCCTGGCACCTCTGGCACTCATGGCTTATCGTGACCAGCGTTTGAACCTGATGAGCCGCCTGTTTATTGATGGTATTCCCCTCGATATTTCCGCTAAGTTACTTCCTTTACGGACGAAATTGCGGTTTGGATTGCTGACCCACATTCATCTCCATGCCCGCACCCAGAAACGGTATGCCGGAAAAGAGGTGAGTCAGGACGAGGTCAAAGGCAAGATCAGTCATCAATCTCTGGTTGGTTTATTGGATAGTCTGCGGAACGCGGTCAAGGATTTGTCTGTTCGTAAAAGCAGAACAGAGTGGGCGGATTATTATCAGGACACGAATTATTCGGAAGCTGCCTTTAACGAGAAGAAAGCCATTGTAAAGGCCTTTATTCAGAAGGTTCAACCGTCTTCTGTCTGGGATTTGGGCGCCAATACAGGCGAATTCAGCCGGCTTGCATGTGAGCAGGGCATCTTCACCGTTGCTTTTGATGTGGATCCTGGTGCCGTGTCAAAGAACTATATCCAGGTGCGGAAGAATCGTGAGATGAACCACCTGCCGTTGGTCATGGACTTGACCAACCCGTCCCCCGGGTTGGGATGGGGGCATGAGGAACGTGAGGCATTGATGGCACGCGGTCCGGTTTCGATGGTCCTGGCGCTTGCTCTGATCCATCATCTTGCGATTTCGAATAACCTACCTTTGCCCAGACTGGCCCATTTCTTCCACGATATCTGTCAGTATCTTGTGATTGAGTTTGTGCCGAAGTCGGATTCCCAGGTCCAGCGGCTTCTGCGTTCTCGTAAGGATATCTTTGACCAATACACTGTGGAAGGGTTTGAATCAGCCTTTAAGCAATATTTTGATATCATTGAGCACCAACAGGTATCTGGATCTGAGCGGATTTTGTATCTGATGAAGATAAAAACAGAAATATAGAATGACTTCAATAATCAAGTGAGGTAATAAATGAAAATCAGTATCTTTTTACGTCCCCTGATGTATCTGGACCCAGGATCGGGGAGTTTCATCATTCAAATGCTCCTGGCCGGTTTATTAGGTGTAGGTGTTGCTGTCCGGATCTACTGGAAAAAGATCGTCGCCTTCTTCGACAAGGGCAAGGGGGGCGACGTTCAGGATCAAATCGACCAGCTGGATGAGTACGACGAAGACATCGAAGAATGATTCTCTTAGCTGTCGGGAAAGTGCTAACATTGTTAAGTTAATCACCACAGGTTACTTTGGAAGGCCGGCATGAAAATTCTGATTGCAGGATTAGGGTCGATTGGCAGGCGCCATTTATGGAATCTGGTGGCCTTAGGTGAAGACGATATCGTTCTCTATCGAACCCATCAAAGTACTTTGCCAGAGAATGAATTGGCAAAATATCCGGTCGAGACAGATCTCGATGCTGCGCTGGCGGAATCTCCGGATGCGGTAATTGTCTCCAACCCCACAGCCTTGCATTTGGATGTGGCCATCCCGGCAGCTCAGGCAGGGTGTCATCTGTTCCTGGAAAAACCGGTAGCTGATCAGATGGATGAGCGCGTCAGAACATTGCAGCAGGTCGTTGAAAAGAACGATCTGCGCACGCTGGTGGGTTTTCAATTCCGTTTCCATCCGGTCTTTTCCCGCATCAGGGATGTGGTCCAGTCCGGCGAATTAGGGTTTCCGTTATCAATCCGGGTGCATTGGGGAGAATATCTCCCGGGCTGGCACCCCTGGGAGGATTATCGTCAGAGCTATGCGGCCCGCAAAGAGTTGGGCGGCGGTGTGGTTAATACCCTTTGTCATCCTCTGGATTATGTACGCTGGCTGATAGGTGAAGTGGAATCACTTTTTGCTGTGGCCGGACATGTTTCCGATCTTGAAATTGATGTGGAGGATCTGGCTGAGATTATTCTCCGGTTTGAGAATGGCTGCATCGGTTCCATTCACCTGGATTATTTCCAGCGACCCCCAGCCCATTGGCTGGAGATCAACTTCGAAAGAGGGCATCTTCGTTGGGAAAATTCATCGGGTGCAGCGAAGGTATACAAGGTCCTTGGCGAACGTTGGGTGACTCTGTCACCGCCAATGGGTTTTGAGCGTAACGATTTATTTGTCGCTGAGATGGCGCACTTCCTGGCTCTGATCAGGGGAGAAACACCTTCACGATCCGATCTCGATAACGGACTTCGGGCGATGCAAATCACAGAAGCCGTTCATCAATCCGCGAATGCCGGTTGTATGATTGATCTTTAGATGAACATTTTCCTGATGCTATTGACATTGATAAAGACGCTGAGATTTACAACATGAATGAAAAAAGCTGGCTGTCAAGAATTCCGTTTCATCACATCTTGTGGGGAATTGTCCCTCTCCTGATTTATCTGAATGTGAACATCTCTCAAGTGACCCTTGATGCGGTCTGGCGTCCTTTGGTGATCTCCCTGTTAGTTTCATTGCTGGTGTTTGGTGTCATTCTGCTTTTTCTTCGTGATCTTCGTAAAGCTGCTCTATTATCATCTTTATTGCTCTTTCTATTTTTTACGTATGGCCATGTCTATACGCTGTTGAAAGAAGTTACAATTTTTAATGTCTTTGTCGGCCGGCACCGTTTCATGTTTCCGCTTTGGTGCTTGATCCTTGCCATTGGTGTTTTTTCGATACTTAAGAAGATAGGTTCTTTTGGGGCTTGGACCATGATTCTGAACATAGTGATGCTCTTTTTGACGATAGTGCAATGTCTTCAAATCGGGATTCATTATTACAATCGCAGCAGGACGGAAGTGCAGGCTCAAAGTCAAATTCAGTTGGGTTATGATGATCCCCGGCCAATGCCTGACATCTACATTATTATCCTGGATGCTTATGGAAGGGATGACTTGTTGCTTGACCGGTATGGGTTTGATAACTCAAGCTTCATCAATGCATTGGAGGATACAGGTTTTACATTTGTTCCATGTGCAAGAAGTAATTATCAGCAAACTGTGCTTTCCATCCCCTCTTTACTGAATATGGGCTATATCCATGATTTGGTGGGGGATGAAGTGACCAGCCACACCGTGCGATATGTGCATGTCAACAACCACGTCCGCCGTTCTCTGGAGGATATTGGATATCGGTTTGTGACCTACGATAGTGAATTCCCCTGGTTGGAAATTGAGGATTCGGATGTGTTTTTTGATTTTGGAACCATCACCCGCTTCAGTTTTTTACAACCGTTTGAAGTTAACTTTCTGGAGACCACCTGGGGACTTGTTCTCGCAGACTGGTTGTCTATCCGGACCCAGCATTTACTTGAGAGTCTCAATTTGGAACCTGTTAATGCCTTGAAGGCAACGCGCGAGCTTGCAAATTTGAATGCATTGGATCAAACGATCGGTATTGAAGGGCCCAAACTGGTCTATGCGCATTTTATGATAACCCACTCACCATTTTTCTTTGATGAAGAAGGCAACATTCTTGATTCCGCGGATTTGTCCGGTTCAGCATACATTGATTCAATCAAATTCATGAATTCACAGATTTTGCCTATTATCAATAAAATCATGGATCAGGCTGATGGCGACGTGATCATTGTTTTGCAGAGCGATCACAGCTATGAGTATGACAATCGCTGGCTTATCCTCAATGCGATCTATTTTCCTGAAGCCCGGGGCGACCTAGTGCTTTACCCTGGGATGACACCTGTGAACACGTTTCGGCTTATTTTCAACGAGGCCTATGGTACGAATCTGCTGCTGCTTGAGGATCAGCATTATGAAAGTGCGAATGACTGGTTTACGCATTGGCCGGTTGAAATCCCTGATCCCTATTGTTCCGTTGGTTTACCCTGACAGCGTTCATCGATATTATTACTGGCATTTATGTGCCGTCTGATTGGTTTGATGTTTCGTTGGTTTTATACTCGATTCCTTCAGACCTGGAGTTGTTATGCATATCTCCGGCTGCTGGCAGGAAATTCGCCCGCTGGTATAATATCAGTCTAATTCTGGCATGAAAACAAGGATTACGCATGGCAACGATCATGGAAAAATTCTCTCTGGTGGGGCGCACGGCTCTTGTCACCGGCGGCGCAGGGCTGCTCGGACGGCAGTTCACACTTGCCCTGGGTGAGGCGGGCGCTAAGGTTGTGGTGGCCGACCTGGATGTCGAGGCCGCTCAAGCCCATGCGCAAACATTAATGGCAACAGGAATTACAGCCCTCGCTGTGGGCGTTGATGTGACGGATGTCGAGTCAGTATCCGAAATGGTCCAGCGTACGGTCGCTGAATTTAGCAGCCTAGATGTGATCGTCAACAGCGCGGCTCTGGATCCGAAATTTGATCCTGAGAACCTGAGTTCGCAGTCGGCGAATGCCTTTGAGACTTATCCTCTCGACAATTGGAAACAGGCTATTGATGTCAATCTGACCGGGATGTTTTTGACCTGTCAGGCGGCAGCCCGGCAGATGCTCCAGCAGAATAATGGCGTCATCATTAATATTTGTTCGACATATGGCCTGGTTGGCCCGGATCAGCGGCTCTACGAACATTCGGACGGTCCCCAGCAGTATAAACCGGTCTATTACAGTGTTAGCAAAGCTGGTGTATTGGGATTGACTCGATATTTGGCCACCTACTATGCTGGCAAGCCTATCCGTGTCAACGCGCTGACCCCGGGAGGGGTCTATAATCAACACGACGAGGCCTTCCTGCGTGCTTATTCTGCACGGACTGTGATGGGGCGGATGGCGCAGCCGGATGAGTTGAGCGGCGCTGTTGTTTTTCTTGCCTCAGAAGCTTCTTCCTATATGACCGGGGCAAATCTGATTGTGGATGGGGGGTGGACCGCGTGGTAAGAACTCCTGAAGTATTGGCCGTTATTCCAGCCCGCGGTGGTTCCAAGGGTATTTCCCGTAAAAACATACGTTCGTTCGCGGGATATCCATTGATTGCTTACAGCATTGCGGCCGCGCTTCAGGCGGACCTGGTCTCACGTGTGATCGTCTCAACCGATGATGATGAGATTGCAGGCGTAGGACGGGAATTTGGCGCTGAAGTACCGTTTATTCGCCCAGCTGAATTGGCGCAGGATGATACTCTGGACCTGCCCGTTTTTGAGCATGCGCTTGAATGGTTGCAGGAATTTAACTATCGTCCGGATCTGGTGGTGCAATTACGTCCCACTTCTCCGGTGCGTCCGTCCGGGCTGGTGGATCGTGCAATCAATATTTTGCTGGATCACGCTGAAGCTGATTCAGTGCGGGGGGTTGTTCTGGCCGGGCAGAATCCTCACAAAATGTGGCGGATTGCGCCTGACGGGCAGATGCAGGCTTTATTGTACGTGGAAGGCATTTTAGAACCTTATAACGCGCCGCGCCAGAAACTACCCCCAGTTTATTGGCAGACCGGCCACATTGATGTTATCCGAACGGATGTCATTCTCGATAAGCAGACTATGAGCGGTGATGTGATCCTGCCGGTCCAGATAGATCCTGCATACACTGTTGACATTGATAATTTGCGGGATTGGGCGTTGTATGAGTGGTTGGTGCGGGAGCGGGATCTGGACATTGTCCGGCCCGGGAAACGTACTCGGCCGTGGCCCGAAAAAGTTTCTCTGGTCGTTTTTGACTTTGACGGTGTGATGACGGATAATCGGGTGTGGGTGAATCAGGAGGGGGTTGAATCTGTTGCGGCCAACCGCAGTGATGGATGGGGGCTTGAAAGGCTGTTGGAAGCCGGATTTAAGGCGGTTATTATCTCTACCGAACCCAATCCGGTCGTTGCCACAAGAGCAAAGAAGCTTGGATTGCCCTATTTTCATGGCGTCGGAGATAAAGCAGCCACACTTGAGGCTTATCTGCGAAAAGAGAATATCTTATCAGGTGAAACTATCTATTTAGGCAATGACGTCAACGATTTGCCCTGTTTCCCGATTGTCGCCCGTGCCCTTGCTGTCGCTGATGCGCATCCTGATGTGATCCGTCAGGCAGACCAGATCCTGTCAAAGCCCGGTGGTCACGGGGCGGTGCGAGAAGTTTGTGATATGCTCTTATCCCGATATTCTCAAGTCGAATAAACAAAAACTGATCTGCATCTAAGGATGAATAATTTGCCAAAGGAGAATCAATGGCACGTGAAATAAAAATTGGAAATCAACTGGTGGGGGACAGCCGTTCGACTTATATCATTGCGGAAATTGGCATCAACCATAATGGTGATGTTCAGGCAGCCAAGGATTTGATCTTGGCAGCGTACGAAGCTGGTGTGG
>CAZXRL010000112.1:0-1968 GCA_964643275.1 uncultured Candidatus Brevefilum sp.
CCCACCCTTGTATCTTTAAATAGTATAAGCTGGAGAGGAATAAGATACCATCCAGGAACTTGAGGTTAGACCTTGGCCTTATTGGGCATTCCCCCCTCACACGACCAGCTTCCCCTCCCGCCCGTCCAGCAGGTGCTTGCCTTGCAGCGCGGACCAGAGAAACGCCTCCCCGTCAAACCCCGCCACTTCATCATACACGTAAATCCCGGCTTCCAGGTCCCGCGCGATCCGGTCAAACCAGAGGCGCAGGCCTGAGGCGATCAGCGGGCGTTCGGGGCGGCCCGCCAGGAAAAGCAGCACCTGCCCGGTGCGTTCCGGCTCGGGCGGGTCGCAGTCCAGACAAAAGAAGCCGCCCGTGTCGCTCCCCGCGACGGGGATCCAGGCCGGGTGCCACCAGGCCTCCCGCAGGTAGGGCGGGGTCTCAGGCTCCAGCCCGGCATAAGCGCCTTTTTCGGCCAGCCGGGTCAGCAATCCCCAGACCGCCTGGATTTCGCTGACCGGGAGGAGCCGCCAGTTACCGATCAGGCCGGCGGACTTGCGGGTTTCGCCGTCAGCCGTCAGCAACACCTGCTGAAGCTCATCTGGCAGGGCCAGGCCGCTCCTGGCAGCAAAATTGGCAAGGGCTGCGGGGTCTGCGGGCGGGCGCAAGGTCACGCCGGGGGCGTGGGCCGCCATCCAGGCAAGGATCCGGTCGAAGGATTCCATAAGGGTTGGGAGGTCGGGCATGGGCTGTCTCCTGTGCTGGTGATCAGGTGAATTGGATCAGAGGCAGGGGTAGGTGCGTGAATAATTCGGGCAATCTTTTACCGTTTCCGGCGCTGGTTTTGAGAGCTGGGGGGCGGGTTGTGGCCGGTGATGACGTCCTTCTGCCGCTGCTTGCCGGCCGGGTTCTTCTCCACGAAGAGTTTCTCCCCGGTGAAGGGGTCCTTTTCGGTGTGGTACATCACGCTGGCGTAGGTGGAGGGGGTGGGGGTATAGACCTGGACCTGTTCGGGCAGGATGCCCAGTTCCTGGCTGGCAAACTTCCGAAGCGCCTGCATGTCCGCCATCGTGCAGCCCGGGTAGGCGGCGATCAGGTAATAGCTGAGGTATTGCTTTCTTCTGACATCCTTTCCCAGGGCATCAAAACGTTTCTTGAAGTCCAGCAGTTTATCCGTTTCCGGCTTGCGCATCCGTTGCAGCACTTCCGGCTGGGCGTGTTCCGGCGCGAGGCGGAGCTGGCCGGAGACGTGGTGCCGCACCAGTTCCCGCAGGTAGGCTTCCCCGTGTTCGCTGTCGGACAGGACCAGGTCATGCCGCAGGCCGGAGCCGACGAAGACCTTCTTCACACCGGGGACCCTCCGCAGCCGGCGCAGCAGGTCGGTCTGCTTTCGGTGGTCCACGGGCAGGGTCGGGCAGATTTCCGGGTAGATGCAGGACTTATCCTCGCAGGCCCCCTGGCGGAGCTTGACCGGGCACTCGAAGCCGTACATGTTGGCGGTGGGGGCGCTGAGGTCGGTGATGAAGCCGGTGAAGCCCGGCAGACGCGTGATTTCCTCCGCTTCGGCCACGATTGACTCCTCGCTGCGCCACTGGATGGTGCGGCCTTCGTGGACGGCGATGGCGCAGAAGTTACACTCACCGTAACAGCCGCGGTGGGTGGGGATCGAGAAGCGGATCGTCTCCAATGCCTTGACCGCGCCCTGCCTGGCGTAATAGGGATGCTGGTCGCGTTCATAATCCAGCCCGTGGACGTGATCCAGCTCTGCCTGGCTCAGGTTCGGGTAGGGCGGGTTCTGGATCAGGTAACGGTCGCCGTGCAGTTGGGCCAGCCCCTTTGCGCTGAGTGGGTCGTTATTGTGATAGAAGGTGTCGAACATGGCGGTGAAGGCGGCTTTGTCCTCGCGGACGGTTTCATAGGCGGGGAGTTCGAGGTAGACTTCCGGGGCTTCTTTGGCGATGTAAGAGAGGCCGCGGATGGATGTGGCG
>CAZXRL010000112.1:1978-8664 GCA_964643275.1 uncultured Candidatus Brevefilum sp.
CAACTGAGCTCTGCTGCCCTCAGGGCGAACCGGGCCTGAGGCGTATCAGTGATTCCTGCGCCGTCGACGCGATGAGCCGGCCGTCACGCGAGAAGAACTGGCCGCGGCTGAAGCCGCGTCCACCGCCGGCGTTCGGGCTGTCCATGCCGTAGAGCAGGTAGTCCGCTTTGGCATCAAAGAGGACCGAGCGGCGGACGCTGTCGGACCAGAAATCGTAATGCGCGATCCGGCGCAGGGAGGCTTCCACGCCGCCCAGCACGATCGGGACGGTGTCCTTGAAGTAGCGGCGGATCAGATTCGCATAGACCAGCGTGGCGCGGTTGGGGCGTTTGGTGTTACGCCCGCCGGGGGTATAGTCGTCCTGGCGGCGGGGGCGGCCCGTGGCGGTGTAGTTGGCGACCATTGAGTCGATCGCGCCGGCGCTTACGCCCCAAAAGAGGCGCGGCTTGCCCAGACGGGTGATGTCGGCTTCGGATTGATGGTCCGGCTGGGCGATGATGCCGACCTTGTAGCCGGCGTTCAGCAGGACCTTGCCGATCACGGCCACGCCCATAAACGGCGAGTCGATGTAGGAGTCGCCGGTGATCAGGATGACGTCGAGCTGGTCCCAGCCGAGTTTGTCGAGTTCGGCTTTGGTGGTGGGTAAGAACATGGTTTGCCTTTGATTTTGAGTATTGAGGTGATTGTACCGTTAAGGGGGTGAATGGGGGATGGGGATTAGGAATTGGGTATTAGGTAGGTGAAGTGGCCATGAGTGAAGTAATGAAAGTGAACACCGTAGAAAATATTGGGTGTGATGTCTCTAAAAAGCATAAACTATAAACAATCAAGTTATGAAACGGAGAATAAAATGAGACACCATTTTCATCGCCCACCAATGAGACTTCATCGCTTTCATCGTCGGCCCAGGCTGATCTTCAGGCGAGCATACCGCAGGCGAGGGTCGCTTCTTGGCCTGATCGGACTTGCAGCTCTGGGTTATGCGCTGGTGGAGAAGAACCGGCAGAACCAGACTCAGGGACAGGTGTATTCAAACACTGACCCAAATCAGGATTGGTAATTTTCAAGAAAATTCCCCGGAGGTTCGAAATCTCCGGGGAAAGATATTATTCCCTGTGAGTTAGTTGTTCACTACTCCCCAATGATTTTGACCAGCACCCGCTTCCTGCGGCGGCCGTCAAATTCACCATAAAAGATCTGCTCCCAGGGGCCGAGGTCCAGGCGGCCTTCTGTGATCGCCACGGTCACCTCACGGCCCATGATCTGGCGTTTGAGGTGGGCGTCGGCGTTATCTTCGCCGGTGCGGTTGTGCCGGTATTGTTCGATCGGTTCGTGGGGGGCCAGCTCTTCCAGCCAGTCTTCATAGTCCTGATGCAGGCCGGATTCATCGTCATTGATGAAGACGGAGGCGGTGATGTGCATGGCGTTCACCAGACAGAGGCCCTCCTTGATGCCGCTTTCCTGAAGGGCTTCCCGAACCTGAGGCGTGATGTTGATCAATCCCCGTCGGGATGGGACGTTGAACCAGAGCTCTTTACGATGGCTTTTCATGGGGTTCCTTTCTGCGATTCTAGGTTATTAAATGATACCCCACTGGAAAAGGTCTACTGGTCAACCTGGATGGACGCCATCAGCGCATCAAGCAGCTCAAGATTGGGCGTGAAGGAGGGCGCGCTCTGCTCATCCAGCCAAAGGACGGTCTCAGCCAGATAGGTCTCCCAGTTTGCTTCAAAAGATTCCCAATCGTCAAGCATACCTGATCCGTCGTCAGGAAGTTCGGGGTGAGTGACAGGCAGCATGGCGCTGATATAGTACTGCCCGTCATTGGTGAGGCCTTGGTAGGTATAAAAGAGGTTTTGGTTATCCACGGGATACATCGCCTGGGCGAACATGGTCAGGTAGCGCACACCGGCGCTGTTTTGGAAATCGAAGTATTGGACGTTCGCTGCGAAAACCTGGGCTGCGTTGACGAGGGGAAGAAACGGCAGACCGCTCATGATCCCGCCCTGGGGACGGTCTATCAGGGCTTGCTGTAAATGATCGATGGATTCCGATGCGAGCGAGCTGATGGCGCGGTACTCAGCAATCGGATAGATCCGGATAAGGGGCGTATAAAAGTGATCACCGATGGCGTAACCCTCAAGGGTGAGTTCATAATAGGTGGGGTAAGTCTCACCGGGCATGTAATCTTCACCCATGTTCTGGCCGGGGACGGTCTCTGGGCTGATTCCCATTGCCACAAGCGGATCGAAGGACAGACCAATGCCCTCATAAGTGAAATCGGGTTCCTGCGCCGGTTCGGGCAGATCCGTCTCGGCTGGCGGCGGCACCTCGTCAGGCACCTGATTATCCAGGGCGGTCTGGGTCAATTGCAGCGCGGTCAGGGTCTCTTCGAGGGAGGGATCATTCCCTGAACCTCCGAGATCGACGCTGCATGCCAGTGAGGACAGAATGATCGCAACCAGCGCGATTAATACTGAGAATAAGGCCTTTGTGGATCGGGGTTTTCTTAACATTTTTCTCCTTGCAATGGTAAGGGGACTTTATTACTTATTTTATAATAAAAAATGCTCATTAATAGCTCAGATTTTATTTCCGTTATTTTGTGGTACTGGAAAGGAAATTCTTTGCTAAAATGAAGGTGGAAGGATTGATCCTCGTATATGACTGGAAGGATGGTAGGCGGATGTTGATATTGAACCCTGGCGATGGCGATTGGCGGTTACGGGAATTTGGGACTTCGGAATGGCTCCCTGTTTGCATCCCCGGTGAGGTTCACCTGGCTTTGCTTGACGCGGGACGGATTCCTGATCCCTTTGTTGCGGACAATGAACTGCAGGTCCAGTGGGTGGCGCAAAAGGACTGGGAGTTTGAGGGCAGGTTCCATGTCCCTGAGGAGATGCTGGCGGAAGACCGCGTGGTCCTCAGATTTGAGGGATTGGATACGCTGGCTGAGGTCAGTCTGAATGGGGCCAGGCTCGGCGTGACAGATAACGCTTTTCGCACCTACGCCTGGGGGGTGAAAGATGCCTTGAAGATCGGGGAAAACCGATTGCAGATTGTCTTCAGGTCCCCTGTCAACCATGTCTCAGAGAAGCAGGAGCGTTTGCCCCTGCCTTCGCCGGAGCAATCGATCCAGGGTGGTCCTCATCTGCGGAAAGCGCCCTGCCAATGGGGCTGGGACTGGGGTCCTATGCTCCCGCCCATTGGGATTTGGAAGGATATCCGATTGGAGGGGTATA
This sequence comes from uncultured Candidatus Brevefilum sp., assembly GCA_964643275.1. Lineage (GTDB taxonomy): Bacteria > Chloroflexota > Anaerolineae > Anaerolineales > Anaerolineaceae > Brevifilum. Next base: position 5,221 of record CAZXRL010000112.1, read on the forward strand.
CAGCCGCCAGGCTGGAGTCTGTGAATCTCCATCAGGAGCATCAGTTTGATGGGTCGGTTGTGGTCACCGCGGACGCGGTCATGGAGCAGTGGACCTCCCGGCCTTTGCAGCTGTGTTTGAGCCTTGAGGACCCAGGCGGGAATAAGTTTGCCACGACCTGCAAGGTGCTGGATGGGTCGGCGACCGCTTCCATAGAAATTCCTGACCCGGCTTTATGGTGGCCGAACGGATATGGTGGGCAGGCGCTCTATCAGGCTCGCGTGACCCTGCGGGCAGAGGATGACACGGTTCTGGATGCGCGCGACTTCCAAATCGGGCTGCGGACCCTGGAACTGAAGCAGGAAAAGGATGAGTACGGCGAGAGTTTTACGTTTATCGTCAATGGAGTAGCGGTCTTCGCCAAGGGGTCGAACTGGATCCCGGCGGATACCTTCCCGACCCGCATTACACGGGAGGTTCTTGACCGGCTGCTGGGGGATGCGGTGAAGGCGCATCACAACATGATCCGGGTCTGGGGCGGCGGGTTTTACGAGAGCGAAGATTTCTATGATCTCTGCGATCAGTATGGGATCCTCGTCTGGCAGGATTTCATTTTCTCCTGCAGCGTCTATCCCCTTGACGATCCGGATTTTGTTGAGAATGTCCATCAGGAAGTGGTGGATAACGTGAGCAGGATCCGGCACCGGGCAAGCCTGGCACTCTGGTGTGGGAACAATGAGATGGATTGGGGCTGGGAGATCTGGGGCTGGAGCGAGAGCGATGAGGAGTCCCAAAAGGCCATCCTCGCGCTGCGTGATCCGTACCGAAAATTCTTTTATGAGACTTTGCCAGGCTGGCTGGCTGAACTTGACCCTGAGACGCCCTACTGGTACAGCTCACCGACCTCCGGCACGCCATTTGAGAATGCAAACAGCAATGACGCCGGCGATGCGCATTACTGGGAGGTCTGGCACGGCGCAAAGCCTTTCTCATCCTACAGGGAACAATACCCGCGGTTCATGAGCGAATTCGGTTTCCAATCGCTGCCGCCGTTGAAAACGATCCGGACCTATGCAGAGGAAGCCCATTGGAACCTGACCGACTATATGATAGAGCACCACCAGCGCAGTTATTACGCCAGCGCGCTGTTTATGGGCCAGATGGCCTTGCATTATATGATCCCGGCAGATTTCCCATCCCTGGTTTATCTGACAATGGTGCTCCAGGCCGAGGGGATCCGCTATGGGGTGGAACACTGGCGGCGGAACCGGCAGCGGGTCAGCGGGACGCTGTACTGGCAGTTGAACGACTGCTGGCCGGTGGCATCCTGGTCAAGTTTGGATTATTTTGGCCGCTGGAAAGCGCTCCATTATGCCAGCCGTAAATTCTATGCGCCGGTATTGCTTTCAATTGAGGATGATGAGAAAACTGCTTCAATGAAGGTGCATCTGACCAGCGATCTGCAGGAAAGCTGGGAGGGCGAAGTCCGCTGGCGGTTGCTGCGCCTTGATGGGGAAGTCCATGACTCGGGAACTTTTGAAGCCGTCGCTGATCCTCTGTCATCGAACATGCTGTTTGAGAAGAATTTTGGCCAGCTTACCCTGGACGAAAAACGTGAGATGGTATTCGTGGCTGAACTGGTCAGGGATGACCTTGTGCTTGCCCGGCAGCTTGGGACTTTTGTCCGGAGTAAACATTTGAAACTTCAGGAACCGCAGCTCAAGGCTTATTTGCTGGATGCCGATAACAACGAGGTCGTGATCGAGGTGGAAGCCGGTTTCCTGGCGCGGTATGTTGAGCTGTCCCTGGATGATGCGGATGTTGTCTTCAGCGACAATTATTTCGATGTCCTGCCAGGGGAAACGGTGCGGATCACCTGTGCGATGCCTGAGGGCTGGACGCTGGATGATGTCGGGAGGTCCCTGACCGTGTTTTCACTGTATGACAGTTATGCGTAGATGATTAATTACTCGTCTCGCGAAGAACATTAAGGATAATCTGCTGGAGGCGATTGCCCAATGCATCCCAGGTGAGTTCAACCTGATAACGTTTATATGTACTTTCACACAAGCTTTGGTATTCTTTAGGATGATTCCAATAGAACTCTAGCCGGTTTGCATATGATTGGGCGGGGCTGTCTTTGGGGAGAACTTCACCTGATACGCCATCCTTTACTGTGGTTGCCAGACCTCCGGCTGCGTTAGTGATGGTAGGAATTCCAAAACCAGCTGCTTCCGACAGAACAATACCGGCAGCATCAAAACGAGATGGAAAGATCATAAAATGAGCCCAGCGGTAGTTTTCTAAATAAGCATCTAGCTGTTCAGGATCCTTTTTTGAATAAAATCCCATGTATTTTACTTGTGAGGAGGAGGTGCCTTTTTGCCCAACTATTTTCAACTCTGTAGGTATGCCCCTTTTGTTAAGAATTTCTGTGGCTTCAATTGCGATATCTACACCTTTTCCATGATATGTTTTACCAACGAGTATCAGTCGGAGGGAATCCTTTAGCGGTTTTTCTTTGTAATTACAAAAGACCAATGGAAGAGAGGAGGGGATAGGGTGCACTGTAATTTGATTTTCAGGTTTTTTATACTGGTGGATTAAGACTTTTGCATTGGCCTCACTGAACGTTATGATGTGTGCAGCTTTATCAATGACCTTCTTTTCCCATCTTTCCATAAACCAAAACCCAAGTTTTGAAAAATGGGGCCATTCGTTTTTTATCCATTTGACTGTGGAGTCACACATATAGATCAAAGGAGCAGATAACTGAATCTTCACGAGGGGAATTGAAGCCTTGGAAAACAGGATGTCTGGTTTTGTTTTCTCCATTATTTCCTGGACTTTCAGGTTGCTTTGGTTGACATAGGATGGATAGAACTTGATAAAACGCTTTTTTGTGAAAATCCTGGCTGCTTTATCAACACAGCGTTCAAAGATTGTTAATTTGATATTAAAGGGGCCAGCAATTTGGATCTGATCAGCCCAACCCTTTAGAGCCGTATAGGCATTGTAATTTACGCCTGCTCCACTATCCGGATCTTTTGGGTCCCATCTTGCCGTAACAAATAGAAGTTTCATTGATTCTCCCTGTAATCATCTTGCTGTGATTTGATATCTGGTTATGTGTTTTATTCGGCGTCATACCGATTATTGCTTTATTATATCCTTACTGGGAAAGGGAATAAAAGTCACACCATTTGAGGCCAGGGCAATCGCAAAGTCATTCATTATGGGATTTATGTTTTTTTACAATCTGGGATTACCCCATCCCGCCCTGCGGGCACCCTTCCCCTCAACGAGGGGAAGGGCCGGGGTTGGGGTCAGAGAATTGACGTTCAAAATCCAAATTGTCTTCTATTCGACTTTGCGATTGCCCTGATTTGAGACAGTGCCGTCCTTTCTCGTCACCTGTGTTAGAATAAATCGGTTCAATTCACAACGATAAGGATGTTCTTAATC
>CAZXRL010000113.1:0-8559 GCA_964643275.1 uncultured Candidatus Brevefilum sp.
TAGTTAATCAAAAGGAGGATTTTCACCTGATTGTAAGAAATTAGGTATATAATTTAAATATGGCAAGAACAACACAATTACCCCAAGAAAATATCGATGAGATCGAACGCCGGATCGCCATCCTGATTGATGGTGATAACGCCCAGGCATCTATGATCGAAGAGATCCTGGTTGAAGCCGGCAAATATGGCAACGCAACTCTGCGGCGGGTCTACGGCGACTGGACAACCCCCAATATGAGTTCCTGGAAGGACACCCTGAACATCCATGCCTTCCAGCCAATCCAGCAGTTCCGTTACACCGTTGGAAAGAATGCTACCGACAGCGCAATGATTATTGACGCTATGGACATCCTGCATTCGCATCAGGTGGACGGCTTCTGTCTGGTCTCCAGCGACAGCGACTATACCCGGCTGGCAACCCGGATCCGTGAAAGCGGTTTGCTGGTCGTTGGGATTGGCAGGAAGAACACCCCGCGGGCATTTGTGAGCGCGTGCAATGTTTTTATCTATACCGAAAACCTCAGCCAGAGACGGCGCAATGGCACCGGAAGCGGCCGCAAGAAGACGAACAACTTGAGTCCTCAGGAACGGGAACTGGTGGGCCTCATCAGCCAGGCCATGGATATGGTCGGGACTGACGATGACGGCTGGACCCGTCTTTCGGAAGTCGGGACTGCGCTCCGCCGGATTGACCCGGGGTTCGACCCCCGGACTTACGGCCACCGGCAGTTGAGCCAACTGGTCAAAGGCCATGGCGGCCAATATGAAATGCGCAAGGTTGCAAATGGCGCGATCATTGAGATCCGCCTGAGTGAATAATACCTATTAATCGCACACCAACCAGGTGCAGCCTTTGCTGCACCTCTTTCTTAAATGAGCAAAATGTCCGGCAGATTTCAGGAGAACCTCATGACGGATGGCATAGCCTGCGATAAAATCCTCGATGCGGTGGTCTTTGCTGCCCGTAAACACCAGGGGCAGGTGCGGAAAGACCAGCAGGGCTCACCTTACGTAACCCACCCCCTCACAGTTGCGCGGACTCTCTATCAGGTCGGTGAGGTGCAGGATGAGACGGCCCTGATTGCGGCCATTCTTCATGATACGCTTGAAGACACGGACACCAGCGAAGAAGAAATCCGAGAGCGGTTTGGAGAGAAAGTCCTCAAGGTCGTCCTCGAAGTCACCGACAATAAAGACCTTGAGAAAATGGAACGAAAACGGCAGCAAGTAATCCATGCCCCGGATCTTTCCCTTCCAGCAAAACTAATCAAGCTGGGGGACAAGCTTACCAACTGCCGGGATATCCTCACTTCACCTCCCAAAGATTGGACTTTGGAGCGGCGGCAGCGATATATTCAGTGGGCGGCCGATGTCCTGGCTGAAATCCGCGGGACGAGCGCCCGGCTGGAAGAAGCTTTCGACCAAATGCTGCTGGATGCAGAACAGCAGCTTGAATTCACCATCAAACCCTTTCAATCCGTGAACCAGCGACCCTGGGCACCAGACCTATCCCCACATCATCCTGAGGAGTAACCCCATGCCCCACACTTACCACGAACCTGAACTCACCCATCCCGTTGATCTTTGCAGCCCGAATGGCAATTTAAATCCGGATGCCATTGGCTGGAGCCGGCAACCCCTGCATTTCTGCAACCTCAAAGGGCACTGGCCCCGCAAGAAACGCTGGAATTACTGGGCGATTGTCAGCCCGACCCATCTCTTTTCGGTCACGCTCTCCAACGTGGATTATATGGGTCTGCCCTTCATTTACCTTCTGGACTTTGAGACCAAAACATTCGCTGAGAAGACCCTTCTGAAGCCGTTTGGCGCGGGGTGCGAGCTCCTGCCGCAGGTCAATGGGGACGTGGTCTATGATGACCCCGCAATGCCCATTGAGATGCTGCATAATGAACACGGCGTGCAAATCAAGGTGGGATGTCCTGATTTTCAGGGAAAACCCCTCTCCGTCGGTCTGCAGGTCTATTATCCTGAAGGCCACGAGTCCCTGAATGTCATCATACCCTGGTCGGAAAAGCAGTTCCAATTCACCAGCAAGCAGAACACCCTGCCAGCAGAAGGCGTGATCCGCTGGGGAGAGGAAGAGATCCTGCTGGATAAAGAAGACACCTTCGCGTGTCTGGATTTTGGCCGCGGGATCTGGCCTTTTGAATGCTTCTGGAACTGGTCCAGCTTCTCCACCCGTCTCGCTGATGGCCGTACAGTAGGCGTCAACCTTGGCGCAGGCTGGACTGATGGCACCGGGATGAATGAGAATGGGCTGTGTATTGACGGTAAACTGCTCAAGCTCAGCGAGGATGTCGCTTTTGAATACGATCCAGCGGACTTCATGGCCCCCTGGCGGCTGAGGACCACAGCAACTGACCGGGTAGATCTGACCTTTACGCCGTTCTATGAACGGGTCGCCAAAACCGACGCCCTGATCATCCGCTCAGAGGTACATCAGATGATCGGTCATTTCTCTGGCACGCTCAACCCCTCACGCGGCGAGGAGATCATCATCTCAGATGCCGTCGGCTGGGCTGAGGACCACCAGGCGCGCTGGTAATTTAAAGTTCGCCTTTACCCAGGCGAAACAAAACCTGACAGAATTCCCATCTACCCGAACAGTTCTCAGGTCTGGTATCAAACCCAGACCTGGCTGGCATGTTTAACTTTCCCTCCTTCAAAGCGTATCCGAGCCAACCTGCCGGCTGACATACTTAATTTTGGTTATTGCAATTATTTATAATTACATTTAAAATAAAAACGATTACCCCCAAGAAATTACAGAGTCATTAACAAAGACGTTTTCCGTGGCAAGGCGCTCATTACAGGAGGACTTATGCTTAAAAAGAGTTTTTTGGGTTTTCTATGTGTCCTGATTTTGTTGTCATCTTTAGCCGGCAGGCATTATTTTTTTGACGAGCTTTATATTTCACCAGGGGAGATGGAATCACTGACCTCCCTCACCATTGATAAAAACGACTATGATTCATACCTCTATGTTTATCTGGAAGGAAACCAGAGCTTCAGGAACCACTCAATCCAGGTCAGGTCAAGGATGACCATGCAGCAGGGGGATTACTGTTTCTATGAAATGAAGGTCTTTGCCTTTGATCGTGCAAACGCCAACAACACCCGAGAACACATCGTCTATAACATGGGCAATATCGGGTGGTCAGAGGTGGCAGAGCTTTATATCCCATTTAATGCGGATTTCGTGCAGGTTATTTTCGATTTTCAGAAGTGCAACTTAAGCAGAAACGCCTCTATGGACATCGATATTGCCGTTGACAGGGAGATAACGGACCTTGACCTGGTAAAAGTCTCATTTTGGGCGAATGAATATGTTCTCTCCCCGGGTAGCTGCACCTATCTTAATTGGGAGGTCGAAAACAGCCGGAAGGTTACCCTTAATGGGGTAACGGTCAATCCCTACGACTCCTCTTATGTTTGTCCAGTGGAAACCACAACTTATGTCCTGTCCGCCACCGGGCATGACGGTTCCGTGATCAATCGTACCGTGACAATCTATATGGAAGAGGCACCACCAGCGGAAATCGCCTTTTGGGCAGATGAATACACCCTCTCTACAGGCGAATGCACCTATCTGCGTTGGCAAATCGACAATATCGATGATGAATGGGTTTATCTTGATTCAATCCCCAAAAACGGTTCGTCAGGAGAGGAAGCTGTTTGTCTGGATGAAACCACAACCTTTGAGTTGTGCGCCACAGGCTCAGATTCTGAATATCGCTGCCAGCAGGTCACGGTTGAAGTGATTGATGTTTCCTACCAGGCGGATCGGTATTCTCTATTCAGAGGCGAATGCACCGATATATCCTGGGATGTTCCACAGGCATCAGGGGGTGAAATTTGGTGGGATGGCTACTACCTTCCAAGCACAGATAGTTATCAGGTCTGCCCAGACACGACTCAAACATTTGAAATGTGTTACACAATTCCCAACAGCGAGATGCAATGCCTTGAATTGACCATCGAAGTGGAAGAGGGCGCGCCCTATCTGCTGGTCGTCACACACTCCAAAAACCTGAACACCCAGGTTAACACAGCCGATGCCTGGGACCAAATTCAGATATGGTTATACGACAACTATTCGGGGGTTTCCATCATTGACCTCCACGAGTTAGGGATTGACAGCACAGACTTTCTCGCAATAGATGAGGCAATTGAGAGCCGAATCCTTCGAGATATGCCTTCACCTCCTGAATATATCCTGATCCTTGGCGGCCCGGCAGTCGTCGCTTTCGGTGAGGTTGACAACCCCATGTGGGGGAGGTCTTGTCGCACTACCGCGGGTATTGAAACCTGCGACTGGGATATCCTCTATACGGACGATCTGTATGGTGATATCCCCCCCAACCAGGATGGGCTCAGCATACCTGAGATCCCTGTCGCCAGGCTCCCAGACGGTGGCGATTTTGAGATCTTCAGAATTCATTTTGAGCAAACACCTTTTCCCACCCCCCCTGCTTCCAGAAGTTATTTGGGGACTTATGCCATCGGACAGCCTTTCCGCCCCTCTGTCAATCTGATTGGAAGGCTGATGGGTGCGTCGTCAATTGATTATGTCCCCCCCAGCCACTGGTCCTCCTATAACCAGATCTGGGGAGACTGGATCTATTTCATCCTGCACGGGAACATCGATAATACATCAGTCTGGTGGGGTGAAGAGATCGTCAATGGGCAGACCACTTACCCCGAAGGCTGGCATATCAATGTCTCTCAATTTTGGAACGTAGTCGTCGTGAATGCCTGTTACGGCGGATATATCGGGACACCTCAGAATCCAAAAACCACCACAGATTCGATCGCATTAAGTTTCCTCCGAAATGGCACCAGCGCTTTTATGGGTCATACCATCTCAACCTACTCAATTTCATACGAACAGACCATTCTGGATTGTGAGGAACAAACCTGCTGGCTCGATACGCAATGGACAATGGAAAACATTGAAGAAGGTGAAGCAAAACTTGGTGCGTCTGTCTTCACCGGCCTGACAAATGGTATGCATCCAATGGACGCATTCTGGTATGCCAAACAACAGCTTGCCCAGACCCTGGGGCCGTCGTTCTTAGCAGAATTAAAAGACCTGTACGGGTTCCAATTCTATGGTCTGCCGCCCTTCAATCAGGCGTCATTCTGATGACCACCATGGCTTTACAAGGATCCGGCGAATCCACTCAACTGAAAGGTGGACATAATGCAGTGTAAAGAATGCAATAAGGAGAACCGGGACAATCTCAGGTTTTGTGAATTTTGCGGTGCCAAACTGGAGGAGACTAAAGTGCCAGATCCCATTCTTTGCAGCACCTGCGGTGAACAAAACCGGGAAGGAGTCCTGTTTTGCGAACATTGCGGCGAAAAACTGACCACTGAAATACCAACAAAGGAAGAGCCACCCACTGGCCCGACCTGCCCCGACTGTGGAAGAGAGAACCGCAGAGGTGTGAAATTCTGTGAGTTTTGCGGCGGTCTGATGAAAAGCCCACTGATCCCGCCCCGGCAGCCTCAAAAGAAAAAGATCAAGCCAATCTATTTCCTTATTCCAGCAGGTGCCTTGCTGGTCGTTGTCTTGATGGTTTGCCTCTTTGCCGGAATTCTATTCAGGAACAGGTCCACCTCTCCCAATCTTCAGCCACCAGTCACTACACCGGATCGGGAAGGTGCAATTGCGATCCCAAACTATGGGGATTTTAAGAATCTCACGGTAGAACAAGCACAGGAGATCGGGAATGCCATTGTCCAGCACCACTATCCCAATCTGGATCTGACAACAAGCCCGGACGTAGCGCATACTGTTGAGAATGGAAAAGATTTCATCGACGTGGTTTACGGTGTGGAAATCTCTGCAGATAATAGCGCCCTTTTCAACCATGTTATCATCATCCAAATCAATACTGACGATCAAACAATCACCATCCTGGAATCCAATTAATCCAGGCCTGTAAGAATCAATTATGGACACCAGGATCGATTTCTGAACACGGAGGCCAGTCATGATTAAATGTAATCATTGTGGAAAAGAAGTACCTGAAACCGCCTTTGTTTGCGGCTATTGCGGCACCCGGTTGAAGCCTGCGCCATCCAAACCGGATGACCCATCGGCTTCACAGGCTGCGGAACCCGAAGAAACATCAATCACGCCGCCCCAGGATATTAGCCTGGACGGCGGCAGCGCAGAAGATCTGCCAGCTCAACAGGAGGATCAGGCGCTGTCGATCGAATCCGCACCCATCGAAGAACCTGCTCATGATGTAGCCCCTCAGAAGGAGGATGAGATAAAAGAGGCACAAACCACAGCAGTGAAACAGGAAGCTCCCAGGAATAAAAAGAAGCGTTGGATCTGGTTATTATTGATCATTCCAGTTGGGTGTTTGATCCTGGCCGGAATCGTTTTTACAATCATTTTCGGTACTGATCCCCTTCTCAGGTTGTTACCGGAAAACTGGGTTCACAAGCCGCTTTTCAGAACCCGGATAGATGAGAGTTTTTCTGAAACTGAGACATCCATCCTCTCCCTCGGTGAAGATACGTGGATATCGGATGGTGAATATCACTGGCGGATGCAGGGAGGCGGCTTTTCTGCGATGGGCCTCCCCTACGTCCCCACAAGAATCCCCTATTGGCTGCTGATAGGCTGGCGCTTCGTCTCCACAGATTCAACCTACAGCAGTTGGGGAGTAGATATCGCAGCGGTTAGTGCTGATGAGACAGAATATGAGTGGTATCAGGTTATCATCTATCCCGAGTATTACGAGGTCTATCTCACGGATCAGGAAGGCGAAACGCAAGTTCTGTTAAGTCAACCTTATGAATCAGATGAAAACAATCACCTCCGTATCTCGGCTATCCCTGAATCCTGTTTCCTGGTTGAAATCAATGATGAGACGGCGGACTGCCTTTATTTGAATCCCGACAGGGCATCCTATAACATATCTCTCAACCTGAATAATGAAACAGAAATTGCCCTTAATTACATCCTTCTTCATGATCAAAAATAGGAGGCTTCTTTTCCATCCCTATAATAACTGTTTTGAATGATGATGTTTACCATAATTGCGCTGCTGGCGGCACCAGCAGCGCAATGTGATCATCCTGGCAATTTTTGGTCAATTACCTATTAACTATCAACTCGAAACTTGCTCGTAAACGAATATCCCGTGAGCTGGCGCCCACCAGGGCTTCAAACCGGCCGGGTTCCGCCACCCAACCCCCCTGATGCGGGTCGTAATAGGACAGCGCCCGCATATCAAGCTCAAAGGTCACCCGCTCTTCCTGTCCGGGCTCCAGCGCAACTTTTGCGAACCCTTTCAGTTCCTTTTCCGGCCGCTCCAAGGTCGATTCAACATCCCGCAGGTAGAGCTGGACAACTTCGCTCCCGGCGATGTCACTGATATTCTTCACCATTACCGAAACCTCAAAGGCCTCTCCCTGTTTCACTATGCCTGACACCTGCAAATCGCTGTAGGAAAACACAGAATAACTCAAGCCGTGGCCGAAGGGGAACGCCGGTTCAACGTCCCGGGAATCATAATACCGGTACCCGACAAAGATTCCCTCGCCATAACGGACTTCTTTCCAGCCGGGGTAATGCAGATACGCCGGTGTATCCGCCAACCGCTTTGGATAGCTGACGGTCAGTTTCCCGGAGGGGTTCACATCGCCAAACAGGATGTCCGCCAGGGCATGGCCGCCTTCCTGTCCGGGATAAAAAGCGAGGATCAGCGCGTCGACTTCCTCCGCCCAGGGCATCGCCACCGGTGCTCCGACGTTGACGACCACCACGGTGTTGGGGTTGACAGCAGCCACAGCCCGGATGAGTTCATCCTGCCCACCGGGAAGGTCCATGTCCGGCCGGTCGCCGCCTTCGCTGTCATACAAATCCGAGAAGCCCGCCACAATCACAACCGCATCGCTCTCCCTGGCAAGGTTGACCGCCCGTTCAACCGGATCGCCCTCCACACCAATCGGCAGGCGGTAGGAGAAATTAATAAAGGCAAAGGCATTGCCCTCGCCGCTCACAAATTCCGCCCGAAATGCGTATACCCGGCCTTTCTCAAGATGAATGACCCGCTCAACGTTGGATTTATCCCCCTCACCAGAGCTTGAGGATCTGGGTCCGACTTCATTCTCAAGGATCAGCTTATCATCCAGCCAGATCCGGGCATCGCCGGTATTATTGAGATAAAACGCCGTGTCCCCGGTTTCCAGCGCAGTGAAGGTGCCGGTCCAGCGGATACTGTAATGCGCAGAATCCACCCTGCCCGGTGCTGGTCCACTCCCGCCCCACCAGGCCTCCACCCGGGAATCCACATGGGTCAATACCGGGTCACCGGAGAATGTCAGGTTGTTCCAGAATTCCGCCCTCAACCCAGCGGTCTCACCGTCGGGATGGGTGAAGCAGTCCTTGTCAACAAATTTAGGTGTGACCTGGTTGTCATAGCCGGGTTCAAAGCCAATCTCCATTTGACTGCCGACTTTTGCCTGGAGCCCTTCCAACGGGGTAACCCAGTGGTGCGGGTCCACCCGGGAA
>CAZXRL010000114.1:0-8550 GCA_964643275.1 uncultured Candidatus Brevefilum sp.
GCCAGGGCGCCAGAGGTCATCAGTTCATTCAGGATATAGACCAGAGTTTGCGTGCGCCCAACAGAAAAGGCGGGGATGATCACCTTTCCCCCGCGCGTCACCGTGCGTTCAACCACATCCCTAAATTCATCAAAGGCTGCATTGATGTTGTCATGCGGCCGGTCGCCATAGGTACATTCCATCAAAAGATAGTCCACGCCATGCCCGCCCGGCAGGACCGGGTCCCGCAAAAGCGGCATATCCGGACGGCCGATATCGCCGGAAAACCACAGCCGCCGCCTGGTTCCTTTTTCTTCCAGATCTAGCATCACGGCTGCGGAGCCGAGGATGTGGCCGGCATCAAAAAACCGTGCGGTGACACCCGGGATGGGCTCAAAGGTCTCTTCATAGGGGATTTGCCGGAAAAAGGGCATGGTTTGGGCAGCATCCTGCAGGGTGTACAGCGGTTCAACCGGCGGCAGACCTTTCTTCCTGCGCTTTCTGTTCAGATATTGAACATCGTATTCATAGATATGGCCGGAATCCTTCAGCATGATGTCCGCCAGGTCCCGGGTGGCGTCCGTGCTGTAGATCGGTCCCCTGAACCCGGATTTGACCAGATTGGGGAGGTTGCCACTGTGATCAATATGGGCATGCGACAGAATGACAGCATCCACGGATTTCGGGTCAAAGTCAAAATTCAGGTTGTAGTCATAGGTCTCAGCGCGTTTACCCTGGAACAAGCCGCATTCCAGCAGTAGCTGCCTGCCGTTGACCTCCAGCAAATGTTTTGAACCTGTGACGGTTTGGGCAGCGCCATAGATGGTTAATTTCATGGATGCCTTCCGTTTCTGATGGCGTTCACGATATCGTCGCCAAACCGGCTAAACCGGCAGGGAACATCCTGCATGTGTGATTTCAGCTCCTCCAGATCTCCAGGGCCAGCCCAGGCAATCCTGTTGAGGACATCGCGGGGCAGGATAACGTCCGATGGGACGCCCAGCCTCTGACCGGCCAGCTTGCGCCATTCCCGAAGCGCGTCAATCCGACTCAATACAGAGTTTTCCGGGCGCTTGTGATGCGGCGGGTGTTCCGGCGGCGCTTTTCTCCCATCCCTGACAGCCTGCATCAGCTTCTTGCCATAACGCTGTTCAATCCTTTCGCTGAGGGATGGTAAAAGCGAAAGTTCCTCGATGTAATTGGGGGCTGTCTGGGCGATCTCTATCAGCGCCTGGTTGCTCATGACCTTAAAAGAAGGCCGGCCCTGGGCTTCCGCCTGGGTCTCACGGAACTGGTAAAGAGATTTCAGGATCGCCGCCTTCTCAGGTGTTAAATCCCGCGCGCCGTGGATCTTCCAGAAATCATCCTCGTCGCTTTCAGTCGTATCCTCGATCCCCTGGGTCAAGCGCTTGAAATCTTCCAGCGCCAGATCCCACCGCCCTGTTTCCACCAGCTCATTCCTGAGTTGGGCCTGCAGCGGGATCAGGTAATGGGTGTCAAGCCGGGCATATTCGATCATCTCAGGTCTCAAAGGCCGCTGACCCCAGTTCGCACGCTGAAATTTCTTGTTCATCCGGATCTGAAAATATTTTTCCAGCAGCGAGCCATAACCCACTTTCTGGAATCCCAAGGTTCGGGCCGCGATCATTGTGTCAAAAAGGAAGTTGAACCGGAAACCGTAGTCTCTAAACAGGCAGATCAGGTCATATTCGGCCGCATGAAAGACCTTCAGGGTCTGGCCGGAATTGAAGATCAGCCCTAACGGGGAAAGGTCCGGGAGGGCCAGCGTATCAATCAGATAATCCTTTTCAGGCGTGGAGAACTGGATCAGACAGACCTGCTCCTGATAAGCATAAAGGCTGTTGGATTCGGTATCCACAGCAAGGATCTCTCCCTGAGCCAGTTCGTCAGCGACATCAGACAGCGTTTGAGGCTGGTCTACCCAGACCAGTTCGGTGTTTTTCAGTGAGGTTAACATGGGTGAATTATAGCGCAAGGTCTGGGGAATGAACCACACGCGAATGAATCTCGGACATATGCCCACTGATATGGATTAAGGCAATTCAAAAATGAACGGATAAATCCCATAATTCCGTTTGTGTGGATGCTATAATAAGCTCGAATTTATTAATAGGTTTAGGAAACGACAGGAAAATTTATGAAAGCCGTCATCCAGCGTGTGAGCGAAGGGTCCGTGACAGTAGCAGGTGAACGCATTGCGGAAATTGGCAAGGGACTGGTGATCCTGCTGGGGATCGCCCCGGAAGACAATCCAGCCGTTGCAGAGCAGCTGGCGGACAAGATCGCCACGCTGAGGATTTTTGAAGATGCTGAGGAAAAAATGAACCTCTCCCTTTTGGATATTAAGGGAGAGGCACTTGTCGTCTCTCAATTCACCCTCTATGCGGACACCAACAAAGGACGGCGGCCTTCGTTCATCGGTGCGGCAAAGCCCGATCTGGCTGAACCGCTGGTTGGGGCCTTTGCAGAGATGCTGGCTGACCGCGGTATCCCGACCCGGACCGGTCGTTTTGGCGCTCAGATGGATGTCGCACTTGTGAATGACGGCCCGGTCACAATTGTGATGGAATTCTAGCTGTTCCCATCTGCCAGGCGGGCTGCCCGCAGCGTGTTGTGCAGGAGCATGGCAATCGTCATCGGGCCAACGCCGCCGGGCACTGGGGTGATCGCGCCGGCAACTTCCAGAGCTTCTTCATAAGCCACATCCCCAACCAGGCGATAACCGCTTTTGCGGGATTCGTCCTCCACCCGGTTGACGCCGACATCAATCACCGTGGCGCCGGGTTTGATCCAGTCCCCGCGGACATATTCAGGAATCCCCACGGCGGCAATCAACACATCCGCTTCCCGAATGATGGCCGGGATATCCACCGACCGGGAGTGGCAAATGGTGACGGTGGCATTGGCGCGCACCAGCAAAAGGCTGACCGGCATGCCGACGATATTTGACCGTCCCAACACTACCGCGTTCGCGCCTTCCAGTTCCACGCCGGTTTTTTCGAGCAGATATAAAACGCCGGAGGGGGTGGCGGGGACAAAGAGCGGTTCCCGCCCCTTTTGCGCCAGGCGGCCGATGTTGATCGGGTGGAACCCGTCTACATCCTTCTCCAGGCTGATCGTATTCAACACCCGTTCCTCATCCAGCCCAGCGGGCAAAGGCAGTTGCACCAGAATCCCATGGATTTGAGGATCGGCATTTAATCGCTTGACCAGCTTCTCAACGTCTTCCTGAGAGGCCTCCGCCGGCAGCTCATGCCCGACCGAGTGAATCCCGGCCTCCTCACAGGCCTTTTGCTTCATTCGGACATAGACTTTTGAAGCGGGGTTATCTCCAATGATCACGGTCGCCAGCCCGGGCACAGGAAGCCCCTTCTCAGCCCTTTCGCTGACCGTTTGTTTGACTTCTTCGCGCAATGCTTCGGCAATCGCTTTGCCGTCGATGAGTTTTGCTGACATTTTTCCTCCGAAAATGACTGGTTTCATGGATTATACCTGAATCAACAGTTATAATTCGAACATGACTATTTCCAAAAAGTTTACGAGTACGGTGGTTGGGATTGCCGGCGGCACCGGCTCCGGTAAAACGACCCTGGCCGGTTTGATCCTGGACAGCGTTGGCCGGGATCAAATGGTTTATCTCCCGCATGACGCCTATTACCGCGATCAAAAGGATGTGCCTTTTGAGGAACGCGTTAAGGCCAACTATGACCACCCCGATTCTCTGGAAACGGAATTACTGGTTGAACACATCAGGCAGCTAAGGGACGGCCACACGATTGAAATGCCGGTTTATGACTTCACCAACCATAATAGAAAGCGCGAGACGGTCCGTGTCACCCCACATCCGATCATCCTGGTCGAAGGGATTCTGATCTTCGTTGAAAAGGACCTTCGCGCGCTTTTTGATATGAAAATATACGTTGACACCGACTCGGACATCCGTTTTATCCGCCGGCTTACCCGGGACATCGAAGAACGCGGTCGGACAGTCAACTCAGTGATCGAGCAGTATCTGCGAACTGTCCGCCCCATGCACCTTGAATTTGTGGAATCCTCCAAACGCTATGCCGACATCATCGTTCCCGAAGGCGGCCTGAACCCTGTTGCGCTGGAACTGGTCATCGCCCGAATGCAATCTCTACTGAACGGAGAAATTCCCGTTGCCAATAAAGGATAAAGGTCCTCGAACGCCAGAATCCGGAAACATCTCACCTGGCGCTCCTGAGAAAAAATTATCAAAAAAGACCTTAAACATCATCCGGGCATTCGTGTTGCTGGGTGTGCTTGTCCTGACGGTGGTACTGGTGCTAAACCGGGAGCGGATTCAGGAACTGCAGGCCTATGGCTATCCTGGGATCTTCCTCTTTTCAATCCTGGCAAACGCCACCATCCTGATTCCGGTGCCCGGGGTCGTTTTTACCTCAGCCATGGGCGCGGTGTTCAATCCCTTATTTGTGGCGCTCGCTGCGGGTTCCGGCGCGGCGCTCGGTGAGCTGTCTGGTTATCTGGCCGGGTTCAGCGGTCAGGCGGTGGTGGAAGATACCGAGCGCTACCGCCGCGTCGTCCGCTGGATGGAGAAATATGGCGACCTGACCATCCTGTTTCTGGCCTTTATCCCAAACCCCTTATTCGACCTGGCTGGAATCCTGGCCGGTGTCCTCAAAATGCCAGTTTGGACATTCCTCGCCTACTGCCTGATCGGCAAGGTGTTGAAAATGATGATGTTTGCGTACGCCGGCGATTGGATCATGAACCTGATAGACAAGGTTTTTTGAGCCTGGTCCCGGCGACCTGGTCGGTTTCTGTTGAAATTAATTGGAATTAGAAAGGATTTTGATGAACCTCAAGGCTGTAGATCAATATATCGAAACCCATTTGGAGGACAGCGTCACTGAACTGTCCGGGCTTCTCGCCCAGCCAAGTGTCGCCGCCCAGAAGCTGGGGATTGAAGAATGTGCCGCGCTTGTCGCAGAAAGCCTCAAACGGCGAGGCTTCGAGGTCCAGATCCTGCCCACTGGCGGGTCGCCGGTCGTGTTTGGTGAGCGCAAAGGGCGCACCGACCGGACCATAATCGCTTACAACCATTACGATGTCCAGCCGCCGGAACCCTTGGCGTTATGGGAGACACCCGCCTTCGAACCCACAATCCGGGATGGACGCCTGTATGCCCGCGGCGTTGCGGATAACAAAGGGAATTTCATTGAGCGCCTGCATGCCATTGATGCCATCCTCGAATCTGAAGGGGAACTCCCCTGCAATGTCAAATTCGTGGTGGAAGGCGAGGAAGAAATCGGGGGCGTCAATCTTGAACCCTGCGTGAGAGAAAACCAGGACCTGTTCGCAGGCGATGTCTGCGTCTGGGAGATCGGCGGCGTGGACCACACCAATACGCCCATCCAGATGGTGGGACTCCGCGGGATCTGTTATGTCGAACTCCATGCCCGGACGGCCGATCAGGACGTCCATTCCGGCACCGGTGGCTCGATCTTCCCGAATGCTGCCTGGCGGCTGGTTTGGGCACTCAGCAGCCTGAAGGACAAAGATGAGAACATCCTGCTGCCTGGCTTTTATGAAGACGTCGTCCCTCCCACGGAGCGTGAGAAGGAACTTATGGCGGAGCAACCGCCGATGCTTGACTATTACAAAGAGCGCTATGGCCTGGACGGTTTCCTGAAGGGTATTGATGACGAGCTTGGCCTGGCGATTGAACAGGTCTACGAACCTACCTGCACCATCTGCGGGCTGACCGCGGGGTATCAGGGAGAAGGGTCCAAAACAGTGCTGCCCGCCGAGGCACGCGCCAAAGTTGACTTCCGCCTGGTGCCGGACATGACTCCGGACAAGGTACTGACCCAGCTCCGCAAACATCTCGACACGCACGGGTTTGAAGACATTGAGATCGTTGACCTGGGCGGGAATCCCCCAGCCAAGACTGACCCGGACCACCCCGCCGTGTTGATGGCAGTGGAAGCTGCAAAGGACGTCTATGAAAACCCGACTCGGATCATCCCCATGATCGGCGGCTCCGGGCCAAACTTCATCTTCCAGAAATACCTGGGTGTCCCCATCATTTCCTCCGGGGCTGGCGATTCGGAGAGTGGTGCGCACGCACCGAACGAATCCATCAGCCTGGATCTGTATGTGAAAGGAGCTAAACACTTCGCCCGGCTCCTGAAATTGATGGCAGATTAATGATAAGCTGGAGCCTGCTGGCAACCAGAAAGGCCTGCCGCACCTTGATACCTGGGCCAAATGTACTATAATGGCCCGGGACAGTTACCAGGGAAAACATTACAGAACCAAGGATTTACAAAACTTATGACGATAGAAAAAGCTGAAAAAAACAAAAGCCCGGTCGTTGATTGGATTGTGCGTATGTTGAAAGGCGTCATGGTCGGGATCGGATTCATCACACCCGGATTGTCCGGCGGCGTTCTTGCCGTCGTATTTGGGATTTATGAACCCCTGATGCGCTTTCTTGGGAATTTGAAATACAAGTTTCTCAAAAATGTGCTCTTTTTCCTCCCGGTCGGGATTGGCGGCATGATCGGCGTGGTGGCTTTCTCCGCAGTGGTCGACTTTGCATTCAGGAACTATGCTGCTCAGTTCACCTGGCTGTTCATCGGCTTCATCGCCGGCACCTTCCCCTCACTCTTCAAGACATCGGGGAAACAGGGTAGGAAATGGTGGCATTGGATCGTTCTGGTCCTCATGGCCGTCGGGACGGTCTTCCTGATGCGTTGGATGGAGAGCATCCGCACCGTCCAGCTTGCGCCTTCCTTTGCAAACTGGGTAATGAGCGGTGCACTGATCGGGCTGGGGGTCGTCGTTCCCGGTATGAGTCCCTCGAATTTCCTAATCTACCTGGGCCTCTACCAGCCCATGGCCTTTGGCATCCGCCATCTAGACCTGGGCGTCATCACCCCGCTTATGCTTGGCGGGGCAGCCTGCATCCTTCTGCTTGCCAGGCTGATCTCATGGCTGTTCAAAAAAGCCTATGCCTTCATGTACCACTTCATCCTGGGGATTGTGGTGGGGTCCACAATTGCCATCATCCCCTCCGGCGTGAGCGGATGGACGATTGCAGTTTGCGCTCTCTTGTTTGTCCTTGGCGCGCTCACGTCTTTTGGTCTCGCAAAACTCGATGAAAAATATGAGCGTGAAGACCTGTTCGCTTGATATGAGCTGAACGCCATACCTTCAGGATACAAGGGTGGGTCGCTGACCCACCCTTTCTTTTACCATTAAAAATAAAACTCTAATTGTCTTGAGTGTGTTCAAGACCAGCCTCCCTGCGGCTGGTCGGGGGACATCCCCCTAAATTCCATCAAGCCAAACATTTAAAGATGGATATAATTACCCCTAATCCTTCTAACAAGGAAAAGCATATGGCTATCTACGACCGGTTCGCATCCATTTACCAGAGGGGCCCCTACCTCCGGTTCTCGCAAGGGCTGGCAGAGACCGTCCTGCCAGAGTACCTGGCCGAGATGGGGATAGAAACCGTAGACCTGCTGGATCTGGCCTGCGGAGAGGGCAGTTTCGCAGTTGCAATGTCCGCCCAGGGGCATTCCGTCACCGGCATCGACCAATCGGAACAAATGATCAAGCTCGCCCGCAAGCGCGCCCGGAAAGCGGACGCGCCGGTTGATTTCTTCGTCGAGGATATGCGTTCAATAACGTTCAATGAGGCGTTTGACCTGGTCACCTGTTTATTTGACAGCCTTAATTACCTCCTGACCGTCCAAGACCTCCATCAGGTCTTCAGGAACGCCAATCGTGCCCTGCGGAAGAACGGGTTATTCATCTTTGATATGAACACGATCTACGGTCTGGCAGTTGATTGGATGCGGCAGGAAACCTATATCCAGAACGAAGCCGAGGATTTCATCGAGATCCATCGCATGGACTTTGACCACGAAAACCAGATCGCCACAATGCAGATCACGATCTTCACAAAACAGGGCGATCTTTGGGAGCGGATTGATGAAACCCATCAGGAGCGAGGTTATCCCATTGCCGACATTCAATTCCTGCTCAACCAGAGCGGATTCGAGATCGCAGGGATGTGCGGCAGTCTCAGCAAGCGCACGCAAGTCCAGACCACCTCACCCCGGGTCTGGTTTATCAGCAGGAAAACAGGCTAGTCCCCAGGTTCCAGCAGTTAAACGCTTGATCATCAACCTCACCTGACTTGCCCGCCAACTCGCCTGGTGTTATGATTTGATAGGTCGGAGGCACTTTGAAGGATCTCAGCAGCAAAAACCGCATTCGTTATCTCTTATTACTGGCAATCCTGATCACCCTGCCCTGTTATTGCCTGGGTGTGGTGGTCTTAAGAGTCAACCAGACCCGCCCAGTCGAACAAACCCCAACCGTCACCCTGACCCCGACCCGGACGGCGACAATCACAATGACGCCCTATATCACCTTCACACCAACAATGACGGGAACGCCGACCCAAACCAGTACCCCCGCCCCGACCAGCACACCGACTTCCACGAGGACAGCCACCTCCACGGCAACTGAGACATTGCCGCCCACCCCGAC
>CAZXRL010000115.1:0-8500 GCA_964643275.1 uncultured Candidatus Brevefilum sp.
CCGGAAGACCATCCTCACCCAGAGCCGCCAGATATGATCTGCTGTCCAGGATTTGGACCTCGACACCTTCACCGGCCGGAATTTCGATATCCTGCCTCAGAACGGGCAGATCCAGCACACCAACTTCGGCGGGGTGGCTGTAATGTTCCTCATTGAATATTACGCCTTCATTATTTGCAGGAAGAATCGGGTTAGCCGGAAAGCGAACGACAAGGTCAATCGAAGCATCGGTTGTATCGATGATTTCAATTGAGGGATAGTCTGGAGTCTGTCCCAACCCGGTTCCCTGCGTTGCTGCCTGAGCGGTTGCAGGGAACACGAGCGAGACAAGAACTACGAGTAATGTGAATACCTTTATTGATTTACCTCTATACATGTGGCTATTTGCCTTAAACACTAATATACTGATATAATTTTTATTGCGGTCTCATGGTACTCAGTGAGAGGCACCAAACGAGTTTAAGAAAACGCCGAAAATGAGAATAGAATAGGGATTCTGGTTAGAAATAAATTAGAATATATTTAAAAGTTAAAACTCTAATCCGAGTCTTAATTTAGAGGCTGTTAATATGGTTGAAGTGGAATTTGTGTATGAAATTCGTCCAAGAATTCTGGACGATTTTAGCATCCAGGGGGAATTTAAACCGCGCACACCTGCGATTGCCAAAGCCTACGAGCTGGGAAAGAAACTCCATAAAGGGCAGCTTAGATTGAGCGGTGAGCCCTATTTTGAAACCCATTGCGTCTGGATTGCATCATTTCTTGACCGACTGGTCCAAAACGAAGCCTGGACGATTGCCGCGCTGCTGCATGACGCCGTGGAAGATCAGGGTGAAAGTTTAGAAACACTTCAGCAGGAATTTCCCGGCCTATTGGGAAAAAACATTGCCTACCTTGTCGACGGGGTGACCAAAATGAGCAACCCACGAGATGGGCGCTCCCGAGAATTTGAAACCCTCCGGAAGATCGCAAGATTTCGCGACCCGGGGGTTTTTCTTATAAAACTGGCGGATAAGAGCCACAATATCATGACTCTGGAACACATGTCTCCGGAAAAACAGCGCCAGAAAGCGACAGAAGCGATCCGCGCTTATGGGAAACTGGCAGGGATCTTAAACTGCTATCGGTGGCGGCGCTGGCTAGAAGACATGGCGTTTCCATATTCAGAACCGGATGCTTTTCGTTTTGTCCGCCAGCGAATCGATCAGGATCCGCGGTTGAACCGGGATTTTATCAATGAGATGCTGGCAGAATTACGTGACCTGATGGAAGCCGAGGGCGTCACTGGGAAGATCAGGATCATCGTCAATGGGTACTGGCAGGCATGGCAAAAACTGAGGCGGATGGCACAAAGCCGGCGCACATCCCTGGATGATTTTTCCGCTGTCAATGACATTATCAGCTTTCGCATGCTGGTGAGCGGTTCCAATGTCGCGGGCTGCTATCGCTTATTGTCACAGGTGAACCGGTTCTTCAACCGAAATCTCGATCACAACCGGTTTGACGACTATATTGCCAGCCCCCAACATGGGTATCAGGCGCTGCAGGTGACAGCCTGGCTGCCTGATCTCGGCGCGGTCGAAGTTGCCATTGCCACCGAGGAGATGGAGGGTGAAAACCTGTGGGGCGTGGTCTATGCATTGCAGAATGGGAAAGAAATCACGCAATATAAACCGATCCAGATCTTCACGCCAACCGGCGGGACACGGTTCTTGCCGGATTCCTCGACCGTTCTGGATGCAGTGGCATCGATTCAGGATTTTCTGCTCGATAAGATCAACCGGGTGGAAGTCAATGGAAAGCCACACAAGCTCAGTGACCCGATCAATCCCGGTGATGTTGTGGAAGTCATTACACAGGGTCAGAGGATGGTGCCCACTGAAGACTGGCTGAAATTCTGCAATCTTTCCACAGCCCGGCAGCTTCGGTCGGCACTTGTCACAGTGGCATTAAAGCAAACGGCTGAAAAAGGACGGGAATTACTGAGGCAGATTTTGGCAGAACGGGGAATTGTGGACCTGGAAGATATTCAGATTCAGGAACGGGTCAAGTTTGAAAATCTTTTGAGTGCGGTTTCAGCGGCAAGCCTGGATGATCTGTATTCCGCCCTGGGCGGCGGCGCAGTCCGGTTGAGCGATCTGGAAGAAGCGCTGGATGAATCAGGGATTTCAAGAGAAGTTTTAGGTTGGACAACGATCAATATTGTGGGGCCGGCGAAAACTAACAAACCCGGTGTGCTTGCTTACCTGGCTGGGCTGGTTTCTCGTTTCGGCGGGAATATCCTGCGGACGGTGAACAACACTTTCAACGATGGCTCTTTCACCTTAAGGTGGGTCATTCAGGGTCTGGATGAAGATAAAAAAGAAGCCTTGCTTCAGGTGTTCCTGAATTGCGAGATTGACCTGATCCAGGTTGAAATTGTCTGAACACTTCCGTATAAAGAACACAGTGCCTTTTCTGGTTTTATTTGGGGCGTTATCTTAAAGTCAGGGAATCCAATTCAAGAGTGGTTCGGGTGCCATCCTCAGCCTGGAGGACCAATTCATCATCACTTACCGCCACGATTTGGAGCGCGCCGCTCTCTTCATCACCAAGCAGCATCAATGCCTGTGACGAGGTCTTATCCAGCGAAGTCATCAGAATGAAGACCACACCCTGGCTTGGGTTCTCCGGCGAAGTGCCGGCACCAATCTGCAGATAGCCCTCGGATGTGAGGTCCTGCCAGACATTCGTGAGTACAGCGCCATAGGGTAAGCCGGCGATGTCCCCTCCGGGGATGATCCCGGCCCTGAACTCAAGATCCTGAGTTTCCGCTGCCGGCAGCATTGAACGGTCACCTTTTGGCGCAGGGTTTTGTTCTGATGCCCGGATCATCACAGCAAGGTTCTCAAACAGGCTGAATTTTTCCATTAGATTTATCTGCGTTGCCGGGTTCAGGTCAGGATTCTGGATTTCTGTTTGTAGAATGTCCATAGTCGAGTGGATTGAATGCTCACCCTGGGATTCGGTTGTGTTTCTGTCCGAGTAGATTGAGGGGTAAGCTTCATTGCGGAGAATCCAGCGGATATCCGTTGCCCAATTCAGTTTTTGTGCCGTGTCAGAGGATTTATTAAGTTCCCCGGAGAGCTGGCGGTAAGCCTCAGAAGGGGTATTGTCAGTACCGCTGCAACTATATTGGGCGCAGGCCTGTGATTGCGTGAAGACGCCAGTGAAATTCATCCGTGATCCATAGGTACTGACACCATATCGGCTAAGAAATGCCCACTGTTTGGCATGGACGCCATTGGTCAAATAGATCAGAGGGAGGGGAATGGAGGGTGGTGCGCCCCAGGAAACATACCAGACATCGTCAATCGTCCATTCGGGATAACTGGAGGTGCCGCATCCCCAGGTGGGGTTGTCTTCATAAGGACAACCGGCTGCGTCCCCAAAGTGAATCAATGGTGCATTCGCAGCCGACTCATATCCTGACAGCCAGGCTTTCGACATCACAGGTGAGTTCCAGCCCAATTCGATATCGCTGGCGCCATAGGCCTGCACCTGGTGGATAATATTGGCCTCCGTTGCCCATTGATTGACGCGGCTGACCATTTCAGCCCAGGCCGTGCCATGATTTATCATTTTTTGGGCAGTGTTTGTTGAGGTGGGCTTATTATTCGTGCCAAGGCCAAGGACAAGGTTGGAGGCTGTGTCAGCCCCGGTGCAGTCATAATAACCCTGCATGAATCCTTTTGATGCAACCTCAATATCGGAGATTGGGACCGGACCAAACCCATATAATTCAGTGCCATAGGTGCCATTGCCAAAATCCACAGGATAACTGAAAGCCAGGACAACGACACTGTCCTGCGCGCCGGGTTCGACTGCATCACGGGTGCCAATCTCACACCCGAGGTCATAGGAGAATTGTGGTTCGATGGTGATCATATAATAGCTGGATGATGCCATGGGCTCACCATCCCTCTGAAAGATGGGAAGGTAGTATTTATAATCTTCCTGGGCTAAGACGGGCTTGGATCCAGTGTTTGCAAATCCCACAATGAGCGCGGCGGTCAGGGAAAAGAGGGTTACCAGTAAGAGAGTTCTATCGTGTTTATTCACAGCTAATCCTCGGTATATTCGAGTTCTGCCAATAAAATCCAGTGTCCGTGCCGATCCAGGGCGTCTTTGGGCGCCCGGTCATAGTATAAACGGAAATGCTGGTTTTCATCCGTTTGCACATCAAAGTAGAAGCGGCCGACGCCCCAGGAACCTTTCTTTGATGCAAGCTCTGCATGTTGGGGCTGCATGTTGCGTGCCATCCGGCCGTGCCGAGAAAAATCCTGCCATTCATGCAGGCAACGAATAATATGATAATCGAGTCCATTCCAGCAGAAACTATTTGGACAGGGTGGGCTTTTGGAATGAGGAGGCTGCGATAAAAAATCTACGGTGATAGACTCTGAAATGAATCGCTTTAAGGAGAACTGATGAGTGGCCATTAAAAGAGTTCTGGTTGAAAGGGCGGTTTATGCCCGTCAAGCAGGATGAATCTTGTGGCACGTGCAGTCGAAACGCCAAATTTGTGCAGCGTACTGATATCCTGAATCTTACCATACTGACGCATATAAAGGAGCTTTTTGACAGATGCTGGTCCAATGCCGGGAATCTTTAGGAGTTGTTGAGGGTCTGCGGTATTAATTTCAATTGGGTTTTCCATCAAGTTGACTTCCGCCCAGGCCAGCTTCGGATCTTTATCGAGGGCCAGATTTCCGGTTGGATTGAACTGGAGTTCTTCAAAATTGAAATTATAATCTCTCAGCAGATAAAAAGCCTGATAGAGCCGGTGCTGCCGCCATAAATTCCCCGGTGGAAGGTTTTCAAATGGGGTAGCTCTGACCGGAGAAAAATTGGAATAGTAGGCCCGGGCAATTTGGAAATGTGAACGCAGCTGTGCCGTTGTCTGGAGCAGTTCCAGATCCGTCTCTCCGACTGCTCCGACCACAAACTGGGTGCAACTTGATGGCCAACGGCTTTTCCAAAACAGGTGGGATGGAAAATTCCGCCGGATATCGGCGATCTGTTTCAGGGGATCAAGGAGCTCTTCAAAAAATACTTTATGAGGGGCCAGCCGGCGCAGACTGGCTTCGTTGGGGCCTTCCAGGTTGATCGAAACCCGGTCAGCAAGCTGCATCGCCCGGAAGATCTGTTCTTTTTCTGCGCCGGGCATAATCTTCAGATGGATATACTCCCGGTATTGGAATTTGTTACGGAGCACCTCTGCCGTGGCGAGGATCCGATCCTGAGTTCGGGAACCCCCACCTGTGATTCCCGAACTCAGAAAGACCCCTTTTGCGATTCCTGCGTTGGATAATTTGACCACTGCTGAAGCCAATTCGTCTGGTGTCAGACTTGCACGCGGGGTGTCCCTTCCTGAGCGAAAACAACAGTAATTACAATCTCTTTCGCAGACGGATGTTTGCATGGTTTTGAGCAGAGGGATCGTTTTTCCATTTGGAAGAGTGGCCTGGGTGACAGGGAAGCGTTCTCTGAGGTGATTGAGTTCAGAATTACAGATTTCCTTACCGATTATAGCGGGAACATCTTCCGCCGTCTCAAAGGGCATGTTGATTGAGAAAGACCTGAGCTTGTCCAGGGTATCCATGTTTACAGTATAGAACAAATGTTTCAATTATGCAAGACTGAAAAATAGGCGGTTTTAATGAAATAATGAAACATCCCAATTTCGTGCAGTATGAATTATGATTGGGTTTGAATGTAAAACAGTGATAATGGAGTTTTATGCCCCGCAAAAAGATTCTTCTCGATACCGATATCGGGTCTGATATTGATGATGCTGTTTGTCTGGCCTATCTTTTGATGCAACCGGAAGCGGATCTGCTGGGGATAACAACCGTCACAGGACAAGCAGCGTTGAGAGCCCGGATGGCCAGCGCGATCTGTAAGGCAGCAGGGCGGGACATTCCCATTTACCCCGGCGCAGAAAACCCGTTACTGACGGAGCAGCGTCAGCCGGAAGCCCAGCAGGCGATCCGTTTGGGGAACTGGCCGCATGAGACCAGATTCCCTCGAAACCAGGCAATTGCCTTCTTGGCGGAACAGATTAGGGCGAATCCAGGGGAGGTGACCCTGCTCGCCATTGGCCCTTTGACCAATGTCGCTTTGCTTTTTGCTGTCTATCCTGAGACGGTCGCTGCGCTGAAACAATTGGTCATGATGTGCGGGGTGTTCACGAAGTTGCCGGATAATCCCTGGAAGACTGAATGGAATGCCATGCTGGATCCTCACGCGACCAGGATGGTTTATAACGCCAGAGTTGCGACCCATCAGTCCGTGGGTCTGGATGTGACCCGGCAGGTTAAACTACCTGCTCACGAGGTAAGAGACCGATTCAACCATCCGATCTTTAAACCCGTACTGGATTTTGCTGAAGTCTGGTTCGAGCAACAGGATTTTTTGTTTTTTCACGATCCTCTGGCCGCAGTAGCTGTTTTCAGCCCATCTGTCTGTGAATTCCATAAAGGATTGGTCTCAGTCAACAGTGATGCTGATGCCGGATTGCACGGGAAGACAATTTTTGATCCCGAAGGGGAAGAAAAGCCGCATCAAGTTGCACTTGATATTGATATCGATGCGTTTTTCACTGCGTTTTTTAAGGTCTTTTGAACTATAATGGGGCGTTGGATTGAGCTTTCTTTTTCAGCTTTGGATGGTTTTTTATCTGATTCTACAATTGAGTCAAAAATATGAAACGAAACATTACCTTCACACTCTGCCTTCTATTGAGTCTTTTGGGGGGAACTCTGATCCTGGGATACCAATCGGTTTTTGCCCGTGAAAGCCTTCCTCAGATGGGAGATGTGACCCCAGTTGGTCCCGCATTGCCGCCAGCCCCCGGTCCTGAGGTAGAAGGAGCGGTTCACGCTTATTACTTCTACGCCTGACTGTCCTCATTGTATCGAGGTTATTGAGACGGTTCTTGATCCTCTTGAGACGCAATTTGACGAGATGCTGGACATCCGCTTACTGGAAATCAGCATCCCGGCTTATTATGAAGCCATGCTGATGATTGAAGCCCATTTCAATGTCAGCGGGACTGAGCGGAGTATCCCCACCCTTGTGGTTGGTGATCAAATTCTGATCGGTGAAAATCAGATCAGAGAAGCATTCTCGGCTTTGGTGCGAGATGGTCTTGAATCCGGCGGTTTGCCCTTCCCTGAAATTGCCGGGGTTGATTCCACGGTACTGGTCAGTGTGGTACCCGATCCAGCCGGAATCACTGACGAAGTCTGCGAGGCTGAAGAAGGCTGCGAGGTCAGTGCGCCGATTTTTGTGGCTTATTTTTATCAGACCGGATGTGATGTGTGCAGCCGGGTGGAAGCTGACCTGACTTATCTTCATTCCCTATATCCTCAATTACAGGTCGTTAACTTCAATATCTATGATCATGCCGATCTGGCTTTGTGGATGACAGAGCAGATCGGACTTGAAGAGGATTTTCGGAATCCCGCATTGTTTATCGGGACAGAGGTCATTATGGATGAAGAGATTCACCCTGATACCCTCATTCCCATTATTGAGAGCTATAAGGAGTCCGGCGCAAAACCTTTCTGGCTGGATTATGATCCGCAAAGCGGACAGCAATCCATAATTGATCAGTTCAAGTCAATGGGGTGGCTGGCGGTTGTTGCCGCCGGATTAATTGACGGAATCAACCCTTGTGCATTCGCCACGCTGATTTTCTTTGTTTCCTACCTGACATTAAGCGGACGGCGCGGTAAGGAAGTCCTGCTGGTGGGCGGTGCTTTCACCGCAGGCGTTTTTCTTGCATATCTGGCTGTGGGCTTGGGTCTCTATCAGATACTTGAGTATGTAGGTTCAACGCTTGATCTGATTTCAAAAATTGTTTATATCTTCACCGGCATATTCTGTCTGGTTTTGGCTGTGTTATCCTTCATTGATTATAAAAAAGCCCGCGAGGGTGAGATCGGGGATATGTTATTGAATCTCCCGGAACCCCTGCGGAAAAGGATCAACGCAACCATCCGTGAGGGCCGCAAATCCAGAAATTACTTCTTTGGCGCTTTTTTTGTGGGGGTCATGATCTCCTTCCTCGAATTAGCCTGTACAGGGCAGGTTTACCTGCCAACCATCATATTTGTCAGCAGTATTCCTGATTTAAGGGTTCAGGCATGGGTCTATCTGGTCGTTTACAACCTTTTATTCATCCTGCCTCTTGTGGTCATTTTTGTTCTGGTTTATTTGGGGACGACCTCCAAAGACCTGACACGGTTCCTGCAGGAGCGGGCCGCAGCGGTCAAATTTGCGATGGGGCTGGTGTTTATCGCTTTGGGTGGCTGGCTGCTGATCTCGCTGCTCATATAAGAAATTCTGAGAATTTCCCTCAATATGATAGAATCTGAATAAGCCCATTTCATCTTACCGGCTTGGAAAGGATAATCTGCCATGTGTGGGCGATTTACCTTGACACTCGATCCAG
>CAZXRL010000116.1:0-8484 GCA_964643275.1 uncultured Candidatus Brevefilum sp.
TGGTGGACGACCATCGCCGCAGTGGATTGTTCCGGAACCAGTTGATAGGCCGAGGTCAGACTCATTCCCAAAGCCTTTCCAGCCGGCAGAAGCTCAAATACCTTAACATGATCATCGAGGTCCGGGATCGCCGGATACCCCCAGGAATAACGTTTTCCGCGGACAGGGGCAAGTCCCAACTCCCGGCGGATATGCGAGTGCAGGTACTCGGCTGTTGCCTCCGCCATCTGCACCGCCAACCCGTGCATGTAATAGGCTTCCGAATATTCGCCGGCTTCTTCCAGGGCGGTAAACCTCTCCGTTGCCTGACGCCCAACGGTGACGACCTGAAACGCAACCACGTCCATTCTGCCCGAGCCTTTGGGGGAGAAATAATCTGCCAGGCAAAGCGCCTTCCCACCTTCCTGCCGGGGAAATGTGAATTGCTGCAAAATATCGGGGGTTGAGTCCTCCGGCGAATCAGGATCATAAACCAGCAGGGTTTCACCCTCCGACTGGCAGGGCCAATACCCATAGATGCCCTGAGGTTCCAGCCAGCCTTCCTTCTCCGCGTCCTTGCGCATGCGGATAAGCCGTTCATCAAAGGAGGCCTTCAGGCCTTCCCACGCCTCTCCATGAGCGTTCTTCGCGCCCCAGGATAACCGGTAAAGTTCATTGAGCGATAGGTGTTCTCCCACCATCGCCAGGGGCATATCCCTGACAACCCGCGGCCCCCAATACGGCGCCTGCGGCAGCTCGTCAAGAGAAGTCACCTGCGATCCAGTTCGGGTCCGGGACGGTTTCCGCTGCGATGTGAGGTCGCGCCCCAGTTCATAATCGGCGGCTTTGTGGACAGTATCCAGCAGGGCTTCCCGCTTTTCCGGGTTCATCAAGGCATCCATGGTGGACAACCCCTCAAAAGCGTCCTTGCAATAGAAGACGCCGGGTTCATAGTAATGACCTTTTTCCGTCAGCAGGATCCGCTTGCCAAATCTCGGGTTGATCGCCGCGCCGCCCACCATGACCGGGAAAGGCAGTCCCCGCCGGTCAAGTTCGTTCACGATCAGCGGCATTTGCTTGCTGGTGCTCACCAGCAGCGCGCTCAATCCAATTGCATCCGCTTTTTCTTCCACAGCCCGCGAGATAATCGTTTCAGCCGGGACCTGCTTCCCCAGGTCCACGACACTGTAGCCGTTATTTGAGAGGATCGTTTTGACCAGGTTTTTGCCGATATCGTGCACATCGCCATAGACAGTCGCCAGGACCAGCTTACCCTTGGTAGTCCCTTCCTTTTTCTCGAGGAAGTTCTCCAGATATCCCACTGCGATCTTCATCACCTCCGCGCTCTGGAGCACAAAAGGCAGGATCAGCTCGCCCGCACCGAATTTATCCCCCACATCTTTCATGGCGGGCAGCAGGACATCGTTTAGAATTTCCACCGCCTTTTCAGATCTGGGCCTTTCGGAGTCCCGTTCCAGAAGGGCATCAATGTCCTTTTCAACATCCGCCTTATGCCGGTGCAGAATTCGCCAATGCAGCCGCTCTTCCGGCGACATGGCTGCCAGATCCAGGCTCCCGCCCTGGGCGTCCTCATCTGTTTCTTCCACGTTCTCAAAATAAGCAATCAGCCGCGAAAGGGCCTGGTCGTCCTTATTTAAGATCAGGTCCTCTGCCAGCTTCCGTTCTTCTTCGGGAACCTCCGCATAGGGTTTGATATGGGCAGCGTTCACAATCGCCATATCCAGCCCGTTTTCCACAGCGTGATAAAGCATCACACTGTTGAGCACTGCCCTGGCGGGCTTCGAAAGACCAAAGGACACATTGCTCACCCCAAGTGAGGTCAACACCCCGGGAAGTTCTTCCTTGATCCGTCGAATGCCTTCCAGGGTCTGGAGGGCGGAATCGTTCAAATCCGGGTCACCGGTCGCCAGGGTGAAAGTCAGCGCGTCATAAACCAGATCTTCGGGTTTCAGCCCGTACTGGTTGACCCCCAGATCATAGATCCGTTTGGCGACCTGCACTTTATGATCCGCATGCTTTGCCATCCCATTTTCATCAATGGTCAGTACGATCACAGCGGCATTGAAACGCTTCGCCAGATCGAAGACCCTGCCTGCCTTTTCAGGGCCGGATTCGAGATGGGTTGAATTGATCAGGCTGCGGCCCGGGTTGGCTTTGAGTGCCACCTCGAGGACTTCCACTTCTGTCGAATCAATCACCAGCGGCACAGGAACAGCATTCGCCAGCTTTTTGACCGTCCTGCGCATCAGGTCAGCTTCGTCCGCTCGTTCGGTCAGGGCAACGCACACATCCAACCCGTGCGCACCGCTTTCTACCTGTTCCCGCGCCATCTCCACCAATCCGTCGTAATCCTCCGCCAGGATCAGGCGTTTAAACCTGCGGGAGCCTTGAGTGTTCAAGCGCTCACCGATCAGAAACGGCGGCGGCGTCTGCTGCATGGATACCGCCTGTACGGGTGAAGCCAGTGTTGGGACTTTTGTTGGGGAATCAGGCAGGGACCGGTCCCTGTTGAGTCTTTCATCGATCAACTGGATATGGTCTTCACGGGTACCGCAGCAACCGCCCACCACCCGCACACCAAAGGACTCGACGAACTCCAAGAGCAGGTCAGCAAAGGGTTCGGGTTCCATCGGATAGACCGCCTCACCATCCACGTTCAACGGAAGGCCGGCGTTAGGAATGCAGGAGACCGGCAAGATCGAGTTTTCCGTCAGATACCGGATCGGTTCCCGCATATAGTCCGGGCCGGTGGAACAATTCAAACCGATCACATCAATTCCCATGCCTTCAAGGATCGCCAGAGCGGCAGCGATGTCCGTACCCATCAACATCCGTCCGGTGGTATCCAGTGTCACCTGTGCCTGGATCGGCAGCACCTCGCCCGTCTGCTCAAAAGCCGCCCTGATCCCCTGGATCACGGCTTTAACTTCGAGGATATCCTGCGATGTTTCGATCAACAACAGGTCCACACCGCCTTCAATCAAACCCATAGCCTGTTCACGGAAGATATCAACCAGCTCATCGAATTCGATCCTGGACATCTCCGGATCCTCAGAGGAAATCAGTTTCCCGCTGGGTCCTATTGATCCGGCCACAAACCGCGGCTTTTCAGGCGTGCTGTAAGTTTCCACCGCCTGCCTCCCCAGAGCAGCAGCCGCCCGGTTGATCTCATACACGCGGTCTCCCAGGCCAAACTCAGCTAGGGTCAGGCGGTTAGCTCGAAAGGAATCCGTGGTGATCACATCCGCGCCGGCCTCCAGAAAGGCATGGTGCACCTTCTCGACTGCACTCGGTTTGGTGACCACCAGGTAATCATTGCAGCCAGCCGTCCGCTCTCCGCCGAAATCTTCGGCCGTCAGGTTCTGCCGGTCCAGATTGGTGCCCATCGCGCCATCAAAAAGGATCACACGGGCATGGATCGCATCCAGATAACGTCGGTTGGTGAAATTCTTTTGGATTGGTGTCATAAACAATCCTTCTCTCTGTCCAATTAAATCAATCGCCTCTCAGAAGATGAGAGGCGTCAGACTCAAGTCGGGAACGTCTCTCATCTTCCAGATCCACCCATTTACGGGGGCTGTCGGAGTTGGCACCTGCGATCGTTGATCGTGGTTGCCGAGGTATCAAAGGGCCGGTCCCTCCACCTCTCTCGATGAGCGTATTAACTAGACAAAGTCTATCACATTCAGGGGGTGATGTCAATTTTTCAGTGACTAGTGAAAGGTGAATAGTCAGATGGTGTGCGGTTTATCCAGCCTTCAGGATCTCCAGCACGCCCATGGCTGTTCCAAAACCCGGATTCTCCGGGATAGTGAAGTCCCGGTTATAGAACTCGCCAACCAGATTGATCTCTCTCCGGATGGATTTCAGGTCCATCAAATGTCCAATCATTACAATCTCAGTCAGGTTCTCGGCATTCGCGGCGTTGATTGCGATCACGGCGATCACCTGTGCCGCTAGCCGAACCAGCCCCGCTGCAAGATTCTCTTTTGTGAAGCCGTTCTCGCGGTCCAGCTTCCCCAGGTTGACGGCATTGGCGGTTGCCGGAAGCCTTCCCACCTCTCCCCCCACTGCCTCGCTCAGCATGATATCCACGGCCGAGGCATCCCCGGCCATAGCCAGCCTGTCGATCTCTCTGACATCGCTTGTGCCGATGATCAGTTTTGACAGACCCAGCAGGGTCCCGCCACCGACAGCGGACCCGGTGACATGATGCACGTCGTCCTTCCGGGCAGCGACCATCGCAGTGCCCGTCCCCGCGCTCACGACCAGGCCTTCATCCAGCCCCGCCAGCGCCAGCCCGCCCAGGCCCATCGCCGCCATCTCGTCCACTTTACGGACCCGAATCCCGTCAACCACCTCGGGCAGCGACCGGTATCGCCCGCCGGTGACGCCTAAAACTGTTCCCGGCGCAAGCGGCAGTTCAATGGCATTCAACGCCTGCCGCAGTTGCTCAACGACATCCCGGCCTTCGTTTTCAAGTTTTAAGCGGGTCAGACCTGCATCGGTCTGGATCACCAGATCAATGACACTCATACCCAAATCTGCTGCGACGATTTTAACGGACATCCATTCTCCTGAAACCTGTTATTTGACAAGGATTGTACCTCAAACCTGCCTGGTTTATGCCTTCCACAGAGATAAATCCAATAAAAATCTCGTTACCCAAAGGTTAATGCGTTACAATAAATCCATAAGGAGAAAAGCATGAAATCAGGCTTGCAGAAATTTCTCAGAACTTTTTTACCGCTTTCCATCGTGCTGACTCTGGCCGGCTGGGGCGGGCTTTTCCTCATCATTGGCGCCACCGTCCCCACCCTGGCGCCACGCTGGTTCTTCTTCTTTCTTGGCGTTTTGGCGCTCACAGGCCCCGCCCTGCCCCTGACCTACTTCCTGAACCAGCGTTTCCCCAGCAATCCGCCAGCGGAAGACCTGGTCATCGTGCGCCAGGCGATCTGGGTAGGCGCGTTCGGCAGCACCATCGCCTGGCTGCAACTTGGCCGCGTCCTGACACCCGGGCTGGCACTGATCCTGGCAGCCGTCTTCATCCTGATCGAGTTCCTGCTCCGCCTGTTTGAACGCAGCCGCTGGAATCCCAACCGGGAATAGCCGATTGAATTATTATGCCGAGTAACTCAAAACCTATGCCTGATCTGAGCAACTTACCTTCAATTGACCAGCTTTTGTTCGCCCCCGGGGTAAAAGACCTGCTGAAGTCTTTCGGGCGTCCGCTGACCCTGAAAGCACTGCGGGCAGTGCTGGATGAAGTCCGGCAAAAGGCCCTTGCCGGGGGTGAACCCCTCCCACACGAGGCTGAAATCGTTCAAGCTGCACGGGATCATTTGAGGGATTGGACCGAACCCTCTCTGATGCCTGTGATCAACGCATCCGGTGTGATCCTGCACACCAACCTTGGCCGCGCGCCTCTCAGCGATGCCACCCGACAGGCTATGAGTGAGACATCCTCAGTTTATTCCAACCTCGAATTCAACCTGGAGAGCGGTAAACGCGGTAAACGGTCTGTCCATGCATCCCGTCTTCTGTCTCTGGTCACCGGGGCGGAAAGCGGTTTTGTCGTCAACAATAACGCCGGCGCGGTCCTGCTGGTCCTTTCAGCCCTGGCCCGCGGGAAGAATGTCCTCGTCTCCCGCACCCAACTGGTGGAAATCGGCGGCGGTTTTCGGATTCCAGATGTCATGCGCCAATCCGGCGCGAATTTACTGGAAATCGGCACCACGAACCGGATCCACCGCTATGATTTCGAGAATGCGCTGGCTGAAAACGAAGTCGCCCTAGTTCTGGTCGCCCATCATTCCAACTTTAAACTGATCGGCTTCCACAGCGAACCGCCTCTCGAAGAAATCGTTGAGGTCGCCCACCAGCATGGTGTCCCGGTTATCCATGATCTCGGTTCCGGTGCGCTGCTGGACACCGCCCAGTATGGCCTCGCTCACGAACCAACGGTTCAGGAATCCCTGGACGCGGGCTGCGATCTGGTCTGTTTTTCCGGCGATAAGCTGCTCGGCGGGCCGCAGGCGGGGATCATCATCGGCAAAGAATCGCTTCTTACTCCCATCCGGACCCATCCTCTGGCGCGTGCTCTCCGTGCCGACAAACTGACACTGGGGGGCCTCAGCGCCACCCTGCTGCACTATTTGAAAAATGAAGCGGAAGCCCGGATCCCAATCTGGCGCATGATCAGCATGCCCCTTGAAAGTATCAAATCGCGGGCTGAGAACTGGCGCGAAATCCTCGGAGATGGCGAAGTAATTCCCGGGTTTTCCACAGTTGGCGGCGGCAGCCTCCCCACCGAAGAAATGCCGACCTGTCTGCTCGCACTCTCACCGGATAAACCGGATGCGTTCCTTAGCCGCTTGCGCAATGCCCATCCGCCCATCATCGCCCGGATCGATGAAGACCGGGTCCTGCTGGATCCGAGGACGGTCTTCCCGGAACAGGAAGGATATCTGCTCAGAAACCTGAGGCAGGTTTTGGAGATCGAACCGGCATAAAGTAAACTTAATCCACACAATGGAAATTCTCGAGAATTGAAAGTGTAACATCATGAAATCCGATCTTGACCAGCTTCTCATTGATCACCAGGCGG
Organism: uncultured Candidatus Brevefilum sp.; assembly: GCA_964643275.1. Lineage (GTDB taxonomy): Bacteria > Chloroflexota > Anaerolineae > Anaerolineales > Anaerolineaceae > Brevifilum. The sequence continues at coordinate 6,608 of CAZXRL010000116.1, forward strand.
ATGCCCTCTGGATCACCGGCCCGGCACAGCACAACCCGGCCATGGTGTACCTGACGGGCGGAGGGCACATGACTCAGGCTGACGTCATCAAACCTGTGGGTAGGCCTGCCACACTCTGCCATGCGCCTATGGAACGCGATGAAGCCGCCAGGACCGGATTGAAAACCCTGAACTACAGCCGGTTTCCCTTAAAGGAACGTTTGCAAGAGGCCAAGGGTGATCATCTGACCGCGCAGGCTCTGCTCTACAAACAAATCTTTACAACCATCGGGCTGACGGAAGGCACCGTCCTGCTTTACGGGCGGACGGATGCCGGAAAATTCTATTCCGTCGTTGAAAAACTGAAAGCGTTCCTCCCTGGGTTGGTTTTTAGGGGCGATCTGGATGATGCTGTCCTCCTCCAGGCTATGGCAACCAAAGAGCCTGAGGAGATCGAAAGAATCCGAGAGATGGGGAAAACTGTCCTGACTGTTGTCTCCCGGACGGCAGAATTCCTCACAGGCCACAAGACAGTCAACGAGGTACTGACAAAACCTGACGGCACGCCTTTATTGATCGGTGATGTCAAAGGCAGGATCAACCTCTGGCTGGCAGAGCTCGGCGCGGAAAACCCGGAAGATACAATCTTCGCTATCGGCCGCGACGCGGGAGTCCCCCACAGCAGCGGCACGCTCACCGACCCGCTCCGGCTGGGTCAGACCATCGTCTTCGATATTTTCCCCTGCGAAAAAGGCGGCGGCTATTTTTACGACTTCACCCGGACCTGGTGTCTGGGTTATGCGCCGGATGAAGCCCAGGCCCTATATGAACAGGTTAAATCAGTCTATGACAAGATTGTCTCAGGGTTGGAGACCGGGAAAAATGCCGCCCAATTCCAAAAACGCACCTGCGAGCTCTTTGAAGACCTCGGGCATCCCACAATCCGCCAGGATCCGGCAACCGAATTTGGATACGTCCACTCCCTCGGTCACGGGGTCGGGCTGAACATCCATGAAAAACCCTGGTTCAGCCGGAAAGACGATCCCACCAACACACTGGTTCCAGGCTCTGTGTTCACCATTGAACCTGGTCTTTACTATCCTGATAAGGGCATGGGCGTCCGACTGGAAGACACTTACACGGTCACACCGGACGGCACCTTTGAGAAGTTCGTGGATTACCCCATGGACCTTATCCTGCCGATGAAAGAAAGGGGTTGATCCATCATGAGCCTCCCAACAGCCAGAATCCTGGGTATTGAATCCTCCTGTGACGAGACGGCCGCCGCTGTCGTCAGCGATGGCCGTGTGATCCACAGCAATGTGGTCGCCAGCCAGACCGACCTGCATGCCAAATACGGCGGCGTTTTCCCTGAGCTGGCCTCCCGTGAACATGTCAAAGCGATTTACGCCATCGTTGAACAGGCCCTCATCCAGGCCCATCTGGATATTCAGGACATTGATGCCGTTGCCGTCACCCGAGGCCCCGGCCTCGCTGGATCGCTCGTGGTGGGTGTCAACATGGCGAAGAGCCTTTCCCTTGCAACAGGGAAACCTCTGATCGGTGTCAACCACCTTGAAGGGCATATCTATTCCGCCTGGCTCTACCCTGCCAATACATCGCCGCATCAGGTACCGCGCTTTCCTCTCCTGGCCCTGCTCGTTTCCGGCGGTCACAGCGAACTTGTCCTCATCAAGGATCACCTGAAGTATGAACGCCTGGGGGGCACTCTGGACGATGCGGCGGGCGAGGCCTTCGATAAGGTCGCCCGCCTGCTGGATCTACCCTACCCGGGCGGTCCATCCATCCAAAAAGCCAGTCATGCCGGCAGGGCGACCGCCTTCACCTTCCCGCGGGCAATGATGGAAGGCACCTGGGATTTCTCCTTCAGCGGTGTC